>CAYRKB010000132.1:0-11011 GCA_964424705.1 uncultured Victivallales bacterium
AGCGGCACTCGCCCCAGCTCTTGCTGTTGTAGTAGATCTCGCGCTTGCCAGCAAAATCGTTCTTGTCCAGCAAGTCCTTCTTCGTCGTCGCGAGCAGCCGCATGGTTTGCGCAAACGTCTTGACCGTGTTGTACGTCAACGTTCGCGTGGCAACCTTCCCGCGTATCTCAAAGTGCCCGCGCTTCGTGTCGTAGCGCACGTTCGAGAGCGCGCGCACGGGAAAGCTCATGCTGGGCTTGCGCCGCTTCTTCACGATATCATCGTAAATATCCTTGCCGACCTCCACGATGCGGGCGGTGACCTGCTGCTTGCTGACTACTTCAATCTTCCCGGCGGCGGGCTGGGCCGCGGCGGGCTGCTGCTTCTTCTTGTGTGCCATACGTGTTCCTTGCCGCTTCACTTGCCGATCTCGAGATGGGTCCGTTCCAGAAGCCCGTTCAGGCTGCTCACCACCTTGGATTCCTCCCGGTCGCTCAGGTCCAGCACGTCCTTGAGCCCCAGGGCGAGATGCGGGATGTACAGCGCGATGTAGCTGCGCTTGCGCTCGGCCTCCGCAAGCCGGTTCCGCTTATGCAGGAACATCGAAAGCTGCCGCCCGCACTCCTGCACGCAGTACGTGACTTCCCGGATGATTTCCGTGTAGTGCGCGATCGCCTCCTTGCTCTCGCTCGTGAACGGCACCCAGACGCTGGCCATGTGCACCAGCACCACCACGGGACCCAGCGGCAGCGCGCCGCGCGGCTGAGCCAGTCCGTAGCTCTTCCAGTTCACGTTCGTCACGGCCTTCGTGATCGCGCAGGCGCCCGCCATATGCAGCAGCGGCACCCGATTGGCAAACCGCATCAGCCGCACGGGCTCATCGGCGTTCACATCAGCCCTGTCGCCCGGCTTAACGTAAGCCAGCCCGACCTCCACTTGAAAAGGGTTGCCGCGGTACACGGTCGGCGGGCGGGTCACGGCCGTGATGAAGTCGGCGCGCATCTCTTTCGAAAGGCCCGCAATGATCTGAGCCTCCCCGATCGGCGACAGGCAATCCGTCGGCGGCCGCATGAGCTTCGTCTCGTTGATGGCCTTGAACAGCGCCTCGACATCCCTGTGCGCGATCCGCGTGGGGCTGGCCTTCGGCTCCAGCCCGGCCCGCTCGCAAATCGCCAGGGCCACATTCCCGCTCACGCGGGAGAAATCCTGCGACAGCGCCGCGCGCAGCGTGCGGGCCGGCGTATCCTTGAGCATCTGCATCAGGAGGCCCAGCTCGACGCCGTGCGGGTGGGGCTTGATCTCAACGGGCGCCGGCGGCAGGTGGTGCACGGCGCGCAGGAACGAGGTCCACGGCACGTCCGCCGCGGGCTGGTCGCCCGACTCCTCGCCCCCCTTCCCCCCCGGCACCACCTCGGGGCCCTCCTTCTTGAGCAGCTGCACGCGGTAGTGCAACTGTAGGTGCGGGTTTACGATCGCGCATTGCTTCAGGTATTCATCCACCGATCGCGCCCCGCGAACATACGACGCTTCCATTTCGATCTCTACGCACGTTCCGTGCTTCGACGACACAACAGTCTGACGCGCGCCGTCTGCCCCGAGGGGGTGGAACTCCGGCTGCCACTCGATCACGTCATCCTTCAGGATCGTCGGCGCATTCTTGCGCGTATCAATCTGCACCTCGATCAGGTGGGCCTTCTTTCCTGCCGCCGTCCGCGAAAGGATTCTTGTCGCTCGCCCCGTGGTGAGCTGCCCGTACATCCCGGCCGCGCTGATCCCAATGCCCTGCTGCCCGCGCGACATGCGCAGGCGGTGAAACTTTGAGCCGTAGAGCAGCTTGGCGAAGATGCGCGGAATCTGCGCACGCACGATCCCGGGGCCGTTGTCCATGATGCCAACCCGGAAGCGGTTTGCCGCCACCTGCTGGATATCCACGCTGATCTCCGGCACAATCCCGCCCTCCTCGCACGCATCCAGCGCGTTATCCACCGCCTCTTTAACGGTAGTCAGCAAGGCCTTGCGCGGATTGTCGAAGCCCAGCAGGTGCCGGTTCTTCAGGAAGAATTCAGAAACAGAGATGTCCTTCTGCTTCTGCGCCATCGTTTCGGCCGTCTCGACCGACTGCGGTTTCTTTGACATGGCAGTACTGAGCAGGAGTTTCGGCACAATTTCAAGCCTGAACTCGCCGGCGCGAACCTGCGAAAGACTCGTGAAGGTTTCTACTCGATGCTGAAAGCGCTCCCGCTTCCGCTGTCAAAAAGCGCGCCTTGATCAGCAGGCCCGTCAGCGCGGGTATCCCTGAACAAGTTCTGGCGCGAGTCGACATCCGCCGCAGGCGCTCCCGGGAGCAGGTCGCTCCGCTCGAGCCCCTGCGCTTCATCCGGTCCGGGCGGATATGCCGCATCCATTCGCATCGACGCCGGCGTCTGGCTGCCAAGGAACCGCCCGCCAAACGGCTCGTCGTCGTCCTGACGCTTGCCAAGCTCCGCCGCGCGCTGCGCGGCGGCTTTGTCCATGGCCCGAATGTCATCCTCAAGCCACCCCCAGCCGCTCGCATCGTCCGCGCCCGGCAAGCCCATTGCATCGTCCTGCGCAAGCTCCGGAAGCAGAGGCTTCTGATTTCTCCCGCGTACGGCTCGCGCGGGCGAGGGCTGCACCGGAGCAGCCGTCGCATCGGCTAGCTCAAATCCTCGCCGCCCGGCGCCATACGGCCTGTCCGTGTCCGTGCCTGGCAGAAGAACGTCCGGCTGGAGCCGAGGCGCCACAACAGACTGCGACATCGCATAGGGCTGCACCGGCAACGATCCCGCTGCCGGGACACGTCGCACCCCCTCCCTCAGCGGAAACGCAGCTTCAAAGCGCGCCGGTTCCTCTACGCCTCGTTCCCCGCCCGGCGTCATCAGCGCCGCGGCGGTCAACGCGGCTGCGAGCAAAGGAATGAACTGAACGGGCACACGTAAGTTCACAGCTGCAGTTTTGCACACAGTGTGCGCGGAGTACACATTTCAATTTCAATTGGCCTGGAACAACTTCTTTCCATGAACCGCTTCGCGCTGCTATAGTCATCACGCGCAGCCAGTCAACAGGCGCAAACATGGTCCTTCGTTTTCGTATCCGCGGAGAGGACAATCGATGAACAAGACGCGAGTGGCAGGGCTTGTAACGCAACTCCTCAAGGAGCTGGGCGAAGATCCCGCGCGCGAGGGTCTTCGCAAAACTCCGAAGCGCGTGGCGGAATCACTGGAATTCCTCACCAGCGGGTACAAGACCAACCTGCGCACGGTCATCAACCGGGCCGTGTTCAAGTCCTATGCGAACAACATGATCATCATCCGCGACATCGAGGTCTTCAGCCTTTGCGAGCACCACATGCTCCCGTTCTTCGGGCGCTGCCACATCGGCTACATCGCGAATCGCAAGGTGCTCGGCGCCAGCAAACTCGCGCGAATCATCGATTGCTTCGCGCGCCGGCTGCAGATCCAGGAGCGCCTGACAGACGAGGTGGCGCGCGCGGTCCGCGATTCGGTGAAAGCAGAGGGCGTCGGCGTCGTGATGGAGTGCCGGCATCTGTGCATGATGATGCGCGGCGTCCAGAAGCAGAACTCGGTCATGACCACCTCGTCCGTCCTCGGGGATTTCCACGACGACGCGGCCACCCGCGCGGAGTTCCTCAGCCTGATCGGTCAGCGGCCGCTGCCGCTCTAGGCTACTCCAGTCGCCCGAACACGGTGACTTCACGCCGGTCGTGGTAGAGCTGCCGGATGCGAAACCGGATCCGCGGCACGCTGGCCAGGTATTCCTCCACGGGCTGAAGCACCTCATACGGCCGCTCCTGTGGCAGCTTGATATTGATCACAAAGCGACGCATCCAGCGCCCGTCCATCCATTTGCGCATCATGCCGAGATTGCGCCCGGGCGGCATGAGCATGTCGCTCACGAGCCAGTCCAGCGGACGCAGCTCGCGCGGCGGCTCATAGACCAGCCCGTCCTCTTCCTCGTGTTTCAGCGTCCCGCCCTGCCCGCCCGTGTTCTCCAGGCGCATCGGACCATTGTCCACGGCCACCACCCGGCACCCCCGCTTGAGGAACGCGTACGACCACCCGCCCGGCGCCGCTCCGAGGTCCACCACGGTCTGCTTGCGCTTCGGGGCGTCGTTCATCAGGTCCAGCGCTTCTTCAATCTTCAGGTAGGAGCGGGACGGGGACTGCTGGTCGAAGGGCATGCGGTGCACCCCGCCGGGCGCGGCGTCGCTCAGCTGCGACTTCTCCATGACGCAAGCCCACGCGGCCTCGCGCGTGACACATATCTGAAGCACGTGCACGGCAGCCCCTGCCGCCTGCGGAGGCACGTGCCTGCGCAGGATGCCGGGAAAGCGCTCGTGGCAGCCCTGCAGGAATACTTCGGCAAGCGAATCGGCCCTGCGAGCGAGTGAATCAGCAGCGTCTACGTTGGACGCATAGGCATGGAGCGTCCACTGGCCCGTGCCGCGCGGAATGCCGGGCAGGACCCGGACCATCACTTCGCGCGCCATGGGCTTGAGGGCATCCATGCCTATGCGCAAAGCGCCCGAGAGCCGCTGCCGTTCAAAGATGAAAGGTGCGTCGCCTGCCATTGCGGCTGCCTGGGGGCCACTGTAGCGAAGCAGGCCGGGGAGCATCTCCGGCACGCCGCCCGCTCTGCCGGATGCCAGCATCTTCGCATGGACTTCGTCTGCAAGCGTCGACTCAAAGCCCTGACGACAGATCAGGCAGAGGGAGGTATCGTGCACATCATTCACGCGCGTCTCCGGTATTGCGAGGCGCGGGCGCCCCCTGGGATCGATAGAGACCGAGTTGTTCCGCGGTGAAAACCATGGAGCGAGTCCTTTCCTTGAGGGTGCGGCTCTTGACGGTGTGGGTGTAGATCATAGGGGTACGCGCGGCGCCATGCCCGAGGAGCTGCTGGTCATGCAGCCTCAAGCCGCATAGGGGTGTTGCAGCACTCCGGGAGAAACGCCCCGTCGCCGGGATAGAGGACGGAGAGTTCAGCGCCGCAAACCGGGCACGCGTAGAAGGCCACCTTTTGGTTCAGCCGTATCATCCCGCGATTGCAGCATTGCGGTTCAAACACGCCCATTCTTCTGGCAACGACCAGCACCTCCGACCCGCAGACGGGGCACCGATATACAAAACCTTTGGAAACGAACGCCTGCATCAGCGGGGAGCCCTCCCTTTCTCGGCCTGCACCGTCTCCATGGGCTTGCCGCAGCACACGAGCTTCATAATCCCCACCCCGCCCCGGGTAATCATCACCAGGTTCTGGCACTCCCGGCACACGTAGGTCACACCCACGCTGATATTGAGCACGTCCTCCCACTCGCGCAAATCCCACTCAGGCGGCATGGCTTCAGGAGCTTCAGTCATCGTACGCATCCGGGTCGCTAATGTCGCACAGGCCAATCTCGAATCCGGTCGCACCGTGCGAGCATGTGCCAGCCGCGGCACCGTAAGCACTATAAGGCATAAGGGCTACGACAATCTCTACTACCGGCGGCGGACGCCTGAGATTGCATAGCCTCTCCTGAAATATGGCTGCTGATTTCGCGATTCCTTCGCAGGTCCGTCAGCGTATCAGGAGCAAAACGCCACGGGGAGGCGCAGGAGACACCTGGGTGAACTGAAAACCGGGGCCGGTAAAGCCGGCAGCGGTCAAAGTGACTGTGACACTCCCCGACTCCCCGATCACCGTGGACACTAGTACGCCGGACTCAGGATCGCCCTCGCTGTAACTGCTGCAATTAACCTGCGTTTCAGCGCCGCCGTCCAGAGAGACCTTGTAGTAGCCGAGTCCGCCTGGAGACGCAGAATTCTGCGCATAGTCGTAGAACAAGAAAGTCCAGCCTGACCTTAGACCACTGATAACAAATGTATAACTGCTCAGCGGATCATCCCCGTTCATTCCTGACGATGTATTATCGCCGGTGAGAATATCGAAAGACGTACCTGTGCCATTGCCGTACCCCACCTGGTGCTGCCCGTTGTTCGCCGGACTGCCTATCAGAACAGACGCGCCACCATCGGTGGACAACAGGGTTGAATGCGCAGGGTCCGAATCGGCGGTAAGAACGCCATTGAACCAAGCCCACCCTCCCAGCCGTCCCCCCTGATCGAGACGTGCGTCCATATCCCACGTGTTCCAATAATCGTGTACGCCGGATGATCCGAACGCCGCATTCGCCGCAGCGGCAGCCGGCTCCACATAATCGCCCGTTATAATGTTAGCCGGCGGGACATCGCTCCGATTCCCGTAACTGCAGTCCACGCGCCACACCTTTAGCGAGGGCAAGACCGTGCCCGTAAGACCGAACGTGTACGGGTCCTCCCCGCCGCTGGTGTCATTGTTGCCGATCGATATGACGGCCTCCTTGATACCTGCAGCACCCGACGCACTGAACTGCACAGTGAAGGTGGTCGACCCGTGCGACGGCACTGAATTGCTCGGGAAAGTGGTCACCGTGAACTGCGAGGCGCCTGCTCCGCTGATCACTACGCTTGGCGTGCCCGTAAGGGTCAGGCTTGCCAATCCGGTGTTCGTGATCGTGAAGGTGTGACTCAGCGTCGCTGTCCCGAAATCGGTGCCACTGGCGACAGAGGCGGATGAGCCCGATGCGATCGAGGCCCCGTTCGTTCCCCTGATGTCGATCTCCGGCGTGAACACAGACACGAGTTCCCCCTCCACGTTGAAGGTATACGGGTTCTCGTCGGCGTCGTTATTGGCGATCGAGACGGTACCCGTCTTGAGCCCTATCCCGCCAGTCGGCGTGAACACGATGTCGAACGCCGCCGAACTGCCTTCGCTCACGCTGTTCGACGGCTGGGTCGCAACGCTGAAATCACTGCTGCCCACCACGGAAACATTGCTCACGGCAAGGAGCAGGTTTCCGTCGCTCTCGATCGTGAAAGAATTCGTCACGGATCCTCCGGAAAGAGTTTGACCAAAGTCCGTGCCGTCGCCCCCCGAGGGCGTGATATCCCCGTTGGTGATCGAACTGCCATTGCCGGTCACGTTGATCTCCGGCGCCGGCGGAAGTTCGGCGAACTGGAAACCGGGGCCGGTAAAACCGGCAGCTGTCAACGTGATCGTGACGGTTCCCGCCCCGCCTATCACGGTTGATAACAAAACCCCCGAAGCGGCATCGCCCTCACTGTACAAGGTGTGATAATTGGTGGTCCCCGGGCCACCATCCAGCGACACTTTGTATGCGGGCAGAATGTCGACCCGTGGGCCAACGCGATGAGCATAATCGTAGAACAGAAACCTACGGCCCGCCGTCAAGCCGCTGATGACAAACGAGTAGGTGCTGGCAGGATCAGCGCCATTCAATCCGGACGACGTCTCGCTCCCGGTCAATATATCGAATGGAGTCCCTGAACCATTGCCGGTCCAAGGCTGGTGCTGTCCATTGTTGGCCGTGCTGCCTATCAAGACCGACGTGCCCCCGTCGGTGGACCACAGCGTGGAATGTGCAGAGTCTGCATCGGCCGTGAGAACGCCATTGAACCATGCCCAGCCGCCAAGGACGCCCGAACGAGCGTCCATGTCCCAAGTGTTCCACAAATCGCTCACACCGGCCGAGCCGAATGCCGCATTGGCCGACGCAGCAGCTGGCTCAACATAATCACCCGTGATAATGTTGACCGGCGGCACATCGTTCTGCCCGGCATAGCTGCAATCCACGCGCCACACTTTGATCACGGGCGGCACCAGGCCAGCAAGACTGAACGTGTACGGATCCTCGCCTCCGCTGCTGTCATTATTGCCGATCGAGACAGTAGCACCCTTAACCCCCGCAGCGCCAGTTGCCGTGAACTGCACCGTGAACGTCGTGGCCCCGTGGGAAGCCACCGAGTCACTCGGGAAACTGGTCACCGTGAACTGCTCAGCCCCGGCTCCGCTGATCACTACGCTCGGTGTGCTGGTAAGCGAGAGACTTGCCAATCCGGTATTCGTGATCGTGAACGTGCGGCTCCCGCTAACACTTCCGAAATCCGTGCCGCTGGCAACGGACGCCGCTGCGCCACACGCAATAGAGGCCCCATTCGTTCCCGTGATGTCGATCTCAGGCGTAGGTACCGCAACCCCCGCCCCCGATAGCCAGAACGTGTAGTTGCCCTCGTCGCTATCGCTGTTGGCTATTGAGAGCGTCTGCGTCTGGGCACCAAGGCCCTGTGGAGTAAACGATACCATGAACGTGGTCGAGCCGCCCCCGCTCACGGTGTTTGAGGGCTGAACCACAACGCTGAAATCCCCACCCACAGTAACGTTGGTCACGGCAAGCGGGGCGTTGCCGGTATTCTCGATCGTAAACGTGTTCGTTACGGAGCTGCCGACAACAAGCTGACTGAAGTCCGTGTTGTCCGACCCAGAAGGCGTGACATCTCCATTGGTGACCGAATTACCGTTGCCCTTCACGTTGATCTCGGGCGCCGGCGGCAGTTCCGCGAACTGGAAACCGGGGCCGGTGAGACCGGCAGAGGTAAGCTTGACCGTAACGCACCCCGACACCTGCACAACCGTCGAAAGCAACGCGCCAGACGCCGCGCTTCCCTCGGTGTATGAGCTGCAGTTTATCGTGGTCGCAGCCCCACCGTTCAACGCCACGCGATAATAGCCGAGGCCGCTGCCGGGCGGCGCATTGAGAGCATAGTCGTAAAACAGTAGTGTCCGCCCAGCGTTCAGGCCGCTGATGACAAATGTGTAAGTGCTGCCAACACTGTGATCATTATTGCCCGAAGAGGAAGAACTTCCCGTCAAGATAGCAAACGGGGAGCCCGAACCGTTGCCCGACCACGGCTGGTGCTGACCGTTGTTGGCTATGCTGCCGATCTTGACCGCGGTGCCCCCGTCGGTGGACCACAGCGTGGACTGTGCAGAGTCTGCATCGGCCGTGAGAACGCCATTGAACCATGCCCAGCCGCCAAGGACGCCCGAACGAGCGTCCATGTCCCAAGTGTTCCACAAATCGCTCACACCGGCCGAGCCGAATGCCGCATTGGCCGACGCAGCAGCTGGCTCAACATAATCACCCGTGATAATGTTGACCGGCGGCACATCGTTCTGCCCGGCATAGCTGCAATCCACGCGCCACACTTTGATCACGGGCGGCACCAGGCCAGCAAGACTGAACGTGTACGGATCCTCGCCTCCGCTGCTGTCATTATTGCCGATCGAGACAGTAGCACCCTTAACCCCCGCAGCGCCAGTTGCCGTGAACTGCACCGTGAACGTCGTGGCCCCGTGGGAAGCCACCGAGTCACTCGGGAAACTGGTCACCGTGAACTGCTCAGCCCCGGCTCCGCTGATCACTACGCTCGGTGTGCTGGTAAGCGAGAGACTTGCCAATCCGGTATTCGTGATCGTGAACGTGCGGCTCCCGCTAACACTTCCGAAATCCGTGCCGCTGGCAACGGACGCCGCTGCGCCACACGCAATAGAGGCCCCATTCGTTCCCGTGATGTCGATCTCAGGCGTAGGTACCGCAACCCCCGCCCCCGATAGCCAGAACGTGTAGTTGCCCTCGTCGCTATCGCTGTTGGCTATTGAGAGCGTCTGCGTCTGGGCACCAAGGCCCTGTGGAGTAAACGATACCATGAACGTGGTCGAGCCGCCCCCGCTCACGGTGTTTGAGGGCTGAACCACAACGCTGAAATCCCCACCCACAGTAACGTTGGTCACGGCAAGCGGGGCGTTGCCGGTATTCTCGATCGTAAACGTGTTCGTTACGGAGCTGCCGACAACAAGCTGACTGAAGTCCGTGTTGTCCGACCCTGAAGGCGTGACATCACCATTGGTGATCGAATTGCCGTTGCCCTTCACGTTGATCTCGGGCGCCGGCGGCAGTTCCGCGAACTGGAATCCTGGTCCGGTAAATCCGGCGTGTACATAAGAACACGTGACACTGCCTGACCCACCGATGACTGTCGATAGCAATACACCGGAGGCAGCACTGCCCTCACTGTAACTGCTGCCGTTCACCGTGGTCGGCGAGCCCGAATTTAGCTGGATCGTGTAATAGTTCGGATTGCCATCTCTCCACGCATAGGAGTAGAACAACAACGTCCGTCCGGGGGTCAAGCCGCTGATGACAAGCGTGTAAGCGGCCATTCCATCACCGGTTCCGGCCGACGTATCGTTCCCCGTCAAAATCTCAAAATTAGACCCTGTGCCATTGCCATAACGAGGCTGGTGCTGGTTATTGTTGGCCGTGCTACCGATAGTGACGGACCTGCCGCCGTCGGTGGACGTAAGCGTGGAAACCATTAAGTCGCTATCAGATGTCAGAACGCCGTTGAAAAACGACCATCCTCCGAGGGTCACATTGTCACGCGTATCCATGTTCCACGTGTTCCAGTAATCCTGCACACCAGAAGCCCCAAACGCCGCACTCGCGTTCGCTGCTGCCGGCTCCACATAATCACCTGTAATAACGTTGGCTGGCGGACTATCTTTCGGGTCCGTGTAGCTACAATCCACGCGCCAGACCGTTCCCTCCGCCGACGCGGCGTCGACCATCACCGACAACGTCACCAAAACACAAAACGATGATAATAAGTACTTCATAGGAGCTCTCCATCGCCTGATTCATCCTTCAACAAAGATCGCCCTGCGCAATATCCCTCATCTCACACCGGCTCGATGCGAACGCGACGAACCCAACGCATGCCAGAATATTAACACCCACGAGCCGCAAACTCAACAGAATGTTGCCTCATCTATGCGCACCCGTTGAAGCGATCAAGCGCATGCTGAATGTCTGGCAGGTTTTCCCTCTGAAGACCAACGCGACCTCGGCCAAAGCGCTGGGCAGACCCTCGCCGTAGCGCCCCGCGACGGGGGGGGGCTCTATAGGATGCGAGCGACAGTCGAAAACTGCCCGAAAATGCCCGCCCTGCGTATTCCGATTCAAGTCGGACACCTGTTCCGATTCAAGTCGGACACCTGTTCCGATTCAAGTCGGACACCTGTTCCGATTCAAGTCGGACACCGATTCCGGTCA
>CAYRKB010000133.1:0-10993 GCA_964424705.1 uncultured Victivallales bacterium
GGAAGTTGATGTCGAGCTGCGTGGTGAAGGTGTCGGAGCCCGCCAGGCTGGGCTCATCCCATACGTCGTAGCCGACGATCACGGACACGTTCTTGGAAAACGCCCACGAAGCGCCGAAGCTCAGCCCGCTGAGCGCGTTCCGGCCGCCCTGGTAGTCCACGGCCACCCAGAGCTTGTCCGAGATCTCGCTCAGGGTCCGGTCCCAGGAAACAAGCACCCCGTCGCTGGCGGATTCCCCGTTCTTGTCGAGGAGCACATCCTTGTTCCCCGTGTAGTAGCCGGCCGAGAGGCGGCCAAGGGAAGGAATGGCGCCGAACGACGGGATGGTCTCCGCCGCCAGCCCGTAGATAATGTTCTGATCCGTCCGCGTTGCGCTGCTCTTCTTGGTTCCAAAGTTGAACCCGCCCACCGCGAAGGCCGGCGAATTGGAACACAGCACACCCTCCGGAATGCCCAGCTTGGCGTTGAAATAGAACGGATGGTCATCGTAGTCCGTCCCGTTCACGAGATAGTCGACGCCGATCTCCGCCTTGACAGAATCGAACGGGAGAACGCCGACGGTCAGCCCGGCATCGTACACATTGGGGTCGCTTTCGCCCTCGGCGAACTTGCCATTGCCCGAGGCCCGGAAGTAGTTGTCCAGCCCCAGATGCCAGACGTTGTACCCCTGCACATCCGTTGAAGGAATCCAGATCTGCGTGGAGGGCGTTGCCATGCTCCGGCTCGCCGATCCAACGCAAAGAACGCCAACCATCATGCCTATGACTGCTTTCTTCATTTTTCTCTCACTTTCTTCTTCTATGCACAGCGTCACGAGTCCTTTCGCGTGCTCAGGTAGGGACGCCTCTCCGAGGCGTCCGCGGACGGTTCGGAGAACCGTCCCTACCCTTTCAGAGCCACACACCGTAGCGACGCTGCGTCAATTGTTGTTGCTTCTGCTTCGAACCGGGCGTCGGCTTCCCGCGAAGCCGCCGCCCGCAGCTTGTTTCCTGCCTATCCGATTGCCACTCCGCCCGTCTCGCCGGTACGGATTCGAACACATTCCGCCATGTCGAGAACGAAGATCTTCCCGTCCCCCACCTCGCCCGTGCGCGCGCCCGACGTGATCGCCTCGAGGGTCGCTTTCACGTAGGCATCGTTCACAGCGATTTCCAGCTTCACCTTCTTCAGGAGGCTGCCCGCCTCCTTGTGGCTGCGGTAGACCGTGGCCACGCCCTTCTGGCGCCCCCGGCCCATCACCGAGGTTACCGTGACCAGGTGAATTTCCTTCTCCGTCAGCCGCTCCAGAACATCGTCCAGACGATCCGGCTGTATGACTGCTACAATGTATTTCATGGTTCTTCCTCTTTCTGCTTCTATGGGTTCGCCCTACTCAAGCATGGTATAGCCGGTCTCACGGTGATCGCTCAGGTCCAGGCCGATGCGCTCACTGTGGTCGGTGGCCCGCAGCCCCATCACTTTGTCCACGACCTTCAGCAGGATATATGTCCCCACGGCCGAGAAGACCACCGTGACCAGCACCGCCTTGAGCTGGATGATCAGCTGTCCCGGATTGCCGGCGAGCAGTCCGTCCACGCCGTTGACCGACTTCACGGCCCAGATCCCCGTGGCGATGGCGCCCCACATCCCGCCGACCCCGTGCACGCCGAAGGCATCCAGCGAGTCGTCATAGCCCATCTTCGGCTTGACGAACGACACGAAGATGTAGCAGATCACGGCCACGCCGATTCCCACCCCGAATGCGCCCGCCACGTTCACGAACCCCGAGGCCGGGGTGATTGCCACCAGCCCGCCCACCGCGCCGGTGATGATCCCGAGCACCGTCGGCCGCTTGTTGAACAGCCAGTCGAGAATTGCCCAGGTCAGGCCTGCGCTTGCCGCGCCGATGTGCGTGATCACGAACGCGCTCGCCGCCAGCCCGTTCGCGGCCAGCGCGCTGCCCGCGTTGAACCCGAACCAGCCGAACCACAGGAGGCCGGCGCCCAGCACTGCGAAAGGCAGGTTGTGCGGCGGCGACATCTTGTCCGGATACCCCTTGCGCTTGCCCAGCACCAGGGCGCACACCAGGGCCGCCACGCCGGCGTTCACATGCACCACCGTGCCGCCAGCGAAGTCCGCGGCGCCCTCGCGCAGATTACCTGCCGCGTCAAACCGCGACAGGAACCCGCCCAGCCCCCAGACCCAGTGCGCGACGGGGTCGTACACCAGGGTGGACCACAGCAGGATGAACACGCAGAAGCTCGAAAACTTCATGCGCTCCGCAAACGCGCCGATGATCAGGGCCGGCGTGATGACGGCGAACATCATCTGAAAGATCATGAACACCGAGTGCGGAATCGTCGCGGCATACCCGGCGAACGGCTCCGCGCCAACCGAGTGGAGCCCGGCCCAGCTAAGGTTCCCGATCACGCCCTTGACGTCCGGCCCGAAGGCAAGGCTATACCCGAACAGCACCCACTGCAGGCTCAGGATGCACATGATCATGAAGCATTGCATGAGCACCGACAGCACGTTCTTCCTGCGAACCAAGCCCCCATAGAAGAACGCGAGCCCGGGTATCGTCATCAACAGGACCAGCGCCGCGCTGATCAACACCCACGCCGTGTCTCCCGAATTCACGGCCGACGCGGCAACCGCCGGCGCAGCCGCGGCCACCCCCGCCCCCGCCTCTTCCGCCAAGCCGGGCAACGCGCCCGCCAAGGCCCATCCTCCTCCCACCAGCCCTACCAGTGACCTCCACCTTTTCACATGCTCCTCCTTCTTCGTCTTGTTTCGTAGAACCTATCCCGGCGACGGCAGTTCCTTACCATTATCCATGCCAACACAAGCCTTTGCGACCGACTTGATTTGCATCATGTTGCTAGAGAATACTATAGATGATAACTATTTCAATTACACGTGACGCGTATTGATATTACGATATTACATTGTTGTTCCATTCTGAATTGATCACTACATTTCTGTGCTCTCTGAGTTACTGGCCAATCGCGCTTGTTTCTCCGGTTGCTCCACCGCTCTGGCAGGATCTGGCTGGACGGGGCGCCCCCCGGCGGGCCCCGCTACGCCGGGAGACAGGCGACTCGCGCGCGAGACAACTCAACTCTGGGGGCGTCCGCCGCAAGCAAACGCGGAGGTGCGCGCGACAGGACCAACGCACACCCGCGCCGCGCGGGCGCCACCGTGCCGTCCCACGATCTGGCGCTTTGAATGCACCCTCGTCCCTGGCGGAAACGTTTACAGGAAACTGACGCGCCCGTAGCACTGTTCTAACATGGCACACGTATCCTGCTCTCGTTCCTTGCAGAGGCGAAACCTGCCGATTACACACACGGCTGAGAGAGAATAGGAGAATCTCAACATGACCACGCGGAAGGCAACAAAGATTCAGCTGCCGCGCCGGCGCGTGATCTTCCGGTGCGGTGCGGGGCCGCAGAGCGACGTGCGTCTCGCGGGAACCTTCAACAACTGGAACACCGCCACGCACCGGCTCACCTGGAAGAATGGCATAAGAAAACACACGACGACGATTCTGCTTCCGGTCGGTCGTCATGAATATAAGTTCGTCGTGGACAACGCCTGGCAGTGCGATCCCGCCTGCCCGGACCGGGCACCGAACCAACAAGGCACTCTGAACAGCGTGATCGAAATCAAGTGACCCGCGAGGCCAAGGTATGCTTACAACCCAACGTCAAGCCCGCTCCCGGCTTCACTCCCTGCTGCTGAGGCCGACGCGGCGGACGCAGGCAAGCACCGTCCTTTCCGAAGAGGCCTTTCGTCTCAAGCTGGACCGGGCGCTCTTCGTGGCTGACCGGTTTCACAGGCCTTTCAGTCTCGCCATCTTCCGTTTGCCCGCTGGCAATGTGCGTCCGGCGACGGACCCGCAGGTCATGAGCCTCCTGGCCCAGCGGTCATGCCTCTCCGCCGACGTCGGGCGGCTGGGCTCATCCGGCCTCGGCATTCTGCTTCGCGATACCGAGCCCGCGGCCGCGCACCACTTCTGCAGCCGTATCGCTGCCGATCTGGCTGAGATCGGCGCCGACGCGGCCTGGCGGATCATTCGCTACCCGAACGACGGGACTCCGGCCAACGACGCAGCGGCACGTTCAAGGAGATCGTATCAGCAACTTGGCGCAAGCCGATGACACGAATCCTTCGCGCGATGGCGGTTCTGCTCTCTTCCATGGCCGCGCTCGCGCACGCCGCGAACGACACGAACATCGTTGCGGAAGTGACCCGTCGATTTCAAGCATCCAAACCCGCAGCGGTCGCAGGTTACGACGTGGCCTACGCCTTGCTGCACATCCGCCTCAAGCGCGTGGCCAGCGCAACGATCCGTGCCACCGAAGGAACATGGCACACCGAGAACGGCGGCAGCGCGGTGCCTGCCTGCCTGATCGACTTCAAGGTTGCCTCCCCTCACACGAAGGATGATGGCAGGGGAAACAGCGTCAGCCTGTTCAAACGCACGGTGTGTGTCCTCGCCATGCCGGACCTGAGGCTGCTTGTGTATGCCAAAGAGAACGACGAGTACATCAAGCCTCTCTTCATGAAGGGCCGCCGCATGAAGTACGTCGAGGTCTATGACTTCGAATCCGGGATGCTGAGTTACCGGCACCACGATCTTGTGGCCGGCACGGTGGAGACGAATCTCCCCGGCATCGCCGACCTCGCGAAGCAAAGCACAGAAATGGCCGATGTGCTCCAGACCCTCCATGCCGCCTTTTCCGAGGACACGACGGCAAGCCGCCCTGCAGCGGACAAGGTGCACTTCAACGTGGAGGGTGCCGTCAGAACCTTCGCCCTCAAAATGAAACACGGCAGGACTTCCGTCCCCGTGCTTTCCCAAAGGCTCAGCGCGTTATACGCCGATATCCAACCGGAGGCGGAAGGCGGCAGCCGGAGCGAAAGCTTCTCGATGTGGTGCATGCCGTTCCGCGAATTCGCCGCGCAAACATCCGATGCGGAACTCAAGAAGCTGGCGGCGACGAGCCTGGCGTCTTCCATGCTACCGCTGTCGGGAGAATACAGTCTGTTCCTCGGCGCGATCCAGTGCACACTCACCAACATCTGCACAGAGGATTGTCAATAGACTCCGGACTCGGCTCGCGTAACCCACTTGCCCATCGCCACTTCGATGGCCGGAACATGCGCCGCGCGACAGGGCTGAGATCGAACACGCATCTAACCCTCATCCAACATCACGCTAACGATGGTCGGTTACTGTATGTGTCTATCGGAGGGTAGCGGAATGAACGCAGTTACGGAACCAGCCGCCGTCAGCAGACAGACATCGCCACCGGCCAGGGGCGTTGCGCGCAATGACCTTGCGCGGGTACGCGCCGCCTTGGATATGCACGACACCGGCACGTCGATCGAACACTTGCCCTTGGGTGTCGGCGACGCAACGGCGGGCGCCGAGAACGAACTGCTGACGGTCGTCTACGGCCCGCGCCAACAGGTGGACCTTGCCTGCGCGGTGGAGGAGTCCCACTTCTTCAAGAACCTAACCCGCCGCGCGGCCACCGGGGACGCGCCCAAGAGTCTGGTGCGGGACATCGAGGACTTCCTTTCAGAAAACCGGGAGTCCGCGTGGGAGAACAGCTGGGTATACTTCCCCTCTGACCTCATGACACCGTATGCCCGGGACGTGTTCGACGCGGACCTCTATTCGGACAAACAGAAGCGCGGAGCACGCCGCACGGATGCCGGACGCTTCGAAGTGGTGCGCAACGGCGTGCGCTGTATACGTATTCCGGTGAGTTACCTGCTCAAGATCGCCCTGGCCGACGCGATCAGCTTCGGGCCGAAGCCGCACCCCGCGATCCGGCGCATGGGCGAGCGGCTTATGCAGCATTTCTTGAACGACAACACCTCGCCCGAAACCTTCTCGTTCCACACCGTCGGCTCGGGCTCTGGCCCTGGCCTCGGCAACGCGCTTGCTGCGGAAACGCTACGCCGGCTGCTGCTGGTCCAGTTCCTCACCATGTACGCCAACGAGAAGTTCGAATTGCGCTCGCGGGGCCAGGAGACGCAAGTGTGCCTGTCGCCGCACACCCCACTGCGCCAGAAATGCCTAAACGAGCTGGTACCGGATTCATTCTACCGCGAGCTCTTCATGAGCCCGTGCCTGTCAGGTTGGAATAACGGGGAAACCAAGTATCAGTATATGATTCTGTGCCACGAAGTGCTGTCGCGCAGCCGACTGAACACCATGGCGAAGTTGCGCGAATGCGGCATCCTCACGCGGGATCTCGTGACTCTGCCCACGGTCTCCAATACCAGCCTGGCCAACAACGGCACACATATCAGCCTCGGCAGCCGACGCCTCACTACCCTCATGGCCGCAGGCGATCCTGGGTTCACGGCCGAGGACGAGAAACGCGTCGGCGACCTCGTGGTGAAGATCGTGGAGCACTTCCTGCCTCTCTTTGTCGGAACCTACTCGGCGGCACCCCACCGCCTGGACTTCCGTGATCTTCACCCTGAATTGGTGCTGGGCTTTCTTCCGCACGAACTGGACTTCACGCACCTGCGCATGCTGTGGCGGCGGTGGAAAGGCAAAGCAGACCTGAAGTGTTTTGGAATCCCCCTCACACCTTTCGGTCCACGCAGCCTTGACCGGTTTCTGGGCACAGTTCTCGGCCTGCGGGGCGACTGGGTTCCCGATCAGCGCCTGATCGACTATCTGGTGTCTCCCCTCAGCACGGATCACAGCCCCGCCTTGGACGGTACGCTGGGTAACGACGAACGACTCAAGAGCGATCTTGCCCAGATGGGGGTATTTGATCCGCGCATGACCTCTTACTCATTGTATCGGCAGAGGCTGTTCGCCCGGATGGGATTCTGCGGCTTCGAGGGGCGCCACTACAGTCAGTTCGCGAGCATCACCCGCGACATGTCGGCCGCCACCGACCTGCAGCGCCTCGTCACCGCGCTGGCCTACCAGTACGTTCTCTCCGGCAAGGTGACGCACGCGGACATTCCCGACACGCCGGAAGGCGAAAGCGAACGCCGGCAGATATTCTTCGGTGCAGCCATCGGCATTCCGACGTTCTTTGTCGACGCTCGGACGCCCAACGCATTCCTCCGGAAGATCCTCGGCCAAACAGCCAAGTCGCGGGACAGCCGCCGCTATCCGGGCCGAACACGCGTCTACCATCTCGAATATCGCCGCGCGCTCTTGGCCATGCTGGAGCAGGATGCCGCAGGCCTGATCGAAGCCTTCGGAATGGCCGGCACCATCACCGATTTGAAACAAAGGATCAGTCCCGAAGGGAATGGCTCAGCGCTAACATCGCTTCTCGAAGGCATACTTGGCGAGGCCGGCACGGCCACTCCCCTGGGCGCGTCCGCCCAGACGTTCAACACGGCGGCGGAACGCTTCTATAAGGGCGGGCTGCTCCGGAACTTCGTCGGCGAAGCTCTGGATTTGTTCGCCGGCGATCTCAAGGAGCTGGGGGCTCGCGCCGCGGCGGGTGACGGCGATTACGCCGCCGCCCTGCAAACTGTGCTGAACGGAGAAGACCCGGCCGCGTTCCTGGCGGCGGTGCGGGAGAATGTGCTGACAGGCACGGTGTCCCAGTCCGTGTTGGGCAAGCTTGTGGGACTCATGCTGCTTGTCATCCGCAGCCACTGTGAGCGCAACGGGGTCAAACCATGACGGCACACCAGTACGTGGACCTCCGGAACGCCTGCGCAGTGCCCGAGACGTTCTGTGGCGACCCGATCGTTTCATTCCTCTACTCGCGGGTTCGCGAGGACGCGCGGTGGCTGTTCCGAGTCCTCACCTCGGCACGCCTGACGGGGATTCTGGGAGCTCTGCGTTTCGATGTGCGGCCCGCCAATCCCGACCGCATGCGCCGCCAGCTGGCGCAGCAGCTCAGGATTGATTTCGCGGAATGCGCCGACCCCGTGGAAGACCTGGACACCGCCCGCAAGGTGTTCGAGCGCAGGATCCGTTACTGGGCGTGTCGCCCGATGGAACCTTGCGTCGATGCGATCGTCTCGCCGGCGGATGCGCGCCTCCTGGTGGGTTCCTTTGGGCGCACCTCCAGACTCTTCCTCAAGGACAAGTTCTTCGACTTTGAAGATATGTTCGGAAAGGACAAGCCCGTCTGGCGACGCGTATTTCGTGGCGGGGATTTCGCGGTGCTTCGTCTGACGCCTGACAAATACCACTACAACCATGTTCCCGTTGCGGGCGTGGTAAAGGACATCTACGAGATCGACGGCGTGTTTCAGTCCTGTCATCCCGCGGTGATCGTTGCCCAGGCCACACCCCATTCAAAGAACCGGCGGACAGTAACCGTCATCGACACGGATGTGCCGCGCGGAACGCAGGCAGGTCTTGTGGCCATGATAGAGATTGTCGCGCTCATGATCGGCGATGTTATCCAGTGCTACAGCGCCGAGAGATACGGAACGCCTTCGCCTGTCCACATCGGGATGAGGCTGGAGCGCGGCTGTCCAAAGAGCCTGTTTCGCCCCGGCAGTTCGACGGTGGTGCTCATCTTTCAGGCTGGGCGCATTCATTTCCGCGATGATATTGTGGCGAACCTGCGGCGTTCCGACGTACACAGCCTCTATAGTGCAGCGTGGGGCGAACCATGGGTGGAGTCAGATGTGCCTGTTCGTGCGACCATCGCCCGTGCCATTTCAGGAGGCGGCTTGTGAGCGCGTCGCTTACCGTGGCTTTGCTGGCGATCTTCCTCACAGCTCTGTTCTCCTGGGCCTTTCGGAGTTTGCCGCGCGAACAATGGCAGATCTTTGCAGCGCTGCCACGGGAACGGGAGCCGGGCGGGGGCTGGCGCGGCATCAACCTGACATACTACGGCGTGCTCAACGCCCTGGCGGTCGGGATCGGGGTGATGGTTGCCATCTTTCTGGCGGGAACAGTGGGGCTGCCGCTTGCACTGCCGGCGTGGGGACTGCTCGCCATTCTGGCCGTTAGCGTCCCGGCCAGCAGGATCGTCAACCGTCTGGTGGAGGGACATTGGCACGGGTTCACAGTTGGCGGCGCGTCCTTTATCGGCATGGTTCTCGGCCCCTGGCTGGTCTGGAGCATTTGGCGCTTTGGTCGGCCTACCGACGGGGCGACCGAAGTGCTCTATGTGATGGGGACGGTGTCATCCGCCTATGCACTTGGAGAAGGGATCGGGCGGCTAGCCTGCATCAGCTTCGGCTGCTGTTACGGCCGGGCGTTGGAGGGCTGCCCCTCCTGGATACGAACACTGTTCAGCCGCTGGGCCTTCGTCTTCGAGGGACAGATGAAGAAGGCATCCTATGAACGTGGGCTCGAAGGGCAGCGCCTGATTCCCGTACAGGCTTTGACCGCGATCATCTCCAGCGCGGCAGGACTCGCCGGCATCGCGCTGTTTCTGGGCGGCCGCCCCGGGCTGGCCTATGTTGTGCCCATCGTCATCACGCAACTCTGGCGCTTCCTTTCCGAATTCCTGCGGGCGGACTTCCGCGGCCACGAGCGCATCTCGGCCTACCAGCGGATGGCGCTCGTGGGAGCCGCTTACACCGTTGTCTTGGGGCTCCTCTGGCCCGCTGTGCCCCATGGCGCGCCGGACGTGGCGCGCGGCTTCTCGCTTCTGTGGACGCCAGGCGCAATCCTCTTCATCGAAGCGATCGCTGCCTTTGTCTTCGTGCGCATGGGCGTCAGCACGATCACGACTTCCCACGTCTCCTTCGATCTCACACCTGACCGGCCGCGCGCGCCGCCGCCTGCGAACGGCTAGGTTACCGACCTCGCGAATACGGGGCGCGAACGTCACCCGCCTGCGTGACCCGCGACAACCGCCTTATCCGAGACTTCTGCCGTGTGCCGCACGATCCGGCCTTCGATCATGTAGATCAGGTCCTCGGCGATGTTGGTCGCGTGGTCCGCGATCCGCTCAAGGTGCCGCGCGATGTGCAGGATCTGCAGCAAGGACTCGAACAGGGCCGGGGTTTGCATAACCGCCTTCTTGACCTGCTGGAGAATGTCGCCGTTGATCGCGTCGATCTCGCTGTCGGCGGCGCACACCTCACGCGCCGAAGCCGCGCTTGTGTTGACGAAAGCGTCGAGGACTTTTTTCAGCATGGCCTGGGTCTTGTCCGCCATTTCTCCCAGTCGCAGAGGCAGCCCGAGCACCGGTTGCGAGCAAAGGAAGAGCCCCCTTTCCGCAATGTGCACGGCCAGGTCGCCGATGCGCTCCAGGTCCTGGTTGATCTTGAGAACGGCGATCACATAGCGCAGGTCCGCAGCCACCGGCTGATGCAGGGCAAGAATCTTGAGGCAATCCTCTTCCACATCCACTTCCATGGAGTTCGTTTGCGTCTCGCGCTCCACCACCCGCGCGGCCAGTTCCTCGTCCCGCTCTTCGACGGCGCGGACCGCCGTTCGAAGATCGTTCTCCACCTCGGCGCTCAACGCCAGGATCTGGCGCTTCAGCCGCTCCACATCCCGTTGAAAATGCACTCTCATACACGCACCCTCCTTACCCGAAACGTCCGGTAATGTAATCCTCGGTCTGCTTCTCCTTCGGCTTCGTGAACATCTCCTGCGTCACCCCGAACTCCACCAGAACGCCCTCATACATGAACGCCGTAAAGTCCGAGACGCGGGCCGCCTGCTGCATATTGTGGGTGACGATGATGATCGTGTACTTGCCCCGCAGCTCGTCGATCAAGTCCTCGATGCGCAGCGTGGCCCGCGGATCCAGGGCCGATGTCGGCTCGTCCATGAGCAGGATCTCGGGGTCCACCGCCAGCGCCCGCGCAATGCACAGGCGCTGCTGCTGTCCGCCGGAGAGCCCCAGCGCATTTTCGTTCAGCCGGTCCTTCACCTCGTCCCACAGCGCCGCCCCCGCGAGGCTGCGCTCGACGGTCTCCGCCAAGGTTCCCCGGTCCGCCACGCCGTGCAGCCGCGGCCCATACGCCACGTTGTCGAAGATCGACTTCGGAAACGGGTTCGGCTTCTGGAACACCATCCCGACACGCCGGCGCA
>CAYRKB010000134.1:0-10919 GCA_964424705.1 uncultured Victivallales bacterium
AGATGGCGCAGGCAGGCGTTCCCGCCAGGCTCTGGTAGGGGTTGCGGTGGTACGGAGTCCCGTAGGGCCCCGTGACAGGGTAGCAGGTCATCTTGAGCCACGCGGCGTTCTTGGGGATCATCTCAGCTTCCGGCAACGCTTTGACTGGGTCCGCGGAAATAGCAACGGCGTCCGTCGGGTCGGTCAGGTCTCCGCCGAGAAGGCTTGCATTGCCGGTGCCCAGCGACTGCGCCGCGCGCGCTGGTAGCGCCGCGCACAGCACAAATCCTATGAACGCAGCCGGAATCAGTCGGACGATGATGTTATCTTGCAAAGCTAGCTCCTTACTACTGCGTTTATCGGATCACTACTCTCTGAACAGAACCTGCCGGCGATAGCCCTTGCCGCCTACATTCATGTCAATCATGTCATCGACAGGCAGGAACAATGCGTTCGTTCCTCTCTCCCTGTATCGCCCGGGAGTCTCCTCCTCGAATGAGCAGCCAGTGGCAGTGTGGTTTCCTCCCCGGGCAGCACGCCCAGCATCACGGGCCCTTCCCGTCTCGCTTGAGGTTCTCCGCAAGGAGCAGGAAGACGCTGGACGTCCATGTGTAGGCGCGATCGCGCAGAGGCGCGCCGGTGAGGGCGTCGAAGTTTTCGGCAAAGCCGGACTTCGCGCACAGCTTGCAGTAGCGGCCGGCGATTTCAAGCGCGAGGTCCGGGCGGCCGGCGCTTTCGAGGCCGCGGACGACGAGGTAGGTGGACGGGCCCCAGATCGGGCCGCGCCAATAGCCGTCCGGGGTGTATTTCGGGCTGGTCGGCTGTTCCGTGGCCGGGCCGTATTGGGTGAGTGAGGCCTCGATGCGCTTCGCCAGGGAATCAATCACGGCCGCGGGCAGACGCTTGCCGAGCAGGATCGGCATGCAGGGGATCAGGCTCCGGCTCTCCACCACCTTGCCGGTGCGCGCGAGCCGGGCGACAAAGCGATCGCCTTGCCACAGCTCGGACATCAGCGCCTTGAGCATCCTGGCTGCGTGTCTGCGCCAGCGGGCGGCGGCGGCCGGCTGCTTGAGCCGGGCGGCGATGTCCGCCATGGCTTCCATCTGCAGCACCAGCAGCGCCGCGAGGTCCGGCCCCTTGAGCGGAACGCCCGCGTCGAACATCGTGCTGTTGTCCCAGCCGCTGTCGTTGCCGTGCAGATAATAGGGGAGCGTCTGGCCCGGAAAGCGCCGGTAGGTCAGCCACCACCGGGTCCAGCGGTCAAGCGAATCGTACATCGCCTGCAGCCGCGGCCGGGTTCCTGCCTTCGGATTGCGGCGCAATACTTCGGCTGTCGCCCAGCCGTGCACCGGGGGTTTGCTGTAGTTGTAGGTGATGTACATGTCGTTGATGGCGTCCGGGTACGCGCCGAACTCGTCCTGGTGGTCAGCCATCAGCAGCAGCTGGTCCCAGGCGAGGTCCGCCCGGCCCGCCGCCAGGGCAATGGCGTTGAAGCAGTGGTCCCAGCTCCACACGTTGCACATCCAGTTCTTGGACATCAGCATGTAGGGGCGCCGCATAAAGCCGCCCGGCTCCACGACGCAGGACCAATTCAGGTAGGCGGCATTCCGGCGGGTGTTCGCAAGACGGGCCGGGGCGGGCGGGGCATCCGCGAGCCACCGCTCAAAGCTCTTTCTTTGGGCCGCAAGGCACTCCTTGAAGCTCGCGCGCTTCCGGGGCGTCCATGTGCTCCAGTACTCGTCGATCGCGATCTCCCAGCCGGACCGGTTTTTGGCGCCGATCGCGTCCAGAATCATCTTTCCTGAAGGATTCAGGCCGGTCCACAGGCCGTCGGCCTTGAATGCGCCGGCCAGCCGCTCAATCTGGTAGCGGCGCAGAATATTGACGGTCATTGTGACTAGACGGTCGCTGGTCGCGAACATGGGGCCCCACGTGAAGTGCTCCACGCGCAGGCCCAGGCCGCCGCGGCCGCGAACGCGCAGCGTCCGTGTGCCGTCAAAGCAGCACTCGATGGATCCGCCCCGGGAGTCGGACAGGCGGAGCGATGTATAATCGCGGCGGATCGTCACCCGGGCCTCTTTTCCGTTGCGGATGGGGGTCAGACGGAGCGCGGGCTGGCGCCCGCCGTGATAGGACTGCAGGTAGAGCCCGTCCTTGCCGTCCGGGGCTTTGTCGCCGCGCAGCAGCGCGATGGAAAAGGGCGACCCGAACGTGCTGAACGGCATCTCTTCAAGAGGCGGTGCCTGCATAATATTGTTCCTTCCGAGCCGGAGAACGTGCGCCTACTGAACCTTGAACTCGCGCCGGCTGCGCACGCGGTCGGCGCCGGGCTTCACGAGGGCCGCCTCAGCCTCGTACTGCCCGGCCTCCTTCGGGATTTCCACCGTGATGGAGAATTTCTTTGTGCCCAGGGCCGGAATCTCGCACGGCTCCGACTTCTCCGTTACCGTCTTGCCATCCTTGACGATCCGGAGCTGCACCGTGCCTTTCCAGTCCTCGTAGAGGTCGTTGATCGTGATGACAGGGAACGTGTTGCTGGCGCCCGCGGGATACGTGGGCTCGTAGCTGTAGATCGTCAGCCCCACCGGGGCAAACGCGTCGCGGCAGTATTCGAGGAAGTTCGGCTCCCACGTGAGCTTCTCCAGGTCCGCCCAGTGGTCGCTGGTCTGGCCGTCGCTGCGCGAGTAGCCCAGGCCGCAGAACTCCAGCACGCCCGCGCACTTGCGGTGGCACCGCCAGAACTCGGTCTCTGCGGCAAGGTAACGCGCATAGGTCTTCTGGCGAACCCCGCCGGGAATGCCGAGGTTGTTGTAGAGCTCCGCGGTCAGGGTCGTGGGGCTGCCATCCCGGTTGAGCCAGAGCCAGCCGTACTCGTTGAGGATTACGGCATGCTGGCCTGTAGCCTTGAACTTGCTTTCTTTTGCGGACAGGGGCGTTTTGGGAACAGACGCCAGATACTTCAGCTCGAACTGCTTGTCCTTGAAGTGGTAGATGTGAGCCTCGAGGCAGTCGTTGGATGCCATCGGCGCCGCCATGCCGTTGTCCCAGGGACGATTGGAGAAGTCCAGCCCGCGCACGGCGGTGATTGCCTTGCCGACTTCCGCGTTCGCCGTCTCGTTGCACGCGTCCCAGATGACCACGCACGGATGGTTCCAGCGCTCCTGCATCCATTCCGTATACTCCTGCGTCAGGTCTGCGGCCTGGAAGGGGCCTCCATGCATTTCCCAGATGGGAAACTCATCCTGGATCAGCATGCCCTGTTCGTCGGCTATTTCGTACCAGGGCTCGGGCGCGAAGCCGATGCTGAACCGCAACGAGTTCCAGTGAAAGTCGCGGTAGGCCTTGAAAAGCCGGCGCACCCACTCCTCGCGCCAGGGCTTGTCGCCGCGGTCCGGGTCCTCGAAGAACCGGTACAGCGTCACGTTGCTGCCGCGCATGAAGTAGGGCTTGCCGTTGAGCATTGCGCGGCCCGTCGCGCCGTCGAGGCGGAAGCTCCGCATGCCGAACCGCGCCTTGAGGACGTCCGCATCGCCCCGGGCCTCGATCTCGTACAGGAAGGGATCTTCCGGCGACCAGAGGCGACAGTCCGAAATGGTCACCGTGGCCGCGCCGGTGCGCTCCGGCCCCGGGCCTTCCGCGATGGCGCAATCGCCCTCGCCCGCAACCTTGCCAGTGGCCACCTCGCGCACGGTAAAGTGCAGCTTGGTCGCCGCCGGGGTCTGGGCGTCCTTCACCCAGGCGTGGATCGTGACGGTCTTCTTCTCGATGTCGGGCACCGCCTGCACGCGCAGGATGTGCGGCGTGCCGGAGAGGATCAGTTCGACGGAGTCGAAGATCCCGGGCGGATAGATCCGCTTTTCATCGTCGCGGCCCCACGGTTGGAAAGGGGGCAGGGCGCTTGGGTCGGCGCCGATGCGGATCACGATTTCGTTCTCGCCGGTCTTCAGCGCGGACCGCGCATCGAAATACCCGGGCGTGAAGCACGGCAGGTGATCGCCCAGCGTCTGCCCGTTGAGGATGACGCGCGAGCCGAACGTCGCCTTGGCCACCTTGATCAGCGCCACGGCGGGAACCGGGCCGTCGACCTTGAACGACCGACGGTACCAGAACGCCTTGCGCTGGCCGCTTGGCGCGCCCACTTCGGAAAACGCGGGCTGCGCCATGTCCACCAGCGACGGCACGGCAATCTTGAGCGTGAAGGCGGCCGGCGCGGCGTCCATGCCGCCCTGCTCGATGTCCCATGTCCCGTCCAGAGAGATGACCTGCCGCGCCTCCTGAGCGGCCTGCAGCGGAGCATATCCCATCCAGGCAAGAAGAGTTGCCGCAACCGCCAGCCAGCCGAAGCGCTTTGTCATGGGTCTGCCCTTTCATTCCGCGTGCGATGAATGCCTGTGGCCGTAAACGATCGCGTGGAAGATAGCCCTTATTGACCCGGACGAAAACCTTATAATGGGGCGCAAGTGAGTTCCGGGGATCGCCACGCGGGGGAGATGCGGCGAAGCTCGGAGCGAACGCGGTGGGGGCACCGCGACTCCAGCGGAACGTCTGATTTCGCTCGTTTCCGTGCTGCTGGAGTCGCGACGCCCTCGTCGCGGAGATACAAGAACGCGCCTGATACGGATCCTCCCCGGAACTCACATGCGCCCCTTACAATGCCGGAACGTAAAATGTGCTCGCCGTACGATCGGAAGAGTGGTCCTATATCACCTCCGCGCGACGGGAGAACAGGAGCTGCCGGCGAGGCGCGCAAAGCGGGGCCGGCAGGGGAATGGTGACTCAGCAGAAGGGATGGCGAAGTGAGGAAAGAATCGATCTTTGGCGGTGCGGCGGCGGTTTGGCACATGGCGGATGCGACGGGCCTGACGGTGCACGGCGACGTCGCGCTGGGGATCCCCCTGGAGGGCGCGGAGCGCGAGGCCTCGCTAGCGCGCGGCGGGGACGGCCGCGTTGCGCGTTTTCAGGGAGGATGGATTTGCGTCGCCGACGCAGCCCTGAAGCTCACCGGCTCCGAGATGACGTTTTGCATGCGTGTGAAAGATACGTCGAACGCGTGGGACGCTCCTCTCTTTTCAAAAGACAACTCGCAGGACGCGTACGGCACAATCCTGTCGGCAGGTGACGGCCAGCTCCGCTACGTCTGGCGGACCACTCCCGCGGTCGAGCGCACGACCACCCCGGCAACCGACGCGCCGGAATACCTGAAGGAAGACTACCTCAACGGCGTCATGCGCCTGAACGCCCCGGCAAAAATGATCGGTGCCGGCGGCTGGCACGATGTTGTGATGCGGTACCGCTCTCCGAGCATTGAGCTGTTCGTGGACGGGGTGCTCGTCGACGAGAACTGGCCGCACGGCGAATTGCACGAGTTCTCCGGTCCGTTCCTGATCGGCGCGGGCTGGCGGGATGGGCAGAAGGTGGCGGGATTCAACGGCCTGATTGATCACGTGGCCTTGTGGCAGCGCGCTTTGTCAGACGAGGAGATCGCTGGCCTGTCGGGAGGCGCGACAGAGATCGCCCGGCGGGACCTGGAGATTCTCGGCCCGCATCGCCCCATGCCGCAATACTGGCGTCCGCGCGGGCACAACACGTCGGCGGGCGACTGCATGCTCCAGGTTCTCAGAGGGCGGCTGCACCTGTTCTATCTCTTTGACCGACGTCATCACGGTTCGAAGTGGGGCCGCGGCGCCCATGAATGGGGGCACCGGTCGACGGCCGATCTTGTTCACTGGGAAGAACACCCCATGGCGCTCACGATGTCATACGGCTGGGAATGCCCGCACGGGACGGGCAGCCTGATTGAATACGAGGGGAAGATCTACGCGTACTATGCGGACTTCTCCGCCTGGGGCAACTACAAGGACTCGCCCTACAAGGAACTGTCCATCTGCATGGCCGAGAGCGACGACGGCATTCATTTCACCAAGACCGGCAAGATCGCTCCGCGCGGCTTTGATTCCCACACTCTGTATGATCCCGAGACGGGGCTGTACCATTTGCTGACACCCGGATCCGGCCAGCAGTGGCCGACGAACTGGCCCGACGGCAAGAACGGGCTGCTTGACTACACGGCGACCGACCCGGCGCACGGGCCGTGGACGCTTCAGCCGAAGCATTTCCACGACATGTTCGGCTGCTGCCCGCACGTCTTCGAATGGAACGGCTGGCACTACCTCTGGATGGAGAACCGTTTCTGGATGGCCAGCCATCTGATGGGGCCATGGCAGGAGCACTCGCCCGCGCGGCTCGTTCCCATGCAGGTTCCGAAAAGCGCGGTGTTTGGTGGCCGTGCGTTCGCGACCGGGTGGCTAGGCGAAGACGGCTGGGGCGGCGAGATTGTTTTCCACGAACTCATCCAGAATGCCGACGGCTCGCTGGGCATCAAATTCGTCCCCGAGATGATGCCGCCCTGTGGCGACCCGGTTGCCTTGAGGCCAGCGGGAACCGCTGTTGCCGGAGTGCCGCTGAACGCGCGCGTCAGGATCGAACTGAAGCCGCTCTCGGCAACCACGCCGTTCAGTCTCCGGCTGCGCGGCACGGATGCGCCCGGCAGCGGGCTCGGGCTGCGCTTCGATCCGGTCAAGCGGACCGTGGCATTTCTGTTCCCCGAGGGGGCTCGCACCGATGCGGCGCCCTTCACCGAGATTGACGTGGTGGACGGCCTGGACCGCCAGCTCGATCTCGAGATCATTCTTGTGGGCGACATCGTCGACGTTTGTATCAACGAGTGTCGGACAATCGCCACGCGCTGCAAGGGGCTGACGGGCGACCGCCTCGTCTTCGACGGCTGCGCCGCCTCTCATGTCGAGGCCCGTCCGTTGAAGTGAACATAATTGCGCGCTCGGCTCACCCCAGGTCCACTCATTCGATCCGCACTTGATAAACGCGCGGATGTCGCGCATTATTCGGGCATGCGAATCGAGGACATACAGGCCGCGGCTATCCCGGCATGTCGGGATTTCAACGTGAAACGGCTCGACGTGTTCGGGTCTACGGTCAGGGGCACGGCCACAGCGTCCAGCGACGTGGATCTGTTGGTGGAATTCCGCGATCCTGAAAGCCGGCCGGCGAAGAGATTCTTTGGACTGTTGCACCGGCTTGAAGATGGCCTCGGGCGCGAGGTGGACCTCCTGACGGTCGACAGCCTGCGCAATCCGCACTTCCGGAAGCGCGTCCTCGGAGAAAGGATGCTCCTCTATGAAGGATGAGATCCTATCGCACTTGCATGATGTCCGTAACAAACTCTTGTTGGCTGCTGCCGCCGTGGCTCTCGGGGCGTTCTTCGCGCCACGCCCGGCTGAGGCATCCATCCCGCGCAATATCGCCCACCTGCAGCGCACCCCGCCACCGGCAGTTCCCGCGCCGGTAGGCGACTTCCGGCCTGTAGAATTCAGGCGGGTTGTGGTCGAAGTGGACGGGATCCTCTACGAAGTAATCTGCCGCAATGACCCGGTCAACTCCACCGACCCCCTCGGGCTGGAGGCGTACATCGTCTATCGACAGTTTCAGGACAAGGATAAACGTGACAAGTATCCATCCCAGGGACATGTCTTCTTGGCCTTCGACGAGAAAGGGATTTCGGATGTGCAGAGGTGGCGAGATATGGTGAAGGAATTGGGGCGGTACACGCCAGCGGGTCCGCAATCCGCTTTCCGCCCGGAGTCCGAAAGATCCGAGGACGCCCCTGATAAGGACGCGGAAACCTTTTCATTCCATCCTTGGAATGTCTACAGTGAAGGCGAAGCTGGCGAATACAATGTTCTGGGCATCTTCGTGTCTGGGTCTAGCTACATAGGATACGGGGACGAGGCGGACCGTGCTGCTTTCGCCGGCTCTGCGGGCGCGCTCAAGGCGAAGGTCTTTCCTCTCGGGCTGACAGAGGAGCAGCAGGTTGAACTTTACGAGAAGGCAATCGCGTCGAGGAACGTCAACAATGCTGCGCCGACGTCATGGGATATGGGGTCGTACATGGTTGGGAAGCGGAACTGCGGGAGTTGGACGGTGTGGCTAACGGAGCAGGTAAAAGGCGTCAAGTATCCCAAGGGAATGAAGAAGTACAACAGGGCTCCAGTCTTGCCGCGTGTTTCTGTTGGAGGCGCTACGGTATTCCCTGGCGTGTCCTTCGGTGGCGTAGGCATGGGCGGTTGGGCCGATCATACGGTGATGCTGCCGGCAAACGTCGTCATCGGTACGGCGGGTGTCGCCTGGCAGGGCACCCAATGCACAGGTTATGGTCTGAAGCGAGGGGGAGAAGCCGCTCTTGATGCTGGAAGATCCGTTGTCAACGGAGCCGAGGTTCTTCCTGCCGAGGGAGGGCTTGTCGGATGGCGATTCTAAAGAGGCGCTTTCTTGTATCGACGCTTGTCGCCCTCGTCAGCGGATGCGTGAGTTCACCCGACAGTTTCTGGCTGACAGACAAAGAGCTGGACAAGTATCGGCAACGCGGCGGCGTAGAGGTGTCTTCTCCATCCGGTTTGTATAACGGCATCCTCGAAATGGAGCCGACGAACCGATGGAGGAGCGTGCAACTTCCGATCACGCAGATTCGAATCGAACTGCCCTCGACAACGCAAATCGCAGACAGGCCCCAATGCACGTTGGTTAGCCTTTATGAAATCCACTCGCGATATCCAGATTCACGTTTTGCGGCAGGCGTGGAGATTCGGAGGTCGACAAAGGATCGGTACGAAGAAGATCTGGAACGCGCAAGGAGAATCTCGGCGAAACTTGTGGCAGAGGGCCGATTGGACAGGCAACAGGCGGTTGATGAGGAATGGCAATACGAAACATTCCATCCGACTCTCGACGTGAATGCGAGCGGCACACTGTACCGACGCGATATTCGCTTTCCCAATGGGGATGTTCTCTGGATTAGAGGGGACGTCTCGAAGCTCATCGACACAAGGACGGGCCAAACGCTGTACCCTGAGATGGATGCGGTAGTTCGTCGAATAATCAATTCGATTGAACCGCTTGATGTGACGACGAACAAATGATCATGGTGTAGGCAGAGACCGTTGGCCAGTTGCTGAACGTCAGGGCAGACTGGCTGCGGCCCTCGGTACGTGGTGTGCAACATGTGCTCTCTTCGCAACAGATGCTTGACCGCAGTGGCTGCCTTCGCGCTCTGCTTGGCCTTGCCGCCGTACCGCGCTGACGCCTCGCTCCCCAGCGCCATCGCGCAGCCGCAGCTCACCCAGGCCTCCGCTCCCACGCTCCCCGCCGGGCCAACCGCCCCTTCCTACGTCCTGCTCTACGTCGCCCCCGACGGATCTTTTCGGGTCGAATTCTGCCGCAATGACCCGGTCAACTCCACGGACCCGCTCGGGCTGGTGACCGAGGCGCCGGGCGTTCTGTCGATCCTGTCCGAGGACTCCGAGTATCAGCAACTGCTTTCGGAGATGGGGGCAGAGGCGCAGACCTATCAAGCCAATCTTGACAAGCGTCGCAGCCAGTTGGCAAGAGCGGAGGTGCTTCGTGCTCAGAAGGGCCTGCTCGGCAGGCTGCTCGATCGTGATGCAGCCGGCTTCCGGCAAGCGATTACGATGGTATTGCCGCAGCAGCATTGGAGTGCAACGAAGGCCTTCTCGGCGCGGTACGAGAAGATTGTGAGCAGAGCTCGGCGGAAGTTCATGGAGCAGAGAGGCGTCGATGCGGTCAGTGCCTATGTCGCCGAGACCACTGTTGCCAAGGCGTGTATGGCGCCGAGCGAAGCATGGCGATACAAAGAGACTTATCTAGGAGGTCAATTTGATTCGGATTCTGAGCGGCACATGCACGGAGCGATAGGTGCGGTGGATGCCCTTGTGCTGTCCAGTCTCGCCGTGGACGGCGCCTATCTGCTCAACGGAATTACGCGAGGCGCCATTGGCGAAAGAGCCACATTCGAAATAGGCGAGCTTATGCCGAACGGGATGCCTGCGGGTGCTGGCCCCGGCGGCGACTTCTTCGGCAACTTCAAGAAACTGTCCGACGGGCAGCTGAAGGCTTTGCGGGTAGACGCACACGCACTGAAAGCGGAATTCGTTGGCAAGGCAAATGTCTCTAGATTCAATATTGCAGTGAATGAGGAGGGAGCTGTTGTCTTAACCCCGGTGCGGATGGGCGAAGCGCCCGTGACAACAGGTATGCGAATCGACGAGTTGGCCGGAGAGTTTCCTCGATGAGTATCCTTGAGAGGACACGCCTGCGAATCGCGCTCGTCATTTCCGGCGATGGGCTTGACCCTGTCGATTGCTCGCGACAAATTGGCCTTGCGCCATCCTCCAGTCGAGCGAAGGGGGAGCTTCGCACGTCGGCGCGAATCCCGTCGCCTACCGGCGAATGGATCGTGGAGACCGAATGGATGCCCACAGCATGCATTGACGAGGGGATTGGCAAGCTAATGAGCACGGTGTGGCCGGCGTGCGACACAATCAAGGCGTACTGCGCAAAGAATGCGGCGCGGGTGAGCATTGTTGCCACCGTCGAGGTATTTGATGAACGGCCGGATTATAGCATGAGCGCCTTCCACATAAGACAGTTGGCGGACATTGCCGCAGATTACTCGATCGACTTCTACGATTACAGTGGTGCCGCTCACGTAACTGGGAATCCAGCAGGGATCTCCACCGGCTCGGCCTAACATGAACTGGTAGCATCGCAACATGTGCGCGCCTCGCAACAAACTCCTGTCAGTAGCCGCCGCCCTGGCACTCATCGCGGGCTTCCTGCCGCGCCCCGCTGACGCCTCCATCCCCAGCGCCGTCTCGCACCCGCAACTCGCCCAGTCTGCCGCTCCCGTCGTCCCCACCTCCGCCCCCGGCTACGTCCTGCTCCACGTCGCCCCGGACGGCTCTTTTCGGGTCGAATTCTGCCGCAATGACCCGGTCAATGTGATCGACCCGATGGGGTTGGCTGTTCAGTTCAGCGAGAACCTCGGATTCATTCCTGGCGGGTATGCA
>CAYRKB010000135.1:0-10810 GCA_964424705.1 uncultured Victivallales bacterium
GTCCGGCTGCGGCAAGTCCACCGTGCTGCGCTGCCTGAACCGGATGAATGACCTCATCCCAAGCGTGCGCATCACGGGCGAGGTGACGCTGGACGGGGCCGATATCTATGGGCCGGCTGCGGATGTGTGCCTCCTGCGCAAGCGCGTGGGCATGGTCTTCCAGCGGCCGAATCCGTTTCCGCTTTCCATCCGCGAGAACGTCTCTTTCGGGCTGCGCGTCGCCGGCCAGCGCGGCGCGGCGCGCGTGAACGAGGTCGTGGAGAAGAGCCTGCGCGCTGCCTGGCTGTGGGAGCAACTCAAGGACAAGCTCGGCGACAGCGCGCTCACGCTGCCGCTGGACCAGCAGCAGCGGCTGTGCGTCGCGCGCCTTCTTGCGGTGGAGCCGGAGGTCATTCTCATGGACGAGCCCTGCTCCGCGCTGGACCCCATCTCCACGGCCAAGATCGAGGAGCTGATGCTGTCCCTGCGAAAGGATTACACCATCGCCATCGTGACGCACAACATGCAGCAGGCGGCCCGCATCTCCGATTTCTCGGGCTACATGTTGCTGGGGGAAATGATAGAATTCGACGTCACGGCAAAGATTTTCACGAATCCGCAGCACAAGCACACGCAGGACTACATCAGCGGCCGGTATGGATGAGCGAAGAACAAAGCGAGGAACACGCCAATGGAACGACGAATGGATGAACTGCTGGGCGGCTTGAAGCGCCAGCTGATGAGAATGAGCGCGCTGGCCGAGTCCATGATCGCCGATGCGCTCAAGCTGCTCGTGGCGCGGGATGCATCCCTGGCGCCGGCCATCCAGAAGCAGGAGCACGAGGTGAACCTGCTGCAGGTGGAGATCGATGAAACCTGCCTGAACATCATTGCGCTGCACCAGCCGACAGCCGGCGATCTGCGCTTCATTCTTGGCGCGGCCAAGACCAACGCCGACTTGGAGCGGCTGGCAGACCAGGCCGTGAACATCTGCCAGAAGGGGGAGCACCTCCTTCAGCAGCCCCCGTTCACGATGCTGGCGACGATTCCCCGCATGGGGACGCTGGCTGCGCAGATGGTGAAGGACGCGTTGCACGCCTACGTGACGCGCGACCCCGCGCGCGCGCGCGCCGTGCTCACGCGGGATGACGAGCTCGACGAAATGAAGCGCATAGTAACCGACGCGCTGCTCGAAATCATGCGCACGGATTCATCCCAGGTGGCGCGCTGCCTGGACCTCGTCCTGATCGCGCGCAACCTGGAGCGCATCGGCGATCACGCCACCAACATCGCCGAGAACGCCATCTTTGTCGTGGAAGGCCGCGATGTGCGGCACTACCACGACGAGAAGCCCTCGCATCAGCTTGCATGATAGGCGCTCTGTGTTTGAGAAAAGGCACGAGAGGCTCCTGCCGCTCCATCATTTTCTGCTGCGCCTGATCGGGTTTCTTGCCGCAGCCGGCTTCCTTGTCGTGCTTGGGCTGCTTGTCGGCGTGGCCGGCTACCACTGGATCGGCGGGCTGCCTTGGGTGGACGCGGTGCTGAATGCATCGATGATTCTGGCCGGAATGGGGCCCGTGGATGAACTGCGCACGGCGGCGGCCAAGCTGTTTGCCTCAGGCTACGCGCTTTTCAGCGGCCTCGCCTTCATCACCGTCACGGGCATGGTGCTCGCCCCGATCGTGCATCGAGCCCTGCACATCTTCCACCTCGAGGACGTCAAAGAGAGCCCCTCCGAGTAAAGATCAAAGCGCCCACAGCTCCTGTAAGGAAGCCCGGAGGTGGCTGGCGGAGTTGAAAACGAAGACGCTGAATTCTCAGGCAGAATCCAGTCGATCAGGATCGCGAAAAGAAAATGATCGCCGCGCTCCGCCCGGAGTCGGCCGCCGGTTTCAGCAGCGACTGGCTCGGTCTGCCCGTCAGTCCGAGAAGATGCTGAAGAATTTAGAGATGGCAGGCTTCTCCATCGCAAGGATCAGATCCAGCTCCTTATGATCCAGCCAGATTCCTTTGCAGTGAGAGCATTCGTCGATCTTGATCCCCTTGTAGTCGATCTCTAGCAGCGGCATGCCGTCTTTCGGGCAGCGCATGAAATGGAGGTCTTTCAGGCTCTGGCGCTCCGCAGCCTGCATCTCTTCCCGCTTTTCCTCCTCGATTTTTGCCCTGCGCTCGAATTCCCTGCGCGCAAAGTATTCCTCTTCGTTGCTGCTGGGTATTGTCATAATGTCTCCTCCCTGCTCTATTTCTGCATTCCTTCTCTCGCGTGTGCAATCACAAAGTCGACCAGCGCCTGACACTGAAACCAGCCGGGCCCCATGTCGTGGCCCCCTCCTTTGATCACGTTCAGGCCCATGGCTCCTCCGAGCTTTAGATACCGGCGCGCCATTTCGCCCGAGTTGTCTTCGAGCGGGACCAGCATATCGCAGTCTCCATGAATATGGTAGATCGGGATTTGCGCCTTGGCCATCGCCTGCAGGCGGTCAATCGGATTGTGCCTGGCCAGGCGGGCCTCGAGTTGTTTCTCGGTCATGCCGTATGCGCCGCAGGCATTCCTCAGGCCGGGGTAGCTTGCGAGATTGCAGACCGGATAGATGCCCGCCGCACAGGCCACGGAGGACGGATGCCCGGCGGCCCAGTTATAGAGCATCAATCCGCCACGGCTCCTTGCCAGCAGGCAGGGCGTCTTCGAGAGGGCGCGCGTTGCAACAAGCTCCTTGTAGAAGACGGAAAAGAGCGCCCGGCCCTTCGGGCTGCCGCAGGATTCTCCGACGTCGAGCCCGGCAATTGCAAGGCCGGCGGCTGTGAACTGCTGGAACATCCATCGTTCCTCGGCGGCGGGCAGCCCGGAAAGCGTCGGGGCGTACCAGACCCACGGCGTCGCGCGGCCGGCCGCGACTCTTTCCGGCGGAATGAGAAAAGCGGTGCAGCCGCGCACGCGGAAGACTTCTCCCGCGATCGGCAACTCCTTCGAGGGCTTCGGCTGTGTCCCCACGCGGTCTCTTTCCAACGTCCTCTTGGACGAAGCTCGCGACAGAGCTTGCGATGAAGGGCGGCGAGGTTGCCGTCTACTGCTTCAGGTCGCCAAGCCCGCCTGCATTCGTTACGTCTGTAAAGCCGCCGCCGGTCAGGATTCTGGCCGCCTTGGCGCTCCTCATCCCGGACGCGCAATACACCACGATGGCCGCCTTCTTGTCGCCCAGCCCCGTAAGCCGGCTCTGCAAATCCTGCAGGGGGATATTCGTGGCGCCTTCGTAGTGCCCGGACGCGTATTCTGCCGGGGTGCGGACGTCTATTACGGTGGCGCCCTGCCTGATCTTCTCTTTGGCCGCGGCGCTGCGCGTGCCCGACCCCCCCAGGGCGCTCTTCGCGACCAACACAACGGCCACCAGGATGACCATGCCAATCCACAAAGCATTCATGTTGTCAGATCCTCCGCCCATACAGAATCCAGAGCGTTCCGGAACCTCAAGAATCTATCCGACGAAAGCCCACCGCTCAATGCGCAAAGTCGAATCGGTTTAGCTCGGAGTTCCTCTCCCGCCCTCCGTCAGCGCCTCAGGGCAAGCGAAATCAACGACCGGGCACTCCCCCAATCGGAATCCGGCCGGTGCAATGAGGTAGTCGCGGCCGCGGACGAGTTCGACCGACAGCACCGGGTCGCGGGACGTGGCGATCACCATGTCGTTCAGCAGGTCCGTCACCGTCGCATCGGGCCACGGATTGGCCAGCCGCAGCGTGGCGGCGGCCGTGGGGTGGACGAGCAGGTAGTCGGGCAGAGCGCCGCGTTTCTCCGCTGTGACAAGGAATCCGCCCGGCGAGCGCAGGGAGAAGAAGCGCGCCGGCACGTCGCGCGGGATGCCAAAGAAGATGTGAAGGACTCCGCCCAGGTCGAGCACCATGAAGTCGGCCAGCATGCGGCACATGCCGGGACCGTGATCGGCCTGCATCAAAGCCGGATTGACAACAAAGCCGTTAGGCGGAAAGCTGTTCTCCCAGCGCGCCGTCTCGAATGCGGACTGCACTTCTCCGATGCGCAGGACCTCTGCAATTCCCTGGCCGCCGCACCAGGCGCCGCCGGTGCCGGTACGGCCTTTGAATGTTTCCCACGTCAGGCGCGCCTGTGCGAGCCAGTGCGCAGGGCCATGCGCCGCGCTAACTACTTCGGCCGGGAAGACAAGCGGCAGCAGGAAGCTGTGGCCGCCGAAGGACGGATCGCGATGGGCAAAGGGCTTCCATGCGCCTTCGGGCGTGGCGGGCGGGTCGACCAGGCCCTCGAGCTTCGTTTGCCATTCCTTCCTATGGTCCTCGTCAATCCCGAGTGCGGCCGCCGCGTCGATGGCCTGCCGCAGGCCCATGCGGAAGAGCGCCTGCGCATAGAGCGTGTTGTCATCCCACCCGCACATCTGCAGACAGTCCTGCTCGAAGTGGGGCACGGGCGGCATCGTCCACCCGTGCTGCGCCTCGTCCCAGACAAGGAAGTCGGCGAGGAACAGCGCGACGTCGCGTAGGATCGGGTATGCGATCTCGCGCAGCATGTGCGCATCGCCGGAATACCGGTAGTAGGTCCAGAAGAGCTGCGCCACCCAGGCCGATTCGCACGGGTCCATTGACAGGCGCGAGTAGTTGGCGCGCGTCAGCTCATGGCCGCCGATCGAGGAGGCGTGCGGGAACTTGAGCCCTCGCATGCGGTAGTAGTCGCGCGCCACCTCCCGGCCGTACTCGGCGAAGCCCTTGTACAGCCGCAAGTAGGGCTCAACCATGTCCAGGCGGTTGTTGGCAAACAGCCCCCAGTAGACCGCCTGGATGTTGATGTTGCTGTGGTAGTCGGCGGACCACCATGGATAGTTTTCGCCGCACCAGACCCCCTGCAGCCCCGGGGACTGGCAGCCCGGGCGGAGCATGGACCCGCAAAGGTAGAGCGACCGGTAGTACCATTTCTCCACGCCCCGGTCGCCGACGCTGGCCAGCCCGCGCATCCAGTAGCTTTGCCACCAGGCACGGTGCTCGGCGAGGACCGCCCCGGCGCCCGCCTCGATCGCCCGCGCCAGCCGCCGCCGGCATTCGGCTTCAGGATCGTGGGCGTCGCCCGAACTCACCACCGTCAGGTAGATCTGGACCCGGCGGTCGCCAAACTCGCTGAGCCGGCCGGCCAGGCGGCCGGCCAGCGTCGCGTGCTCCGCGGCGGCGCAGCCACCAAAGGCGATGCCGACGGTGTAGGATCCGCCGGCGGCAAAGCGCTGCGTTCCCAGGTACAGACCGTCGTCCGTGGAAAAGGCCATGCGCGGGCTCACGTCCAGCGGCGGCCGCGTAAACTCCCACGGCAGTTCGCAGAACGGCAGGCGCTTGTCGTAGCACTCGAAGAAAGGGTCGGGCGACGGCGTGCCAGCGCCGCGGTCGATGTCGATCACCAGCACGTCGTAGGCGCGGGAGACGGCGGCGATGAGGTGGCGGTCGTCATAGTCCACGTGGGCGGTGCCTTCGGCCAGCGAAATGCGCGCGACGGGATCGATCGGGTTGATTCCTTCGTCAAGGTGCAGGTGCAGCGTGCCGCAGGTGGTCAGGTGCGGCCAGTCCCGGGCTTGCGACGGGGATGCGGCCATCGCATCCTGCAGCCGCTTGAAGGCCGCCCCGTCGCGGGACAGGAACGCGTCGCGCACCTCCTGGAACGTCGCGCCCGGGTGGCAGCTCTGGTCATCGTTGCGGCGGTCCCAAACGTCCGACTTGCTTACAAGAATCGAAAAGTCGCGCGGGCTGCCCGAGAGTACAACTCCGAAATCCCCGTTCCCCAGAGGAGCGCCCCAGCGCCAGTCGGAGGGCAACGTTTGCGCCCATGTCATGTCATGGGGCGAAAGCAGCGCCGGCAGGTCCACCTTGCAGCGTGCCGCTGCAAAGGTCGGGCCCGGCTTCGAGTCGGTGGTGAGCAGGACTTCCCGTTTGAACATAGCGTCCGTTTCTGCGGTTGCTCTGTGCTGCCGACCCGTGCCGGCAGCCGATTCTGATCGCGGTTAGGATTGCCGCAGCGGGCGGCATTGTCAAATCGAAAGAACAATATCAGTGTTGCAGTTGCCGGGGAAGAAACTGACAATCGGCCGGGTTGGGAACGTGCGGAAGGGACGCGGACTTCATTGTTTGCTGCGGAAAGGGATGCCATGGCTGCTGAGGCACTTGTCGACCGTGCGAAATGCGCTGAGGGTGTTCCTGTGTCGGAGCTGGCGGCGCAGCTGAGGCACGACGTGACGGTGCTGGCGCGCGATATCGGGGAGCGGAATATCTGGCTGCCGGGGAAGCTGGCCGACGCGGCCCGGTACGAGGAGGAGACGCTCGCGGCGCTGGGCTTCCGGGTCCAGCGGCAGGGGTATCAAGCCGAGGGCTGCGAGGTATTCAACCTGTCGGCCGAGATTCCAGGGGTCGAGCGGCCTGAAGAAATCGTGATTATCGGCGCGCACTATGACACGCGCTGCGGCATGCGCCGGATGCGCTCGACACAGCGCGTGCCCGGGCTGCCGGGCACGCCCGGCGCCAACGACAACGCCAGCGGGATTGCGGGCGTTAATGCCTTCGCGCGGCACTTCGCGGGGGCCCGCCCTGCCCGGACGCTCCGCTTCGTGGCGTTCGCCAACGAGGAGCACCCTTTTTTCCAGACGCCGCTGATGGGGAGCTGGGTCTACGCGCGGGAGTGCCGGAGACGCAACGAGCGGATCATCGGAATGATCTCGCTGGAGACGATGGGCTTCTTTTCCGACGCGCCGGGCAGCCAGACCTATCCGTTTCCCTACAACCTCGTCCTGCCCAAGACCGGAAACTTCATCACGTTTCTCAGCAACTTGCGGTCGCGCGCCTGGCGCGAACAGGTTCGCGCGCAGTTCCGGCAGGCCACCGGCTTTCCCTCGCAGGCCATGGCGGTCCCGGCGCTGGTCAGGCGGATCGGCTGGTCCGACGACTGGGCCTTCTGGCAGGAAGGCTATCCGGCGTTCTCTGTCACCGACACCGCCTTCCTGCGGTACAAACACTACCACGCGGTCGATGACACGCCTGAGAAGCTGGACTACGCGAAGATGGCAACCATCCTCGAGGCGCTCATGTGCGCCGTGGCGGGGATTGTAAACGAAGGAGGATGAGGGCTCAGGAAAGGAGGCCTGCAAAGACCCGTGAGCCGTGGCGCGTGGCGTTCAAGGATGAAGCATGTATGCCGCGGATGATCGCGAAACAAAAGCGGACCGGAATCTTTCCGTCTTGGGTCCGTGCGTCTCCCGTGCCGCTCCGTGGCTTTCCGTTCCTGCCTGAACCCCGAGCCCTGACGTGTTCGCCGCAGCCTTGGCGAAGGCGGAACCCTATGGTCCTTCTTTCTTCCCGGCTGCGTCGAGCACGCGCAGCGTGGCGCGGCCGCAGGGGTGGAGGGAGAGATCGTCGAGCGGGACCCATGCGGAGCGCTGCCGGGCGCGGAGCTTCTGCGCTCCTGATTCCTCGCAGAGGAACGCGTGCAGCGTAATCGAAAAATGGCTGTATGCGTGGGCCACCACGCATAGCTTGCGACCGACGCGTACGTCACGGCCGGTGTCGCTGAGGACGGTGCGGCGTACGGTGTCGGCCAGGCTTTCCCGTCCGTTGCGCCGGCCGCCGGGCACTTCCCACAGCCCGCCGAGCAGCTTGCCGGCGTCGCGTTGGACAAGAAGCACGCGGCCGCGCTGCACGAGGAGCCCTGCCGCGACAGTAAGCCGCGGCGTTGCGCGCTGCGTTTTCCGGACCGGGAGTTTCGCGGCGACGCCTTGCGCCAGCCCCTTGCAGCCGGCGCGCAGAGGGCAGTTGGCGCAGTCGGGCGCGCCGGGTTTGCAGACCATGGCCCCGAGCTCCATCATGGCCTGGTTGAAGTCGCCCGGATGCCGGTGCGAAATATGCGCCTCGAGAAATGCGCCCATCGCGTGGCGGGCCGCCGACGCGCCGGCGTCGGTGCGCAGGCAGAGAAACCGTGCCAGGACGCGCGCGACGTTGCCATCCAGAACGGGCGCCGGCTCGCCTCCACAGATGCTCGCGATCGCGGCCGCCGTGTATGCGCCGATGCCCGGCAGCGCAAGCAGGTCGGCGGCGCGGGTGGGCACGTTTCCGCTGAAGCAGCGCACTACCTCGCGGGCCGCCGCGTGCAGGTGGCGCGCCCTGCGGTAATACCCGAGCCCTTCCCAGGCCTTGAGCACGGCCTGCTCATCCGCCTGTGCGAGGGCATGGATGTCGGGAAAGAGGCGCAGAAAGCGAAGGTAGTAGGGGATCACCGTCTCCACGCGCGTTTGCTGCAGCATGATTTCGCTGACCCACACGGCGTAGGCGTCCTGCGTGCGGCGCCATGGCATGTCGCGCCGGTGGCGCCGGTACCAGCGCAGGAGGGCGGCGACCCAGTCGGACTTTCCCCGTGCGCTAGCGGGCATGGCGCTTGACCTTGGCGTGCAGGCGCAGGGCCCGGCGGTAGAGCCCTTCGGCAAGATGCCGGTTGATGACGCTGAAGGCGAACTCATAGCCGAGCCTGCGCCGCGCGTCGCGGGCCGCGAATGAGCCCGCGATGCGCTCCGCATTCCATTCCCCTTCCGCAATGCCGGCCCATTCCAGAAGCCATCCCAGCAGGTAGGGCATGAGCTCGGCGTCCACGACGTCCAGCGGCAGACAGAGGCTTGTCTCTTCGCCCGCGGGGCCCACAATGCGCAGCTCGACCGGCCCCGGCGGGCCGGTCAGCTCGAGCTCGGAGATGGTGTTGCGGATGATCTCATGCAGGTCCGCGTTCGCAAGCTCTTCGATGCTCTTCTGGAGCTCCCTTTCCGGGTGGAGCCGGTCGGCAGAGAGAGCGCCGGAGCATGTGGCAGCGAGCTCGAGCGCGACGCAGTCCGGCCGGTGGTGCAGCGCCTCCTCGATGAGCGCGGGCCAGAATTTCGCCGCGGAATTGGCGTACCGCACGTCGCCGATGTGCAGCGCCGCGCAAGTCGGGCCGCGCTTCGGCTTCGTTCCGCCGGGAAGATTGTCAAGAATGCCGCTCATAGCTAACGCCGCACACACGTGGATGTGTTCGCTGGAATGATATGCTGCACGCGTGCCACGTGTCACGTTGGAACAGCCCGGCGACCTGGCTGCGCGTGCCTCCGTTGAGGTCGAGCGCGGAGGCGGTAAACGCGGGGGGAAAAGAAACGGGCGAATGGTGCCTGTGCCCCATTCGCCCGTGAACTGTCTCTCGGCCGCGCCTACTTCTTCTTTGCGGCCGCAATCGCCGACTGCGCCGCCGCGAGGCGGGCGATCGGGACGCGGTACGGGCTGCAGCTCACGTAGTTCAGCCCCGTCTGGAAGCAGAATTTCACCGAAGCCGGGTCGCCGCCCTGCTCGCCGCAGATGCCGACCTTCAGATCCTTGCGCGTGGCGCGGCCCTTCTGCACTGCCATCTGGATAAGCTGGCCCACGCCATCCTGGTCGATCGTCTGGAAGGGATCGGCCGCCAGGATCTTCCGGTCCAGGTATTCCGGCAGGAAGCTGCCGATGTCGTCGCGGCTGAAGCCGAACGTCATCTGCGTGAGGTCATTCGTCCCGAAGGAGAAGAACTCCGATTCTGCGGCCATCTTGTCGGCCAGCAGGCAGGCGCGCGGAATTTCGATCATCGTGCCGACCATGTGCGGAACCTGCTTGAGCCCCATGGTCTTGCAGACTTCGGTATGCACGCGCTCGATAATCGCCTTCTGGTCCGTCAGTTCCTTCATGTCGCAGGTCACCGGGATCATGATCTCCGGTTTGCACTTGGTGCCGGCCTTGATGATCTCGGCCGCGGCCTCGAGGATCGCGCGCACCTGCATTTCGGTGACTTCCGGGTACGTGACGCCCAGGCGCACGCCGCGGTGTCCCAGCATGGGGTTGTTCTCGTGCAGCGCCTCGCCGCGCGCATGCACGGCGGCGGAGTCGATGCCGAGCGCTTGGGCCAGCTCGGCCTGCTTCTCGGCGCCCTGCGGCACGAACTCGTGCAGGGGCGGGTCGAGCAGGCGGATCGTCACCGGCAGCCCCTTCATCGCCTCCAGCGTCTCCTTGATGTCGCGCTTCACGAACACCATCAGCTCGCTCAGCGCCTTGCGCCGCTCAAGGACCGTGGTGCTCAGGATCATCTTGCGCAGGAGGAAGAGGGGCTGGTCGCTGCCCGCGCCGTAGAACATATGCTCGGTCCGGAAAAGGCCGATGCCCTCCGCGCCGAAGCTCCGGGCCACGACGGCGTCCTCAGGCGTATCCGCGTTGGCGCGCACGCCCATTGTGCGGTGCTTGTCGGCCATCTTCATGAACTGCTGGAAGCGCGGGTTCTCCGTGGCGCTGATCATGCCGATCTGGCCGGCGTAGACGTAGCCCTTCGTTCCGTTCAGCGTGACAAAGTCGCCTTCTTTAAAGGCCTGGCCGTGCACGGTCAGCGTGCGTTCGCCCGCGTTGACGTGCAGCTCCGCGGCGCCGACGATGCAGCACTTGCCCCAGCCGCGCGCCACGAGGGCTGCGTGGCTGGTCATGCCGCCGCGCGCCGTGAGAATGCCGATTGCCGCGCGCATGCCTTCAACGTCTTCGGGGTTGGTTTCCTCGCGCAGCAGGATGACGGTCTTCCCTGCCTTGGCCCATGCCACCGCCGCCTCGGCGGTGAATACGATCTGGCCGCACGCGCCGCCGGGACCCGCGGGGAGGCCCTTGGCCAGGACCTTCGCGTTCTTCTCGGCCGCGGGGTCCACGATCGGGTGCAGCAGCTCGTCGAGCTGCGCGGGCGCAAGGCGCATGACCGCGGTCCGCTCGTCGATCAGCTTCTCCTTCAGCATGTCCATGGCCATGTTCAGGGCCGCGG
>CAYRKB010000136.1:0-10661 GCA_964424705.1 uncultured Victivallales bacterium
TCAGGAGTCAGGGATCAGGAGTCAGGAGTCAGGGATCAGGAGTCAGGAGTCAGGGGTCAGTATCCCGGACTCCGGATTGTCGTCCTGCCATCGCTCAGGCGAGGCGATCCCAGGGCCGTCCGCCTTGTCGCTCGCAGCCCAGGCTTCACATGGCGCTGGGGGCTGAAGTCGGACTATGGCTGGGAGCAATTCTCCTTCTGGTGGCATCTGTGGCCGCACCTGCGGCGCGGGCGGTTTGACATCCTGCACGTGCAGGACCCCATGCTGGCCTACTGGTGCAGGTTGTATCGGAAGTGCGGATTGTTGCGAACAAGGGAGATTCTCGCGCACGGAACCGAAGAGCCTGCTGAGTTTCTGCGACGCTTTGAGTTTGTGCAGCACTTGGCACCGTGGCATCTGGCGGAGGCGAGACAGAAGATAGGGGTCAGCGGTCAGGGGTCAGGGGTCAGACGCGGATTCCGGATGCCTGAAGGAAGGGCTTGGGTCGCGATAGCAAATTTCGTAGATACGGAGCGGTTCAGGCCTAGGGCGACAAATGGTGTCACGGGCGACCCTTTGCGGTCGGAATTGGGAATTCCCAAGAATGCGTTTGTAGTCGGCACTGTGGCGGCCGTAAAGAAGAACCACAAGCGAGTCGACTACCTGATCCGCGAATTTGCATCGCTAGAGTCCCGGCGCTCCGCGAACTCCGTGTCTCCGTGTGAACACTCAGCGCCTTCCTTCCTCATTATCGCGGGTGCCCGGACCTCGGAGTCCGACGAACTCGTCCGGCTGGCGGAAGAAGTTGTGCCTGGCTGTGTCAGGTTCCTGTTCGACCGGCCGAGGGAACAAATGCCGGACATCTATCGGGCCATGGACGTCTTCGTTTTGGCATCCCTGTTCGAGATGATGCCTATCGCGCTACTGGAAGCGCTGGCCTCCGGGGTTCCCGCTATCGTGAATCAGCATCCGGTGCTGGAGTGGATGGTGGGCACATCCGGAGAACAGGAATCCTGCGGAGGCGAGTCGATTGACATGAGCCAGCCGGGCCGTCTCCGCAACGCCTTGAATGCCGTCACTTCGGATTGGGTCGCGGCGCGAGGAGCCAGCGCACGTAGGCAAGCCGGGAACTTCGGAAAGCCGGCGGTGATACGGGAGTACATTGAGTACTATCGGCAAATCGGGGATGCAAGGACACGTGTCCCATGGTGAACGTTGTGTGTGTTGCATGTGGTTTGGCAACGTGCGAACGGAGAAGGCGATATGGGTGAAACATTCGAAGCATGGGTGAAGGCCTTGGATCAGCGGCCGAGACTGATGGCCGCGCTGTGCTTTGTCCTGCCATTTCTCTATTTCTCCCTGTGGGTCTTCCAGGGCTTTGACCTGACAGACGAGGGCTATCACCTTACGAACCAGCTGATGTTCGTGGATGCGCCCGGCAACGCTGAATTCGGAATGCTCTGGTTGACGCACCTTCTTGGGGGGCTTTGGCTGGCGCTATCGCACGGTTGGGGGTTATTGGGCGCCCGTTTTGGCTGGGTGCTTACGTTGAGTTGCACTGCGCTGGTTGCGCATCACATTCTGCGCATGTATTTCCGGCCTCTGCCCGCGGCTGCGGCTGTGTTGGCGACAGCGGTGGCGCTAAGCTACCACGGGGTGACGGTTGTGAGTCAGAACAATGTGCCGTTCCTTCTTTTGCTTACCGCCGGTGGACTCATTCTGGCGGCTGATCGAAACCGGGAAGAACACGCCCGCCACCTGAGGTTCATGTTTCTCGGCGGCGTTGTGATGGGGCTGGTCGTGATGAGTCGTGCCCCGCTAGTGCTTTGTCTGCCCCTTGCGGCGCTGCCCCTCGCGGCCGATGTGTTTCGGACGAGGCGCCTCACCTTGTCGGCATCGATGAGCCTGCCTGTGTGTCTTGCGGGCTGGGCTTTGACGGTGGGGCTGATGGTGGGATACATGGCCGCCGCCGGACACCTTGCAGACTATCTTGCCGCTCTGGCGGGGCGAGGCGTGCATGAGGGTCATACCGTAGCCGATCTTGGTCGCATTTATTGGAAAGAGAGCTTTCGCATGGGGAGAGCTGTTCTAGGTGTGACACTCGGTCTTTTGCCATGGGCGCTCGGCTACCTGTGCATCTGTCGCTGGTGCGGCCTCAGACGTTTCGCACCCCTGGTGGTGGCAGTGACCGTGTTCGCAGTATTTGCATTGACCATTGCCCGGCACGGCATCGGAGCGATGCTCTGGGACTACTTCGTGCTGATTCCTGGACTTTGCTGTGCAATTGCTCTGTTTGAGATCGTCATGAACGGCGTGACGAAGCCGTCTGACACGCCGCCGGCGGGCGGGCGCGGGACACTGTTGGTGATGGGGCTTGCCCTCGCAGGCCTGATTGTTGCCGGCACAGACAACGGCTGGCTGAACATGATGCATGGACTGTGGCTTCTGCTTCCTGCGGTCTGGCTGCTGCTGCCAGCGTCCGTGGATAGGCTGGCCCGCGGGCTGCGCCGACCCCCGCCGGATCCCAAGATGGTGTTGGCGTTCACCCTTTGCCTCATCCTGCTGGTAGACACAATGAGTTTCGGCCTGCGTGTATTCAATCCCTTCAAAGAAAATCGGCGCCGATGGGACCTGAAGGCTCCCTTAACGCACCCGCGGCTGCGGGGTATCTTTACGACCCGCGCCCGTGCCGATTGTGTCAATCCGCTCTTCGTTCAGCTGCAGCGTCGTACGGTTCCTGGCGATCTCGTGCTGGCGTACGCCGATGTGCCGATGGTGCACTTTGTCACCGAGACGTGCCCGGCCCTTTCCATGTCGTGGCCGCAGCGGCTGCGGGAGCCCGAGTTGCAGGAGCGCCTGCAGGAGCTTGAGCAGTCCGATCGCCGGCCGCGTGTGGTGGTTCGCGACCTGGTGAATCTTGGCGCCGCCAAGTGGGAGCAGGAATCGGAGTCGCAGGACCCTCTGGACCCGCTTGTTCAACGTAAGAAAGAACTCATGGATGCCGTGGTCGAGAGGATGGGCTACAAACCGGTCTGGTCGAACCGCTGTTTCGCAATTCTGGAACGGTAGGCGCGCGGGGTGGCTAGAACGATCCAGAAGCGCGTCGTGGAAGGAACGTGGCGAGCCAATAGAGCGAGGCCTTTGGGCCAGCGCCCAGCGCTTTGCGCAGATGGCGGCGACTTTCGGGAAGTTGGCGGGCGTAGAACAGCCGTAGTCCGGCATCGTAATGGAAACTGCGCCATTTATTGCGCAGCAGGGCGGATCGCGAAGCGAAGTAATCGCCATGCTCCTTGATGAACTCGCGCAGAAGCAATTCGCGCAGCGAGATGTTTTCGGCCGCGCTGCTGCGACTGAGGCTTCCCGGCGTAATCCTGTACTGGACCAGTGGTTTGGGGATGAAGTAGATGGGATAGCTCCATGCCAGGCGAAGGAAGAAGAATTGATCCTGAACGGCCCGGTGCCGCTCATCGAACCCCCCCAGGGCCTCAAAGCAATCGCGCCGGATCAGAACCGTGGAAAGCAGAATAACGGCCATATTGCTTTGAAAGAACTCATCAAAGACCATGCCGCTATGCGACTGCCGCTTCGGATTGCTGGCGGGATTGACGACGCGCCCGTCGGGGCCTATGAGCGCCGTGTCGGTGTGTGCCGCGCCGAATTCGGGATGCGACTCCAAGGCTCCGACCTGCACGGCCAACTTCTCCGGGAGCCAGACATCGTCAGCATCAAGGAATGCGATGTATTGCCCCTGAGCCAGCTTGGCGCCCCGGTTGCGGGCGGCGTAGACACCGCGATTCTCCTGGTGGACGTAGCGAATTCGATCGGCGTAGGCGGCAAGTGTCTGCCGGGTGTCATCGGTGGATCCGTCGTCGATCACGATGATTTCAAACTCATGAAACGTCTGTGTCAGAACAGACTCTACGGCTTGAGCGACGTAGCTGCGGGAGTTGTAGGCCGGGATGACAACGCTTACGAGAGGATTCATCGCACCCAATCTGCCAGAGGCGCGTCAATGGGTCAAGCGAACGCGAGAAGAACCCATGCGTAGATGGCTCGATCGGCTGCTGCTGCTTACGGCCGTCGCTCTGACAGTCGGGCACGTTGTCCTCGTGCTGCGACATTTCCCTCCGGCGATACTGCGGACGGATGCGCCCCTGTGTTCCGGCGCTCTCAGCATCCATTTTGCGGGGTGTTCGGAGGGGCATCGGCTGCTTGCGGCAGGCGGCGGGCTGTGGGGGTATAGTCCGACCTATATGGCCGGATATCCCTTCGGGGCGTGGGACAGTTTCAGCCGCCGCGGGTACGAGTACGCCACGCTGCTCTTCCCCAAGTGTTCGGTGCCCGTCGCTTTCAATCTTTACGTGATGGTGACGGCATTGCTGCCACCTTTTCTCATTGCGCTGGCAGCGGCGGTCTTGGGCCTGGGGCGGCGCAGGATCCTTCTCTGTCTGAGTCTTGCAGTGCTGATCTACCAGGTCGACAATCTGCCATCCTATTTCTGGAGCTACGGCAACGTTGCCTTCCCGCTCGCCAACGCGCTTGCGGTGCTGTATGTCGCCTCAGCGCTGGTGGGGATCAGAAGAAGGAGCCCGCCCCTCTTGGTGGGGGCGGGACTGCTCTTAGCTCTCATGTTCTGGCTGCATCAACTGGCGATTCTTCCGGCGCTAGCCGGTTCTCTGGCCATCGTGTGGGCGAGAAGAGACGACCTGTTTCATCGGTGGGGTTTCTTATATGGCGCGATCATTCCTCTCGTAGCGCTGCTAATGGTGTTGCCCTGGTTGACCGTACTATGGAGTTTTGCGGACACTCGGATGCCGCGTGAGTCGACAGCCCTTCCGAGCGGATGGAAGTACTTGGTCATGGATTTGCTGTCTGACCGCACCTATAGGCACGCTTTCGACAGGCGGGCCCTCTTTCATATCTACACCGTTCTGCTGGGCGTCGGGGCTGTCTGGTCGTGGCAGCGGCGGAATTCCGTGGGACTGGTGTACTCGCTGACCGCGGCGGCAGCCTTTGTTGCTGCGTACGTGTTCGCAGGCGCGGAAGCCCTGCGGGCAACGGAGCCTTACCGGTTTCTGGTTTCCTTCGCCTTCTTTGCAGTCATTCCCGCCTCATTCGGATTGCGAGTGCTTCTGGTCTGGGTTCGGCGGTCGGACGTCAAGGAGCGAGTCCTGGTGACCGCGCTGGCGCTGGTGCTCACGCCTTCCCTGCTGGGCTACATCCCGGACATCGCAGCCTTGAGGAGTTCCGAAGGTCAAAATGTGAGCCAGCGGGCCGTGCTCCAATGGCTGAAGACCGAGGGCCATCGGGATGGCCGGGTGCTTTGTTTCGACGAGGTACTTGCCGATCTGGTGCCGCACTTTGCGGGCCAGGAGGTGCTGGGCGGAGGTTTGAGCCGCAGTTCCCCGCTGAAGCACAAGCTCTCGTGGCTGAACGGCCGGGATATCTTCAGAAAGCCGGCAGAGTCCTTTGACCCCGCGGAACTTGCCGCATATCTCAATCTGTACAACGTGGGCTATGTGGTCGCGCCAGACGAGAGGTATGCCGAAAAGATTCTGAGCGTCGAGGGCTGGGCAGAATGCCATCGAACGCCCGGTTACGTGGTGTATTCGTTAGACCGTGCACGTCTCTCTTACGTTATGGGTGCGACGGGAAGTGCGGACACACGGGTGAAGGCTGACATGAACAGAATCCGTGTGTCAGGCGCACCCGTCGGCCGGTTTACGCTCAAATACCACTTCTTGGATAGCCTCCGGGCCCCGGCCGGCATCCGGGTGTTCCCGATGACCATGGCGAACGATCCCGTTCCTTTTGTTGGCGTCGACAATGTGGCCGGTCTAGATGCCTTCGAGATTCGAAATGAGCAATAGATCTATGTCGGCTGTAGGCTCTTCCGCCGCGCCTCCTGCCTATCTTGAACGAGCCGTTCGCCGACTCGCGAATCCCCGCTGGATTCCCTCACTGGCATGTGCGCTGCTGGCGGGACATGTGGCGCTGGTGCTGTGCCACTACCCGCCCGCCTTGATGAGTGCCCGCCAGCCGCTCTGTTCGGGGGATGCAAGCTATCATCTCGCAGAGTGCTTCGAAGGCGCAGAATTGCTGGCCACGGGGCCGAGGCTGTGGGGCTACAGCCCGTACTTCATGGCGGGGTATCCGTTCGGACTGTGGACCTGCGTGGGGGGAAGCCACGGGTATGCCTTTGCGCCGCTCATAGCCCCGGGTGCGCCGGTCGGGGTGGTGTTCTACCTGTATGCCGTGGTGACGGCGATGCTGACGCCGCTGCTGATCGCTCTTGCGGCATGGATCGCGGGACTGAACGGGAGGCGTGTCCTGATCAGTCTCGGCGTCGCCATCGTGGTCTATCAGTTGGACAGCCAGGTGTCCTATATGTGGACCTATGGCAACGTCGCCTTTCCTTTCGTCAACGGCCTTGGCGTGGTATTTGCGGCGCTCCTTTACACCGCCGTGCGGCAGCGGAGAGTGTGGCTCGCACTTGCCGCAGGACTTGTGCTCGGTCTCGCGCTGTTTTTGCATCAGCTGACGATCTGGCCTCTCGCGGCTGCGGCCTTTCTGGCGCTGTGGGTGAATCGCCGTGAACTCACCGGGTTGCGAACATTGTATGGCGTGAGCGCGCTGGCCTTGGGCGGCGCGCTGCTGCTGCCGTGGATCTTTGACCTGGCTCACTTTCTTGACGTACGGGCTCCCGGGCGATTCCAGGGGCTGCAGGGCAGCTGGAAGAACTTGGTAATGGACTTCCTTTCGGACCGGGGGTATCGGCAACGCTTCGATCGGAGGCTGCTGTTTCACGTCCAGCTTGGACTTGTGGTCGTGGGCGCTTACGCGGGGTGGATGCGCGCGCATCGGCAGCTTGCGAAAGTGCTGGCCGGAACGGCGTTTGCCTCCCTGGCGATGGCCTACGCGTTTTCGTACTTTCCCCTGCTGCGGGAGATGGAGCCGTACCGGTATGTGGTCTCATTCGCGCTGTTCCTGGTCATTCCGACGGCGCTGTGCGCGGAGGAAGCGGCCCGGGTCTTCGTGTTGTCCCGCCCCGCAGGAAAGTGCGCCGCGCTTTGCCTTGGGCTTATGCTGTTGCCGCAAGGGACTGCGTACCTGTTCGACATCGCGCGCCGAAGTCCGGCGGCAGGGCTCGATCGAGACCAGCGCGCGGTGGTGGAGTATGTGAAAGCGCATCCGGAGCGTGAGGGGCGCGTCGTGTGCGAAAACGGGGACCTCGGGAATGCAATGCCGCTCCTGACGCGCCGCGAAGTAATCGGCGGGCAGTGCAGCGTCACCGCGCCGCTTGTGCATCAGTCGATTTCCGTGGGTCGCGGTCTGGCGTTTGGGGCGGAGGTGCGAACGCTTACCGCAGCACAGCTGGCATCGAAACTCGACATGTACAATACGGCCTACGTTGTGGCCAGCGCCCCTGCTCTGGTCTCGCTCATGGCCCGGGTAGAGGGGTTCACGGAGCGTTTCCAAAGCGGGAGCTACCGCATCTTTGCCCGGGATGCGTTGGCCCCCGGCTGGCTGCTGGGAGGGGCGTCGCCCGCGACAAGAGTGACCGCGCGTATGAATTCCATTTGCATTGATCAGGCTCCGCCGGGCCGGTTTGTCTTGAAGTACAACTTCCTGAAGACGTTGCAGGCTCCTCCGGGCGTGCACCTGTTTCCCGCGGCGGTGCCAGGTGCGGCGCTTCCGTTCATCGGCGTGAATAATGAAGCTGGGCTGGCAAGAATTGCCATTGCAAACAGTGGCGCGTAAGATGACGTTCATGAGCACAGCGGCAACGTGGGTTGGGCGGCGAGGCGTGCAGGGGGCTGCATGTGTCGCGGGACTTCTCTTGCATGCCGTTTTCGTAACGCACAATTTCCCGGTCAGCTCCCTTCTCAGCGGGAATCCGTTGACTTCCGTCGAGCTCTCTTTCCACCTGGCGAGTGCCACCGAAGGAGATGCCTTCATTGCCGGGCAGCATCGGTTGTGGGGCTACAGCCCGCGGCTCATGGCAGGTTATCCCTTTGGATTGTGGGATAGCGTTGGAACACGGGGGTTCGAGTTTGCTTCGGCTTTCTTTCCGATGTGCTCGCCGGGTACAGCCTTCTACCTGTGGATCCTGCTGACGGCCTTGCTGCCGCCGCTGATCATCGCCTGGGCATGTCACCTCCTGGGTGGAGGCAGGGGCCTGACGGTGCTATGCCTTCTGCTGAGCATCGCGGTATACCAGGTCGGGGATGTTGTGTCCTATTTCTGGACGTCCGGCATGATCGCGTTTGCCTTTGTGTCGTCGCTGGCAATTCTCTACGCGGCACTTCTTCACAGAACCCTCGTCAGTTCACAATGGCTCTTTCCGGTCGCCGCGGGCGGGGTGTTGGCGGCAGTTGTGTATGGGCACACGCTGGTTGTAGTGCCCGCCGCCGCCGCTTCGGCGGCGGTGCTGTGGACCGACCGGAGATACTTGGCCCAAGGGCGGACATGGGTTCGGCTGGCTGGCTTTTCGGCGGTCGTGCTGGTGCTCGCGCTGCCATGGCTGCTGGTTCTGTGGCGTTACAGGGAGCTGCGCGGGCCCATGGAGATCAACCGGATTCCGAGCGGAATCAAGTACATGATCATGGACTTCTTTTCAGATCGGCGCTACCTGTACCATTTCGACCGCCGGAACCTGTTTCACATTCTTGTGGTTCTTGCTGCCCTTGGGAGCTGGAGCGCCTGGCGCGAAGGGTTGAGGGCCGTAGGGGCGCTTGGCTTGACGGCCGCGGGATTGCTCGGGTGCGCCTATTTGTTTCCGTACTCACGTTTTATGAATCAGACCGAACCCTACCGGTATGTGGCCAGTGCGGAACTGTTCGCGATTCTTCCCGCTGCGCTGGGATTGCGATGCCTGGCGCGGCGATATGCGGAAAGCAGCAGGACCGGGAAGGTTGCAGGACTGTGCATTGCGCTGCTGCTCCTGCCGGGACTGATCTCCTATGGTTTCGATCTTCGCTTTCGATGGAAACGGCCTGCCCAGGGCCTCGATGCGGAGCGGATGGCGGTAGTACAGTGGCTCCAGCAGCGTTCCGCGACACCGGGCCGCGTCCTTTGTGAGGATCCCGGTTTGGGGAATGCGCTGGTATATTACGACAGCCACGAAATTATCGGGGGGAGTATCAGTGACGAGTCGATGCTTCCGCAGGCCTTCACAGCGTTCGAGCCAGCGGGTATTTTTGGCAGCAAGCGGCGCGCGGCCGCCGTTGCAGACGGGACGCTGGCCGGGTATCTGCGTCTGTACAACGTCGCGTTCGTGGTTGCCAGGAGCCGGGGCTTTGCGGAGGACATGCGACGGCTGCCGCAGATACTCCGTGAGTCTACAAATGTCGGCGGTCGCGTGATCTTTCAGGTGGAAACAAACCAGCTGGGGTATGTATGGGATGCGGAAGGATCAGGGGTGACCGTCACGGCTGAGCCAAACCGCATAGTCATCCGTGACGCCCCGCAGCGGCGGTTTGTCATCAAGTACCACTATCTGGCGTCGTTGCAGGCCAAGGGCGGGGCAAGGATTCAAGGGCGGCATCTATTGGCGGATCCGGTGCCTTTTATAGAAGTGGACAACAGCATCGGACTGAGCAATGTGGAAATAGAGAACGTGTACTAGGCCTTCCCGGCGTGCGATGCGAAGCGGCTGCGCCGAAAGCAGTCAGATGGAGAGATGTTCATGAAGCTATCTGTCATTGTTCCCGTCTATAACGGCGCTGCGACCATCGGCCGTCTGGTAGAAGCCGTGGAGCACGAGCTCGCTCCACGCTACGAAGTCGAGATCGTTCTCATCAACGACGGCAGCCCGCGTGACGATTCGGCCGAGGTGTGCCGCGCAATTGCGGAGCGCAATCCGCGGGTGCAGTTTCTCGACCTCTCTCGCAATTTCGGCGAGCACAATGCCGTCATGGCCGGGCTCAATTACTGCACGGGGGATGCCGCGGTGGTGATTGATGATGACTTCCAGAATCCGCCGTCCGAGATCGTGAAACTTGTGGAAAAGATCGGGGATGGGTATGACGTGGTCTATGCTCAATATGCGAGGAAACGTCATCACGTGCTGCGCAATCTTGGAAGCCGCTTCAACAACCTGGTGTCCAGCATCCTGATCCAGAAGCCGTTGGATCTCTATCTGTGCTCTTTCAAGGCGATCAACAGGTTCGTGATCGATGAGCTGGTGAAGTACAAAGGGCCGTATCCCTATATTGATGGTCTTATCTTGCGCATCACCCGCAGGTACGCGACCGTGCCAGTGCGGCACGAGCCGCGCGCCGACGGGAAGTCCGGCTATACGTTTCGCAAGCTTATGTCTCTGTGGCTCAATATGTTCACCAATTTCTCGATTTTGCCGCTCCGGCTTGCCATGGTATTGGGTTTCTTGCTAGCCGCTGTGGGCATGGTTGTGGCCGTCGTTTCGTTTGTGGAGCGCCTGCGCCACCCGGAACTGCCGCGGGGATGGGCGTCGCTGATCATCTCGATGCTCTTGCTTTCCGGCGTTCAGCTGGTGGCGGTCGGGATGGTCGGCGAGTACCTTGGTCGTCTGTTCATGAAGGACAACGGGAATCCCCAGTTCGTTGTGCGGCGGAAGGTGAGCGGTGAGAAGAGGTGACAGGAGACAGGAGACGGGAGACGGGAGACGGGAGACGGGAGACGGGAGACGGGAGACGGGAGAC
>CAYRKB010000137.1:0-10613 GCA_964424705.1 uncultured Victivallales bacterium
CGACTTCAAGGCCGCCGCGACGGTGAGCAGCCGCTAGGCCCGCTGCAGAAAATATCGGCTCCTTCCGGGAATGGATTTCCCGGAAGGAGCCTTTTTCGTGTAGAGAGGCCGGAAGCCACATGAAGAAGCTTTCGCTCGCCTTGCTCAGCGCGTGGCTTGTCGCGGCGCTGCCGGCATCCGCCGTCATCACGCTCCCGTCCGTCATCTCCGATCACGCGGTTCTCCAGCAGGATCTGCCGGCGACCATCTGGGGCTGGGCCGACCCGAACGAAACCATCACCGTGAGCCTCGGCACGCAGCGGAAGAGCGCGAAGGCCGATGCGGCCGGCGCGTGGCAGGTGAAGCTGAAGCCGCTCCGCGCCAGCGCGACGCCGGTCGAAATGGCCATTGCCGGTTCGTCCAGCGCGGCAATCAAGGTCACGGACCTTCTCGTCGGGGAAGTGTGGCTCGGCTCGGGCCAATCCAACATGCAGCAGGGGTTGTGCGAGACGGGCGGGCCGCCAGGGCCGCGTGCGGCGCAAATCGTAGCGGCTGCGAAGTTCCCCGCCATCCGGCTGTTCCGCGTGCCGAACGTCGTTGCCGCTGAGCCGCAAAAGAATGTGACAGCGGAATGGGTCGTGTGCAACCCGGAGACTGTGGCGTGGTTCTCGGCGACGCTCTACTATTTCGGGCGCAACGTCCATCAGGCGCTGAGCCAGCCGGTCGGCCTCATCGAAAGCGCGTGGAATGCCACGCTCATTCAGCCATGGATTCCGCGGGAGGGGTTTGCCAGGGAACCCGCGCTGCAGGCCGAAGCTGCCAACGTCCGGGCCGACTGGGGTTCGCCCACCGCCATCTGCAACGGGATGATCCACCCCCTGGCGCCGTTCGCCATACGCGGCGTCGTCTGGTATCAGGGCGAGAGCAACGTCGATTCTGGCGACGCGCTCTACACCGAGCACATGCGCGCGCTGATCGAGGGCTGGCGACAACTGTGGGGCCAGCCGTTCCCTTTCTATTTCGTGCAGATCGCCCCGTTCAGGTACAGCCGGCCGCCTGACCGCCTGCCCCGCTTGTGCGAGATGCAAACCAAGGTGCTGGGGCTCGTGCCCAAAACAGGGATGGCGGTCATCAACGACATCGTGACTCCTGACGATATACATCCGCGCAACAAGCAGGAAGTGGGGAGACGCCTGGCGCTGTGGGCGCTGGCGAAGGATTACGGCAGGAAAGACCTCGTCTATTCCGGTCCGCTCTTCAAGTTCGCGCGCGTGAAGGGCAACACGATCCGCATCACCTTTGACCACGCCGGCAGCGGCCTCGTAGCCCGGGACGGCAGGGCGCTCACCCACTTCGCCATTGCCGGCGAAGACAGGAAGTTCGTCGAAGCCACGGCCGGGATCGTCAGAAACACCGTCGTTGTGACCAGCCCGCAGGTGGCCAGACCCGTGGCCGTCCGATTCGCGTGGGATCAGGAGGCGCTGCCCAACCTGATGAACAAGGAAGGCCTTCCCGCCGCCCCGTTCCGCACCGATATCGAGACGCTCTTCCAGCCATGAACGACGTGATCAGCGAAGAGAGTTTCATCGGCTGCCAGCCGATCATCGACCGCCACCAGCAGTTGTTTGCTTACGAATTGCTGTTCAGAAGCAGCGCGATCAGGAATTCCGCCGAGGTGGTCGATGATCTCTCCGCTAGTGGGCTAACAATATTGGCCAGAAGAACGGCTGATGTGCCCATTGTCCCCGACTTCCGGGCTTTAGCGAGATGCTTATCGCTTTTGAAACCGGTGCCGTCAGTGCTGAGATGACGACTTCAACGGCGCGCGGCCCCACATCCGTGGACCATGCCAAGATGGGTGCCGTGCATGTCGTGGTCGACTGGTGGTGCCGTTGTCGTCTTGCCTAAGGCTTTCCGACCTGAAATCTAGGGGGGTAGCCGATGGCGGAAGGCCGCCGACAGAGTGTAAGGTGCCAGCGAGATTGTTTGCCGTGCCGTTCCACGCCATAAATGCCGGCCAGCGCAGGTCGGACTTTGGGCATAGGAAGAAGGACTGTGGCGGGGCGATTTCGGTGGCGACGTAGAGTCTGAGTGGATTATCATGAATCAGGAAAGATGGCTGCCATGAAAGAGCAAGACCCCGTCGGCGAAGTCTCCAACGCGCAAGCGGCTTCCGATCTTCGCCGGCGGGCGGAGGAGCAATTTGCAGTGCAGCCCGCGTTGTCAACCTCGGCCACGCCGGGCGATGCTGAGCGAACTTTGCACGAACTGCGCATCCACCAGATCGAACTGGAAATCCAGAACGAGGAGCTGCGCCACACCCAGGCCGAACTGGACGCCCAGCGGGCTCGCTACGTCGACCTCTACGACTACGCCCCCGTGGCCTATTGCACCCTCAGCGAACAGGGGCTCATCCTCGAGGTCAACCTCACCGCTACCACCCTCCTTGGCGTGCCTCGGGGCGCGCTGGTCACGAGACGTTTCGCCTCGTTCGTTATCAAGGAAGACCAGGAGCTCTATTATCTGCATCGCAAACGGCTGGTTGAAACGGGCAGCCCGCAGGCCTGCGAACTCAGGATGGTGAAGAAGGATGGAACGGTATTCTGGGTGCGGGTCGAGTCCGTCGTCGCCAGGGATGCCGCGGACAATCCGAGGTGGCGCATCGTCCTGATCGACATTACCGAGCGCAAGCGTGCGGATGCGGAGATGCAGCGACTACAGAAGGCAGAGAGCCTGGGACGCATGGCGGGAGGCGTCGCGCATCACTTCAACAACAAGCTGATGGCGGTGATGGGCCATCTGGAACTGGCCATGGAGGATTCGCCGCGGAGCTCCGCGTCGTTCGCGGCGATGCGCGCCGCCTTGTACGCGGTTCACAGGGCGGCGGACGTGAGCCGGTCGATGAATACGTACCTTGGGCAGACGACAGGCCTGCACGCACTGCTGGATCTTTCCAGCGTCTGCATTCGAGCGCTGCCGGTGCTGAGTGCCGACAAGCCGGAGAACGTGGAGGTGCAGACCGACCTGCCCGAACCGGGCCCCGTCATTTCGGCCGACGCAAGCCAGGTGCAGCAGATCCTATGCAATCTTCTGACCAATGCATTTGAGGCATTCGGGGCGAAGGATGGCGTCGTGCGCGTAGCTGTCAAGGTTGTTGCTGCCGCCGCCATTCATGGCGAACACCGGTTTCCCAGCGACTGGATGCCGAAGGCAAAAACGTATGCCTGCCTGGAAATCTCGGACACGGGCTGTGGCATTGTGCTCAAGGATGGTGATTTGCTCTTCGACCCATTCTATTCCACGAAGTTCACGGGCCGTGGCCTCGGCTTGGCCGTGGTGGCGGGTATCGTGCGGTCGCATGACGGGTCGATTACAGTCGACAGAAATGCGGGCAGAGGGAGCCTCTTTCGGGTATTCTTCCCCGTTTCAGAGGAAGCCGTCGCGCTGGAGTATGTCGCTCCGGACCAGAAGGCTGGGGGGGCAAAGGCCGGCAAGCGCACGGGCGGCGCCTGGGCCTGCACGGTGTTGCTGGTCGAGGACGAGCTGCCGTTGCGAAAAGTGGTTGCCACGATGCTGCAGCACATGGGGTTCACCGTGCTCGTCGCGGAGGACGGAGCCGGGGCCGTCGATATCTTGCGCCGGCATTCGGCCACGATCGATTGCGTGGTGAGCGATTTGACCATGCCAGGCATGAATGGGTGGGAAACTCTGACGGCTCTGCGCAAGCTGAAACCCGGAATTCCGGCGATCCTGGCGAGCGGCTACGATGAGGCCCAGGTTATGACCGGCGAGCATCCCGAGTGGCCCCAGGCCTTTCTGGGCAAGCCTTACCATTTGAGGGCGCTGCGCGACACAATCGAGCGAGTTGTGAGGAACGTTCCTTCTTCCTGATTTCGTGCCGCCCCTTTCTGCCGCTCGTTGTGTCAACGGGCTGACAGCTGAAACGTTGGAATCGCGGCGCGGCGCATCTGCCGGGCCCGGGCGCCACCCGCAGCCCTGTCGTTCATACCGTTCACCTTTCACGCTTGGTCCTATACACCTGAATGGAAAGAGAATAGACTCCCGAAAAGTTTAGGATGCGGAGCGATTGCGTCGGACGCAATCGCGAGCCGCAGGCAGCAGGAAGGACGGGTGTATGTCCAAATCCGTTAACGCTGGTGGTGAGCGGGAGTCAGGTGCCGGCTGGGTCTTCAGCACGGCCAGTGAACGCTATACGGTCACACGGTGTGGGGGAAAGAAGTGATAGCCCGGAGCAATGTACGCCGCTCATTGGCGGTCGGACTGGCTGCAACGGCGCTGGCCGCAGGAGTGTTGGTTACATGGTGGCTGGTTTCTCGGGCCGACGGGGCCATGCGCGCCGAGCAGTTGCAGAAGGCGATGACGGTGGCGAAGGCTCTGAACGTCGCGCAGGTCAAGGCACTCAGCAGCACAGCTGCAGACCTGGACAAGCCTGAATACCAGCGGATTACAGAGCAGATCAAGGCTGTCTGTTCCGTAAACAGCGGATGGCGCTGGATCTACCTGATGGGCCGCAAGAGCGATGGCGCTGTTTTCTTCTACCTGGACACCGAGCCGTTAACGTCCAAAGATCATGCCCCTCCCGGGCAGGTATACGAGGAGGCCCCGAAATCGTTTCAGCAGGTGTTTGACAGCGGCAAGCCTGCCACCGAAGGTCCGTACACGGACCGCTGGGGCACCTGGGTTTCAGCGCTGATTCCTGTAATTGACGAGCAGGCCGGCGCCGTGGTTGCTGTGCTGGGCGTTGATGTTGATGCCAGCGCCTGGAAAGGCGAAATTGCCGCCAGAGTGGCTCTGCCCGTTGGGATGATGCTTATTGCAGCCATCGGTATATTGTCCGCTTTTGCTGCCGCCCGCCGCGGCGATGCATCGCCCAGGCCTGTCCTGCATCTCCTCATGCTGCCTCTGGCTGCGATCGTGTTTCTGCTGCTGGCCGGGGCCGGGGTGACTCTGTTGCAACAGTATCAGGAGAAACAGAAGACTCATGTCGCAGACAATACTTCAGGAGTTGCAGGCGATCTGATCGTGGCCCTGGAGCAGCAGGCCTTCGGTCTGGCCCTGGCCGCACAGCCCATTGCCGCCGATCCAGGTGTGCAAGAGGCCTTGCGAGAGGGGGCTGCCGACCGCCTGCTGACGGTTTGGGCGCCCGTGTTCGAGAACCTGCGCAGAAGCAGCCACCTCACGCATTTCTATTTCTTTGACGCGCATCGTGTCTGTCTTCTGCGTGTGCATAAGCCGGAAAAACGCGGCGACATCATCAACCGTTTCACGGCGCTGGAAGCCGAACGGACGGGCAAGGCCGCTTCAGGGCTCGATCTGGGGCCGCTCGGCACTTTCACGCTACGGGTGGTGCAGCCTGTCTTTGGTAACGGCGCGCTTGTCGGCTATGTTGAACTGGGCAAAGAGATTGAGGATGTACTGGAAGAGATGCGCGTGAGAAGCGGCAACCAATTGGCCGTGGTCATCGGTAAAGAGTTCTTGAACCGCCAGGTCTGGGAGGAGGGCATGCGTCTGCTCGGGCGTAGTGCCGAATGGGACCGCCTTCCCAGTAACGCGGTGATCTACGCCTCGCAGGGCTTCTTGCCGGATGCCTTCCTCTCGTGGGCCAACGAGATGTCGGGCGGCCATGCCGACGGTGCAAAGGAGCAGGAGATCGCCTTTGACGGGAAGGTGTTTGTGGCGTCATCCACTCCCCTTCAAGATGCGTCTGGCCAGGAGGTGGGCGACTTGCTGATCATGCACGACGTCACAGCCGATAAGGCGGCCTTCGCGCGCCTGCTGTTCCTTGCGGGCTCCGCTGCCGTGGTTCTGCTGGCTCTTTTGCTATGCGTCGTTTATGTCATGCTTCGCCGTGCCGACCGCAGCATCCTCACTCAGCAGAAATCGCTGCAGGAGAGCGCGGAGACGTTCCGTGCCATCATGAATTCAGCCCATGATGCCATCCTGATGATCGACAACAACGGCAACGTGTCATATTGGAATCCGGCCGCGGAAAGCACCCTTGGCTACACGCATAAGGAGGCATTCGGCCGCAATCTTCATGCTCTGATTGTGCCAGAGCGATTTCTTCCGGCTCACCATGCCGCCTTCCCGCCGTTTCAGAAGACAGGGCAGGGCAATGCCATCGGCAAGACACTTGAACTTGCCGCACGCAGAAAGGACGGCCGGGAGATCTATGTGGCGCTGTCTTTGTCGGCGGTCTCAATTGAGGGCAAATGGCACGCTGTCGGCATACTGCACGATATCACAGCCTCCAAGCAGGCCGAAGCGGACATCCTGGCGACGAATGTCCGTCTCGAGAATGCTGTCGCGCGGGCCAACGAGATGGCCGTTCGGGCAGAAGCGGCAAACGTTGCCAAGAGCGAGTTCCTTGCCAATATGAGCCATGAGATCCGGACCCCGATGAACGGGGTGATCGGCATGACAGGCCTGCTGCTGGATACGGAGCTGAACGATGAGCAGAGGAGATATGCGGAGACGGTCCGCGCCAGCGGCGAGGCTCTTCTTGCTTTGATCAACGACATTCTCGATATCTCGAAAATGGAGGCGAATAAACTCAGCCTTGAGCTTTTGCCCTTCGAGCTTATGACGCTGCTGGATGACTTTGCCGTAACGTTGGGCGTGCCGGCGCAGGAGAAGGGGCTGGAACTTATCTGTGCTGTGGATCCAGCGGTTCCGTTGATGTTATGCGGAGATCCCGGTCGATTACGCCAGATTCTTACGAACCTGACCGGCAATGCCATCAAGTTCACCAAGTCCGGCGAGGTGGCCGTCCGGGTCTCGCTTGTGGAATCGCATGATGATGATGTGCAGCTGCGTTTTGCGGTTTCTGATACCGGAATAGGCATTCCGGCTGACAAGATAGGCCTTCTCTTCGAGAAGTTCAGCCAGGCAGATGCTTCGACCACGCGGCAGTATGGCGGAACAGGGCTCGGGCTGGCTATTTCCAAGCAGCTGGCGGAGCTCATGGGCGGGGAGATCGGAGTGAAAAGCGTTGACGGAAAGGGTTCGGAGTTCTGGTTTACGGTAAGGCTGAGCAGGCAGGCGGCGGGCGCGCAGGTGGAAAGTGGCCAGCCGGCCGATCTGCGCGGAGTGCGTGTGCTGATCGTGGACGACAATGCAACCAGCCGTGAGATTCTGACAACGCGGCTGAGCGGCTGGGGGATGCGTCCGTCAACTGCGGATAACGGCCCTGCAGCAATCCAGGCGCTCAGTCGGGCGATGGACGAGAATGATCGCTTCCGGGTCGCGGTGCTCGATATGCAGATGCCCGGCATGGACGGGGAGACGCTGGGGCGGGTCATCAAGGCCGACAGGCGTCTGGCGGAGGTCCCGCTGGTGATGTTGACGTCAATCGGAGCGCGGGGTGACGCACGGCATTTTGAGGAGATTGGTTTTGCGGCATACACAACCAAGCCGGTACGGCACAATGAGCTCAAAGGCATTTTGTCCAAGGTGCTGGCTGGATCAGCTCCGGCCTCGACCCCCGCGGTCCGCAAGCCTGCAGGCGAGCCCCGTGACCGGTTCGCCGGCCGCAATGCGCGCATTCTGGTCGTGGAGGATAATATCACGAATCAGCAGGTGTCGCTGGGTATTCTGAAGAAACTCGGGTTGCGCGCGGATGCCGTGGCGAATGGAGAAGAAGCCGTTACGGCCATCCACACTCTTTCATACGACCTGATCCTGATGGACGTTCAGATGCCCGTTATGGACGGGTTTGAAGCGACAAGACGGATTCGGGAACGCGAGAAGGTGAGGTCGAGAGCGGGCGTTCCGATCATTGCGATGACGGCTCATGCGTTACAGGGCGATCGTGAACGCTGTTTGGAGTCGGGCATGAACGACTACATCTCCAAGCCGGTGTTGCCCAATGCGCTGATTGAAGTGCTGGAGAAGTGGCTGCCGATGAAGAGAGAGGCCGGAGGCCAGATGGCAGAGATCGGTCCAGATCAGAAGGGAGAGGTCGGCGGCCGGGGACCGGAGGTCTTCGACAGGGCTGGCATGATGGCCCGGTTGATGAATGATGAGGCTCTGGCCAGGACGGTGGTAGGCGGGTTTCTGGAGGATCTTCCTTGTCAAATCGAGGCGTTGCGATGTTATGTGAAGGCGGGTGATGTCGCAGGAGTCGAGCGCCAGTGCCACACGATCAGGGGCGCATCATCCAACGTGGGCGGCGAGGCGCTTTGCGAGGTGGCCTTCGAGTTGGAAAAATTCGGGAGAGCCGGCGATGTGGAGGCCGTCCGACAACGCCTGCCTGATCTGGAGAATCAGTTTCGGCGGCTGGAAGAGGCGATGGTGAAGCATTCCAGCCGAGGCTGATGCAGGAAGCCTGATAACCGGGCCTTCTCCTGCGCGACGGCACGTTCATTCTCCTGCTCACAATAAACGAGACACGCTGTCCGTTGTAGTGGCACGGCGCGAATGCCGCAGGGAAAGAGAAGCGTGGCGGACGACAGCATACAGAAGGAGAAGGTATGAGACGGATGGCAGAAGGAGCGGCGGTCATGGGTCTTCTATTCGCTTTGGCGGGTCCTGTCCTTGCCGAGAATGCGACCACCTCGACCGTGGCGAGCGGTTCGGCTGACGTAGCTTGCGTTGGAAAGGGCGGGGCGAAAGAGGGTGGGCGGCACGCGTTCCGTGAAAAGCGGAACGCTGAGCGCAAGGCCTTTCAGGAGAAACAGAAGGCAGAGAACGCCGCCTTCTGTGAGAGAATGAAGGCAGAGGGCAAAGCGTTTGATGAGCGGCAGAGCGCCAAGCGGCAGGCCTTCCGCGCACAGCAGGAAGCCGAGCGCAACAGATTCAACGAGAGAGCGAAGGCTGCGCGCGAAGCATTCGGCAAGAAGGTGGAAGCCAAGCGCAAAGCCGGAAGCGGGACGGCCAAGCCGCCGGCGAAAGACACGAACTCCGGCGATGCGACCAAGGCCGAGTAGTAGCGAAGGAACGAATGGAAAAGGCTGGCTGGGCGCGCAACGACGGCCAGCTTTTGTTTGCAGTGCGGCAGAGCAGAGGGAGAATGTGCGTTCCGGGGATCGCCGCCCGGGGGAGATGCGGCGAAGCCCGGAGAGAACGCGGCGGGGTCGCCGCATCTCCAGTCGGAGTTGCCCGTTGTCGCTCCCGGCTTGCTTCTGGAGTCGCGACGCCCTGGTCGCGGGGTGCAAGAGGAGGAGCCAGGGAACGTGGCGGGGGCGCCATATTCTTGCCGCCGGCCCTCTCTCGACGGGGGGGGTGCTGTCGCCCGGCTGCGGGCCAATGGCGCCTGCCCGGCGTCGCATATGACGCCGGTGTCGCGGGGCCACGGGAAAGGCCGTTCCGTGAAGACGTCCGGGCCATTGGAAGGGACAGGATGTCGCCCTGCTTATCGATGCGCTTCAAGAACGCTCGCCCCGGGCCTCTTATTACCCCGGCCATTAAATAGTTTCGTTGACGAAGGACCGGCTCCCTGCCGCCTTGTGCAGCAGGTGCCTGAATTTCGGCTCCTGCGCCGCAAGGGCGCAGGGAGCCCTGTGCTCACATATCGACTACTATTAAATGGCCGGATTAGTATTCGGGGTGGGAAGAAAAAGAAAAAAAGGAGCAACGCTGTAGTTGCAGTGGCTGAGGGAAAGCAATAATATCAGCGCCCTCGAGTATTCACGCGGTGCGAAACAACGACTGTTGCGCGAAGGGAACCTCAAAATGAGAAGAATGGCATTGCTACTGAGTCTGGGTCTGTCGATCTTCGTGTGGACGCTGGCTTTGCAGAAGGCCCCTGCGTATGAAACTCTGGGCGCGGGCACCGCGAGTCTTCTCGGCGGCGACCTGACAGACCCGACGGACTCCGTCGAGCTGTCGATGGATCCGGGACAGGGAAAGCCTCAGGAGGAGATGGTTCCCAAGAACGCCACGTGGGCCAATATGACCTGCTGGCCGGCCAACAATAAGCCCGGCGAACCCCCGCATCAGAAGCACCCCTATCAGAGCTGGGTCGGCACACCGGCCGTGGCGGTCTTCCTGAACGACCCCGACAACAAGAAGTGGTACGTGTCCTTCTGCGACGGCGGCTATGGTGGCCCGACCGAAGCGGCCCCGTACCATATCGCCGTCCAGCTCAAGCACGCCTACACCCTGACGCACTTCACGATCGCCAGCAGCACCGACAAGCCTGAGCGCGATCCGAAGACGTGGGCACTCCAGGGCTCCAATACGGGCAAAGACGGCGATTGGACAGACATCGTCCGCTGCAATGCCGCCAGCCGGGAAGAGAGCCCTCTCCGTGTCTACCCCCGCAGTGAAGTGCTCCTGTACACCTGTTTCACGTCTGAGGACATGTACAAGGTTGTCTCCCCCGAGGATGTGAAGAGCCTCGCGGCCAAGCTGAAGGGCAAGACGATCAAGAAGGCCGACTATGCCAAGCCGAAAGCCTACACCTGGTTCCGCTTCGTGAGCGCGGCGGCCTTTAACGGCAACACGATGGAAGTTCCCGATCCGACCAATCCGGCCGGCTTCTCCCTGGGCCAGCTGGAGCTCTTCGGCACGACGACCGAAAAGGTCGAAGCCGCTGTGAAGAAGGGCCCCAAGGCCGGCGGCGGGCGGGGCTGGACCAATGCGCCCCCCAAGATCGTTCCGGCCACGACGGT
>CAYRKB010000138.1:0-10571 GCA_964424705.1 uncultured Victivallales bacterium
ACCACGCCTGGCGGACGGGCCCTGAAGTTCTACACCTCGATGCGGCTGGACATCCGTCGCACCGCATCGATCAAGGACCCCGCGGGCAAGGTGGTGGGCAACCGGACGCGCGTGAAAGTGGTGAAGAACAAGATGGCCCCGCCGTTCAGGGAGGCGGAGTTTGACATTCTGTACGCGCGGGGAATCTCGTGGGCGGGGTCGATCGTCGACTCGGGCGTCGAGCACGGCGTGATCTCCAAGCGCGGCTCATGGCTGTCGTTTGAAAACGATCAGATCGGGCAAGGGCACGAGGGAGCCAGGGATTTCCTGGAGGGCAACCCCGAGATGGCTCAGAAGATCGTCGAAAAGATCAAAGAGAAGGTCGTGGAGAAGAAATGAGAGCGGACGAACTGCGCAGCCGGTATCTCGAGTTCTTCAAGGGCAAGGGGCATGCGGTCATTTCGGGCAGTTCGCTGATCCCGCAGAACGATCCGACCGTCCTTTTTACCACGGCGGGCATGCATCCGCTCGTCCCGTACCTGCTGGGCGAGCCGCACCCGTCCGGGAAGCGCCTGTGCGACTGTCAGAAGTGCATTCGCACGGGCGATATCGACGACGTGGGCGACGCGTCGCACCTGACGTTCTTCGAGATGCTCGGAAACTGGTCCCTGGGCGACTATTTCAAGGAAGAGGCAATCGCCTTCTCGTTCGAGTTTCTGACAGCGAAGGATTGCCTGGGGTTCAAAACGGACCAGCTCGCGGTGACCGTGTTCGAGGGCAATGCGCAGGTCCCAAGGGACGACGAGTCGATCGCGATCTGGAAGAAGCTTGGCATTCCCGAGGGACGCATCTTTGCGCTGCCGATCAAGGACAATTGGTGGGGCCCCGCCGGGCAGACCGGCCCGTGCGGGCCGGACACGGAGATGTTCGTGGATACCGGCAAGGGGGCGTGCGGCCCGGCCTGCCGCCCGGGCTGTTCCTGCGGCAAGTTCTTCGAGATCTGGAACGACGTCTTCATGCAGTACGAGAAGACGGCGGACGGCGCGTTCATCAAGCTTGCCCGGCACAACGTCGATACCGGCATGGGAGTGGAGCGAACGATCGCCATGCTGCAGGGGCGGCGCACGGTATACGCGACGGAGCTTTTCGAGCCCGTGATGGCCGTGATCGAAGACGGCTGCGGGATCCGGCGCGACGCGGACCCCGCCACGGAGCGCGCGTTCCGCGTGGTGGCGGACCACCTGCGCAGCTCCGTGTTCATCATTGGCGACGAGCACGGAATTGTGCCAGGCAACCTGGGGCAGGGCTACGTGCTGAGGAGGCTCATTCGTCGCGCGGTGCGGTACGCAAAGAGCCTCGGGCTCAAGGAAGGCTTTGCGCGGCCCGTTGCGGAGGCTGTCATAGACAATTACCGTGCCAGCTACCCCGAGCTCGAAACCAACCGCGGGCGGATTGTAGGCGAGTTGGCGGCGGAGGAAGAGAAGTTTGAGAAGACGCTCAGCCGTGGCATGGCCGAGCTCGACAAGGTGCTGGAACATCTCAGAAACAACCACCAGACCCTTGTGCCCGGCCGCGTCGCGTTCCGCCTCTACGACACCTGCGGATTCCCCCTGGAATTTACCGAGGAGATCTGCCGCGAGCAGGGGCTGTCAGTCGACCACGAAGGTTTCGCCAAGGCGTTCGACACGCACAAGGAAGTCTCCAAGCAGGGAGCCGACAAGGCGTTCAAGGGCGGGCTGGCCGACGATTCGGAGGCCACGACGCGCCTGCACACCGCAACCCACCTGCTGCATAAGAGCCTGCAGATGGTGCTGGGCGACCATGTCAAACAGAAGGGGTCCAACATCACCATCGAGCGGCTGCGCTTTGACTTCGTTCACACCGATAAGATGACGGACGAGCAGCTTCGCAACGTGGAGGAGCTTGTGAACGGTGCAATCCGCCGCGACCTGCCCGTGAGCATGGAGATGATGACGATCGAGGAAGCCCGCAGCCGCGGCGCCATGGCCCTCTTCGCGGCGAAGTACGGTGAGCAGGTGAAGGTCTATTCCGTCGGCGACTTCTCGATGGAGGTCTGCGGCGGGCCGCACGTGAAGCGCACGGCCGAGCTGGGGCAATTCCGGATCGTGAAGGAAGAATCCTCCAGCGCCGGCGTCCGCCGCATTCGCGCGGTCCTTGAAAATCCGGCGCCCTGACCGCGGCTATTTCACGGTGACGGTTATCGTTGCGCCGCCGCTGCCCGGCTCGCCGGGCTGGCCGCCGCCGACGGAGATCGCGAACTCGCCCGGCTCAACAAATGGCCGGCCAGTGTCGTCGAACGCCGCAAGCTGCGCGGACTTCACGACGAAGCGGATCGTCCTCTTCTCGCCCGCCTTAAGGTGGATGCGCTGCACGCCTTCCATGTGGCGGAGGGGCACCGGCACGGAGGCCTCCACGTCGCTCACGTACAATTGCACGACTTCGTCGCCGTCCCGAAGACCGGTATTCTTGACGTCCACGCTTACCGTGACCGATCCCCGCCTCGAAATCCGAGCCTTGTCCACCTGAATACTCGAATAGTCAAAAGTGGTGTAGCTCAATCCGTAGCCGAACGGATATAGCGGCTTCTCGGTCATGAACCGGTAGGTGCGGCCCTTCATGCTGTATTCCTTGAACGGGGGAAGCTGGTCGAGTGACTTGACAAAGGTCACAGGGAGCCGGCCGGCGGGGCTGTAATCCCCGAATAGCACATCCGCCACGGCGCGCCCGCCCTGCTCGCCGGGATACCAGCTCATGACAATGGCGGGAAGATTCGCGGCGGCCCACTCCAACTCGATCGGACTGCCGCCGGTGAGCACCAGGATGACCGGTTTCTTGAGCGAGTGCAGTTTCTGCAGGACCTCCGTCTGCAGGCCGGGCAGGCCGATTCGCAGCCGGTCGCCTCCGCCGCCCGGCTCCTCGTCGTACAGCGTCGCCCCTTCTTCGCCTTCCAGCGCCGGGGTGAATCCCATGACGGCGATAATGACGTCTGCGCCGGCCGTGTTCCATTCGATCTCGCCCATGTTCACGGCGCGCTTGCCGCCCGCTTCGCAGCCGCGCGTGTAACTGACCTGGGTCCCCTCTGACACCGCGCCGATGATGCCCTCGAAGATTGTGGCCATCTCGGGGGCAAACCCGTTGTAGTTCCCCCATAGCACGTCCGTGGCTAGGGCGTTGGGGCCGACCACGGCGATGTTCCGTATGTCTTTCTTGAGGGGCAGGAGGTTGCTCTCGTTCTTTAGCAGCACGATCGACTCCCTCGCCGCGCGCCGCGCAAGGGCGACATGCTTCTTGCAGTGGACGACGCTGGCCGGGATTCTGGAGAACGGAACCTGCTCCTGCGGGTCGAACATGCCGAGCTTGAATCGCGCGGTAAAGAGCCGCTTCACGGATACATCGATCTCCTGCTCCGTGATGAGCCCCTGGCCGACGGCTTCGAGCAGGCGCACATAGGTGTCGCCGCAGTTGAGGTCGCAGCCGTTGCGCACCGCCATGGCGACGGACTCTTCCGGCGTCGCGGTCACCTTGTGGTTGGCGTGGAAATCATGGATGCCGCCGCAATCGGAGACCACGAAGCCTTCAAAGCCCCATTCCTCGCGCAGGATCTTCTGCAGCAGCGTAACGCTGCCGCAGCACGGCTCGCCGTTGGTGCGGTTGTACGCGCCCATGATGGAATACGCCTTGCCCTCCTGCACGCAGGCCTTGAAGGCCGGCAGATAGGTCTCGCGCAGATCGCGCTGGTTCACCACGGCGTCGAAGCTGTGCCTTTCCGGCTCGGGCCCGCTGTGCACGGCATAGTGCTTTGGCGTCGCCACCAGCTTCAGATACTTCGGGTCGTTGCCCTGCAGGCCCTTGACGAACGCCACGCCCATGCGGGCGGTCAGGTAGGGGTCCTCTCCGTACGTTTCCTGGCCGCGGCCCCAGCGGGGATCGCGGAAGATGTTGATGTTCGGAGACCAGAAGGTGAGGCCGAAGTACCACTCCAAGGGCTCCGTGCGCAGTGCGAGGTTGTGCTTTGCGCGCGCCTCGTCCGCAATCACGTCGGCGATCTTCCCGATAAGCGGAACGTCGAAGGCGGCTGCGAGACCGATGGCTTGCGGAAACACCGTGGCCCGGCCGGCCCGCCCGACGCCATGCAGGCACTCGTTCCACCAGTTGTAGGCCGGCACGCTCAAGCGTGGGATCGGCGGCGCCGCGTGGAGCGTCTGGGCGATCTTCTCGCGCAGCGTCATCTGCGAAACGAGAAGGTCTACGCGCTGGGAGAGTGGGAGGCTCGTGTCAAGGTGACGCTGATCAATATCGGTCCTGTCCATGGGGTTCCTTTCGGGCTTCCTTTTAATTGATCGACCGGCGAACGGTAGAAAATGGAGGGTGTGAAGTCAACTGCGATATGGGGTTGACACGCGCTGGCAATGTTTGTAAACAGCACGATAGCAAGGTGCTTTACAGTCGCGTTGTTTTGGCTGACCAGACCCTTGGAGGCCGCCATGCAAGAAGATCAATCCGGCATTGGAAACACGGTTCCTCCCGACCTTCGGCGACGCGCTGAGGAATTGCTCGCGGCATGGCCCGCCGTCGCTATTCCGGCGGAGCCCGGCGATGTGGAGCACTTCGTGCGCCAATTGCGCGTAAGGCAAGTCGAGCTGGAGCTGGAGTGCGAGAACCTGCGCCGGAACCAGGGCATTCAGGACATCGAGCTTGCCGTGGACGGAATACTCAAGGGATGTCCCGAGGGAAAGATAACCTACGCCAATGGACGCGCTCGGGCGCTGGTCGGCAGGCAGCTGAATGAATTGCTCGGCTTGCACATCTCGGACCTGTTTGACCCGGGCGAGCTGGCGGCCAACCCTCTGCGGTTCGATCTTGTGAAACAGGGACAGCTGCTGACCAACGAGCGCAACGTGCTCCGCCCTGACGGGAGCAGACTGCCCGTCGAAATGCGTTCCAGAATGATGCCCGACGGAACGTTCCAGTCCTTCTTGCGCGACATTACCGAGCGCAGACGGATCGAGAGGGCTCTGCGCGAGAGCGAAGCGACTCTTCGGGCCACGCTTGAGTCCGCCGCCGATGGCATTCTCGCTGTGGACAGCAAAGGGAAGGTTGTGCAGGTCAATCGCCGTTTCGCCGAGCTCTGGCGGCTCCCCTGGTTGCTTGTTGAGCAGCGCGACGACGCGGCGTTGCTTAACGCGGTGCTGAGTCAGCTTGCGGATCCCACGGCGTTTTTGGAGAAAGTGGACGCGCTGTATGACTCGGACGACGCCTCCATGGACCTTCTTCCTTTCAAGGATGGCCGCTGTTTTCAGCGCTATTCCATCCCGATGGTACTGAATGGCAGCAGGATCGGCCGGGTGTGGTCGTTCCGTGATATCACCGAGCTCAGGCGCACCGCAGATGAGCTGAGGGAGAGCCGTGACTACCTGCGAGCCGTGCTCGACTCGACCACCGACGGCATTTGCGTGGAAGATCCCGAGACAGGCCAGATCATGGACGCCAACCGGCGCATGAGCGAGTTGTATGGCTATGCGCGGGAGGAGCTTCTTTGCACGCCGATCGGCACGCTCAGCGAGGGGTCGTCCCCCTATTCCCAGGCGGAGGCGTTAGCTTGGCATGAGAAGACGCGCAGGCTCGGCCCCCAGACTTTTGAGTGGCGCGCCAGGCGAAAGAACGGCGATCTGTTCTGGGTCGAGGTCAGTCTCCGATTCACAGCCCTGGAAAATGCCGAACGCATTATCGTCACCGTGCACGATATCACCGAGCGCAAGCGTGCGGCGGAGGAGATTGTGAAACGGGTGGCCGAAAGACAGAGGCTCCAGAAGGCCGAAAGCCTGGGCCGTATGGCAGGGGCGGTTGCCCACCTGTTCAACAACAAGTTGATGGCGGTGATGGGCAATCTGGAACTGGCCATGGATGATTTGCCGAGGAGTTCCGCCTCCTTCGCGGCCATGAGCGCCGCATTGCACGCCGCCCATCGGGCGGCGGAAGTGAGCCGGTCGATGCAGACGTACCTCGGGCAGACGAATGGCAGGCACGCACTGCTGGATCTTTCCAGAATCTGCCACCAGACGCTGCCCGTGTTGAGTGCCGACAAGCCCGCGAACGTGGAATTCAAGAGAGACCTGCCCGAGACGGGTCCTATTGTTTCTGCGGACGCAAGCCAGGTGCAGCAGATCCTGAGCAATCTTCTTTCCAACGCCTGTGAGGCCGTCGGGGCGGCGCGAGGCACGGTGCGGTTGGCCATCAAGACCGTTGCAGCTGCGGACATTCCGGTCGAGCACAGGTTTCCCATCGGCTGGGAGCCGCAGCCTCAGGCCTACGCCTGCCTGGAAGTGTCGGACACGGGTTGTGGAATTGAGCGTAAGGATATTGATACGATCTTTGACCCGTTCTTCTCCACCAAGTTCACGGGCCGCGGCCTTGGTTTAGCCGTGGTTTTGGGCATCGTTCGGTCGCACGGCGGGGCCATCACGGTCGAAGGGCGGCCGGGCCGGGGAAGCACCTTCCGGGTATTCTTTCCTGTGCCGGAGAAGGCCGTTGCCCCGGAATCGGAGGCGGTTCCGAAGCCAGAGAAGACGAAAGAACGCAAACTCTCTGTCAGAGGACAGGCCTGCACGGTGTTGTTGATTGATGACGAGCTGTCCGTGCGCAAAGTGGTCGCCGCGGCGCTTCAACTCAGGGGGTTCACCGTGTTTGTTGCGGAGGATGGAACCGGGGCGTTGGAAATATTCCGGCAGCATCAGGCCAAGATCGATTGTGTACTATGCGACTTGACCATGCCGGGCATGGACGGATGGGCAACTCTGGCTGCCCTGCGCAAGCTGGAATCCGGGATTCCGGTGATTCTTGCAAGCGGCTATGACGAGGTGCAGGTTATGACGGGCGACCATCCCGAGTGGCCTCAGGCTTTCCTTGGCAAGCCATACCAGCTGAAGGCGCTGCGCGACACAATTGAGAAGGTTGTGGGGCAGGACCCGCCTGGCAAAAAGGAGCAGACGGCCTCTGGGAAGTGAGGAGGCTGGCAGGGTTGCCGCGCATGAGTCGCCCGGCGGCGCAGTGTGCCGCCCGCCAGCGGGAGCGAGCGGCATGGTCAGGGCAGACGCATCTTATGACTCCGGCCATTGAACAGTAGTCGATATGTGAGAAGGGGGCTCCCTGCCGCGGGCGGCAGGGAGCTGGTCCGTCGTCAACGCCACCTTTCAATGGCCGGAGTAACTATCCCCTCCCTTCTGCCCCTTTCTCGCCGTGAAGATTCAAGAGGCGGATCATCGTCTGCCCTGATTATCTGCCATACTCCTCGACGCGATTATAGGGTTTATGCTATCATGGCGGTGTAGATAAAAGGTTGTGGAGGCGATATGTGGAACTGGACTGCTGATGCAATTCTCGAGATGTGGGCGCTGTTGGCGGCTATGGCTCCCTATCTTCTGTTTGGATTTGCGGTCGCCGGTGTGCTGTCCGTCCTGGTGACGCCGGAGACCGTGGAACGCCACTTGGGCGGGCGAGGGTTCTGGCCTGTGTTCAAGGCCGCGCTCGTGGGCGTGCCTCTCCCGCTATGCTCCTGCGGCGTGATTCCGGTCGCGGCATCGCTGCGGAAGCATGGCTCCAGCCGCGGGGCCACTGCGTCGTTCCTTCTCTCTACCCCGCAGACCGGCGTCGACAGCATTCTCGTGACGTACAGCCTGCTCGGGCCGGTCATGGCGGCCTTTCGCCCGCTTGCCGCGTTTCTCACCGGCGTCCTGGGGGGGCTGCTGACCGACGGCCTGGCCGGCTCGGAGCAGAAGGGGGTCAGCACGGGCCTTCCGCAGGAGAAGTGCTCTGACGCATGCTGCAGCCACAAGAAGAAGGCGCATCCTGTCGTGCGGGCACTGCGCCACGGATTTGTGACGCTGCCGCGCGACATCAGCGGCGCCATGCTGGTCGGCATGCTGGTCGCCGGCGTCATTTCGATCCTGATTCCGGACGATTTCTTTGCGGGGCAGATCGGCACCGGAATTGGTGCCATCGTGGTCATGATGCTTCTGGGCATCCCGATCTACGTCTGCGCAACGGCATCCGTGCCGATTGCGGCCACGTTGATTGCCAAGGGGGTCTCGCCGGGCGCCGCGCTGGCGTTCCTGATCGCGGGGCCGGCGACCAATGCCGCGACGATCGCAGCCCTGTGGAAGATGCTGGGAAGTCGAGCGATGTGGATCTATCTAGGGACAATTGCATTTTCTGCCGTCTTTTGCGGCGTCGTGCTTGACTGGATCTTCAAGGTAAACGCCATTCCTCACACGCATGTGCATCACGCGATGCTGTCTGCGTGGGCCTCAAATGCCAGCGGCGTGGTGTTGCTGCTCATTCTTCTGGCGGCGCTGTTGCCGCGAAAGCGCGCGGCAGCAGGCAAGGTGCCAGCCTGAGATGAACCAGCGAGTATCGCCTCCGTCGGGCCGCTGCGGCTTGTTACGCGTGCAGGGGGAACTGCGCTGTGTGCGCCATTCGCGCCAGCGTTGCGGTCCGGCGTGCGTACGAGAGGGCGGCGTACGAATACGACATGATCGTTGGCCCAGCCGCGTTCAGGCTTGCGTGATGACGCTCCACCCGCCCCGCAGTGCCGCTGGCGTTTTATCCACGCAGCATAGCCTGCAGCTGTATGCTCTCTGTATTCTTGTGGTCGCGGATGGTGCTCATCCCGTTGAAGCCGCCGCGCATTGATCCAAGAAGGGAATTTGTGCCGGCGATCGTCACCACTGCCGCGACAAGCGCGAACACCAGCGACACCAGCGTCTTGCTATAGTTTCCGCGCAGGATCCAAGCGGCGAGCGGCGTGCCGAGCGCAAGCACGCAGAGAACCGGCGCTGCGATGCGTGCGGCCAGCGCGGCATCAGGAGTCCCGCAGAGCGGGAGGACATAGAGGATCGACAGCGCTTCGGCGACCACCGCAAAGCCAGTTACAATGCCCAGCGCGCCCAGATCAAGAATCCAGCTCACCGCCGGCATGCCTGCTCCGCGTGAGCACAGATTCAAGATCACGAGTGCGACGAGTGCGGTCGCGCTCCACACAACCACCATCTCCCACGAGCTGGGTTCCGAGCCAAATCCAGTGATAGCGACCAACACGCCGCCCAATGCATCTTTCAACTCGCCCATTGCATCCCCCCGCGTTAGAACCGTTTGGAGCCGGTCTTGTCATAGCATTCGCCGTACCAGTTATCGGCTAACCGCCCCGGGGATAGCCTGAGCGCAGTGCGGCAGGACAGATAGAAAGGCTATTAAAATTATATTATACTGCCTGCGGGCTGGCTGACGCTGAACAATAGATAGGTGCGCCGGCGCATGGCGCGTTTCTCATCCGTGCGAAACCGGGTGCCGCGACCGACCGAGCGAGGCCCGGCAGCGACGACATAGGAAGGATGCCGCTGGGGCCGGCGGCAGGGAGGCCAATTACAGGGGTTGCCGTGCGTCGTCGTCGGCTGAGATCCGCGCAGATTTCGGCGTGGTGAAGAGGTAGAGCATGCCTCCAACAAAACTCCATAACAAACCGCCCATGTAGACCATCAACGAAAGCAGAAGGGCATGGTGTCTGTCTACCATGACCGACGGGAAGAGGGATACGAACAGCCCCTCACGAACGCCCAGGCTGCCGGGCGTGAGGGGAACGGCCATGAGAACACTGATGATTGGAAACAAGGCGAAATAGTCAAGGGTGGGCACCGTTATTCCTAAGGCGTGCCCGAAGCACCAGCAAGCGAGGGTCAGGAAGGCCGTGTTCATTACCGAGAGCACCGCGGAGATGACCAGCAGGCGGTGGTTTCTCCTGAACAAGAAGAGCGCTTCATAGGCTTCCCTGATCAGGGGGCCCAGCCGTGTGTTGTTTTCAAGTCTCTTGAAAAACCGGAAATGCTCGAAGACGTTCTTCCGGAACAATACGAATACGCCAGCCGCCGCACCGAGAAGGAATGCAATCATGAGGAACCCTGTGTCGCGCGGCCCCTGATTGTCCAGAAAGATGTGAAGTCGGAAGGGAATCATAAAACAGCAGAAGACAATCATGCTGAAGAGGCCAATTCCGCGATCCATCAGAATGGTTGTCACGACGCCCATTCTCTTCCCCTCCTGGCCTCTGGCTGCGTAGTAAGCGCGGGCGACGTCTCCTCCGCATGCTCCGAGCATGAAAGCGTTAAAGAACTGGCCCACCATGGTGATGTGCAGCACTTTGCGTGGCGGGAAAGGAAAGCCATGCGCAGTCAGAATCCTGCCCCAGCGCATAGCCCCGGTCGCCAGCCCCAGGAATGTCATGCCAACCCCGGCCACGAGCCAGGGCCAATGAGTGGCGGATTGAAGAGACGCGTCAATGAGTGCGCCGGCGTCGACTTGACGAAGGAGCGCCGCCAACAAGCCAACGCAGGCCGCGGCCCTGAGCCAAGGGCTTGCCAATTTCCATATTCTTGTGATGCCAGGCATGTCGGTCGCTCCTCTTGTCGGCGGTGTGCATGACATTATTGAAACTCGAAAAGAAAGAGCAGGACAAACTTCTTCACAATAGGGCGCATGTGAGTTCCGGGGATCGCCGCCCGGGGGAGATGCGGCGAAGCTCG
>CAYRKB010000139.1:0-10476 GCA_964424705.1 uncultured Victivallales bacterium
GAGGGGCTCCGCCCTATCGGCCATGGGCTTCCGCTTCGTTTCTTTCTCTTCATCCGGCTCCGCGTCGACTGCTGTGTTGGCATCAAAGTAGCCCTCCAGCCCTTCCGCGCCCTTGTCGAACCCAAGGTCGGAAATATTGTCCAGTCCGCGCTTGGACTCATCGCCGTCGTAGTCCCGATCTCTGCCGCCTGATTCGCCGCCCGGTTTGTACGCGCGTGCTTCGCTCGATATGCTTGCTTTGAGGCTGTATTCGGCGCTGCTTGCTCTTGACGCGTGGATTCCCCTCATGACCACCGGGCCTCTGTCAACGGCGCCTTCCTTGTAAGCACCCCCAAATGCCCCTGGGCCGTTCATCGCCCACGCATCCTGTCTTTGGGGCTGCTGATAGAACTGGACGTTCCGGCCGAGGGTCATGAGCTCACGGAGCGTCTGGCGCCGCAAATCCTGCCGCCATTCGCCGGCCAGCAGCATCTGCTTGCGACGCAGCTCAACCTTCGCGGCGTCGCGGCCGTCCGCGAAGAAACGCTCCCCGTCGCGCATCTTGAAACGGCGCGTAACACCAAAACGCTCGCGGTCCGCGTCGCTTTCGAGAACGAGGAACGAGGTGTACGGCGTCATGATGTAGTATTCCTCGGAAAGCGCGATGACGTCGGCCTTGACCTCTGGGGTCTGGCCCTGGCCGAGCAGCATGTCAAGATGCAGGCGGGCCCAAAGCCGCGGGATGAATGCATTGCCGGACACGGCATCCTTCAAGATGACAGGCGCTTCGTACTTCACCATCTTGCCGCCACGCTCGCCGGTCACGATGACCATGCCCTTCTGGTCTGCGCCCTCGGGCAGGTAGCGGCCGAGAATGATCTGCTGGCGGCCGGCGGGCAGATTGGGCAGCTCCTCGGGATAGACGCGCGCAGTGCGCAGGCCCTTGAACTCGACCTTCATGTTGCGCAGGCCGGGCCGGGTAAGTTCCTCGAGCAGGTTCATCGCGCCGGTGCGCGCGGGATTCTCGCCCTCCAGCCGCCGGAATGAGCCGCCGCCGAGGCTCGCGAGCGCCTTGACGATCGCGGGCTCGAAGCTGCTGCCGGTTGCGACCGCATGGACCGTCCCTTTGCCGCCCGCCTCCTCGTAGATGCGCTTGAGCGCTTTGGCCGTGGACGAGGGATCGCCGTCGCCCGCCGTGTCCACGCAATCGCCGATGAAGATGATATGCATGTTCGCGGAGGCCTGCTTGAATACGTCCGCCGCGACCTTCGCCATGTCCGTCCAGCCGAGGGAGACGCGGCTGTCCAGGAAAGCCCGGGCGGCGCCAAGGGTGTCTTCCGTCGGCGCGATGCCGGGCACGACGGGCTCGGAGGCGTTCGTGGACGAAGGGGCATACCAGGCGGCGCCTGCGTCCGCCGCCGCAAGCCGGAAGCGATCCTTCTTTCCCAACGAACCGAGCAGGTACGAAAGAAACTGGTCCTGAATCTTGCGCTGTTCGCGGTCCATGGAGGCCGAGGTGTCGGCGACAACCAGCAGGTCCAGCGGAGCCCCGTCGCCAAGCAGCGGCCTCGCGCGCGGGTCCGCATCGGGCGGGTTGACGGTGAGAAGGAAATAGCCGTCATCGCCGCGCCTGTGGGGAATGATTGCCAGCTCGTTCTTACGGCTGTCGGTTTCGATTTCGACCTCAAAATCACGGCTCGGGGTGTATTCCTGGGCGGCGAACTCGACCTCAGCGGAATGGCTGGTCGTGCTGAGGCGGGCGTTGTGGGAGGGGCAGACCACGCTCTTCAGCGGCAGCGCCGAACTGACCGTGACCTTCAGGGCCAGCTCGCGGAGCGGAGTCTGCTTGAGCATCTCCGACTGCAGGGCGTAGCTGTAGCTGTAGCGGCTGCCCGTCATCGGCAGCACCTGCGTGTAGGTGATCTTGATGCGCTTCTCGGAGTGGGCGAAGATGGGAAAGACGCGGGCCTTGAAGATGTTGCCGCCCGTCCATTCCAGCAGGCCGGGGTCGCGTTTTTCGCGCAGGATGGTTTCGTAGATCTCGCGCGCCCGCTGTTTCTCGACCACGTCGGCCTCGACCAGCTCATCGCCTATCCACATGGCGAACCCGGAGATCGACGCATCCTGGGGCAGCGGGAAGTAGAAGATGCCTTCCAGGCGCGAATCGGTGTGGTTGACGAACGACTCCTCGATCACGGTGCGGGCGATCTGGTCGCGGATGTCAACGGTGACCTTGTGATAGCCGATTGTGAGCGGCAGGTCCCTGCCTTCCACCTTCGCCACGAGCGCGCCCATCGACTCGTGCGTTTCAACGCCTTTGAAATACTTGAGCCAGTTCGGTTCACTTTCGAGCTGGGTAAAGCCGTCCTCCGTGGCGCGGAACATCGTGGGCGACCGGACGTCCTTCCTGACGTCTTTGGGCAGGCCGAGGGTCAGCTCGCTCTTGCCCGCGGGAATGACGGAGGCCTCGCCGCGGATGAGGGAGACCTCGCCCTTGTCGATGAGTTCGATCTGGCTGCCGGGCCCGACGATAACCTTGTCGCCCCCGGCCAGCCGGACTTCCAGCACGTTGGCGCCGCGCGCATCCGTGCGGATCCAGTCGCCCTTGTCCAGGAGCATGCCCTGGGCGATGGGCGTCCACCGGTCCTGCGACTTGGCTCGCAGCGAGCATACGCCCTGGCAATCTGCGACCTTTCCCGGATACTGGACCTTGAGCGAGCCCCGTTCCGCGCCCGTGCAAAGAATGGCCCCAAGAACCAGCGGAAGAATCAACGTGCCTGACTTCATACTGTGCCTCCTGCGTCACGATGTTCGTCTATAGACGTCTGCCATGACGGAAATGTTCCGACAAATAGAAGAAAGAGAGCCGGCGTTTGCGTTCCGCCGCTACTGTTCGGGCCGCGTGAGCGGGCATCCTTTATTAGACGTATATCATCTTCCGCGTCATTCCGCCGTCCACCATAAGGTTGGCGCCGGTGATGAACGCGTTGCGAGCGTCTGCCAGGAACGACACCAGCACCGCAACATCCTCCGGGGTCCCCACGCGCCCGCACGGGTGCTGGGCATGGTCCGCAGGGGTCAGGGCCGGCGGCTCAGACGCGCCCGCCGGTTGCCAGGCGCGGGTGTCGATCCAGCCGGGGCTGATGCAATTGACGCGGACCTCCGGGCCCAGGCTCGCGGCCAGCGCGTGCGTGAGCGCCACCAGCCCGCCCTTGCTCGCAGAGTAGGCCTCGGTGTTCGCTTCTGACATGAACGCGCGGGTTGAGGCGATATTCACGATGGAGCCGCCGGAGGCCTTCAGCAGCCCTGCCGCATGGCGCGCGCAAAGGTACGGGCCGGTGAGGTTGACCGCGAGGACAGCGTTCCAGTCCTCGATCGCAAGGTCCGCGAGCGGCTTGCCGCGGCTGATGGCCGCGTTGTTGACGAGCAGGTCGAGGCGGCCTTCGGTGTCGCGCACAGCGTCCATCATGCTCCGCACATCATCTTCGCGCCCGACATCGGCGTGGGCGAACCGGCACGCCCCGCCCAGCGCGGCCGCCGCCTCGCGGCCGGCCGGATCGTCAACGTCGCAAAGGACCACGCGAAACCCGTCCGCCTGCAGCCGGGCGGCCACCGCCCGGCCAATGCCGCGCCCGCCGCCTGTCACCAATGCGACCTTCATGTGAAACGATCCTTCCATTTCTCCACCATGTTACGGCCGTAATCATAAGGAATCATGTTGGGAAGGCAAGAACCTACCACCGGCAGACGGCAGAGAGCGAAGCGCAGGAACGGCGCCGTCCAACCATGCCGCGCCCATCCACTCGATTTGTGGTTGTGGGTCAGTGAAAGGCAGGGGCTCCCTCAATGAACGGCAGGGGCTCCCTGCCGGTTTACCCGGCAGGAGCCTTAATTGCGGATCCTGCGCCGCAAGGGCGCAGGGAGCCCCTCCCTCATTGGGGCGCATGTTAGTTCAGGGGATCGCCGTCCGGGTGAGATGCGGCGAAGCTCGGAGCGAACGCGGCGGGGTCGCCGCGTCTCCAGTCGGAGTTGCCCGTTCTCGCTCCGGGCTTGCTCCTGGAGACACGACGCCCTCGTCGCGGAGATAAGGAAAGGCGCCTGAACGGACACCTTTCCGGAACGCACATGCCCCCCCCCCCTCACTGACGCCGTTCGATTTGCGGTTGTTTCTTAACGCCCGCAGGTCTACGCTCGCGTCACCACGAGCAAAACGAAGATCCAGAGATTCGACGGACTGGAAGATCAAGCGTTCACAATCCAGCCTGTGGCCGGGAAGAAGGACAGACAGAAATGACAGATACGAAACGGGGGAAGTATCAGTGGACGCTTCAGCGCAGCCTTGCTGCCGCCTGGTTCATTGGCCTTGCAGCGACCCTGGCGGACGTGGCGTGTCCGGTCAGCAATGGCGCGCTCCGCCTCTTCGTCGCTGCCGCAATCCCCGGGCTCTGGGCGCTCGCCATCTTCCTGGCCCGACCGGTCCGAGGGATGAGCTTCGCCATCATGGCCGCGGGACTTCTTGTAGGAGTCGCGGCCGTCCTTCCCGGCAGGCGCATGGATCCAGTTCGGCTGCAATCCACCTACGTGCTGCAGCTCAGGCACTATGAGGGCACTCCTTACGTGTGGGGCGGCGAGAATGGACGGGGAATCGATTGCTCCGGATTGGTGCGCCGCGCCCTGGTAGACGCTTACATGCGGACCGCCTTGACCACGGGGAACCCGCGCGCCATGCGGGCCGGATTGGATTTGTGGTGGCACGACAGCTCCGCGCTCGCCTTGCGCGATCAATACCGGCACTCCACCGCCCCGGTCTTTGCCGCGTCCTCTATCAACTCTATCCCCGCCTCGCGGCTTCTTCCCGGCGATATCGCGGTCACCGCAAACGGAGTCCATGTCCTCGCATACCTCGGAGACGGGACGTGGATTCAAGCCGAACCGGGCATTATGAAGGTCATCACGCTGGCCGCGCCCAACGAGAATGGTTGGTTCAATGTGGCGGTGCACGTCATGCGGTGGCGGGACATGGCGGGAGCGCAGGTCGCCGATTGCAATACGCCTTCTCTTCCGGCATAATACCATGCACATCACAAACTTAATCCGCCATGGCCAACTTACTAATCCGGCCATTGAATAGTAGTCGATATCTGAGAATGGGACTCCCTGCGCCCTTGCGGCGCAGGAGCTGGTCCTTCGTCAACGAAACTATTTGATGGCCGGGGCATTATTGCTGGCTTACGGTTTCCGGAACGGCCGCCGGGGCGACGAAGAACAGTTTATGACGCTGAAGAGCCTCACATTCATTCTGTCAGCGGCCGCCTTGCTGGGCGCGACGCTGCGCGCGAACGCCTCGTCCGTGATCCCCTTGAGCCCACCCGCGCTGGTCGAAGCCTCCGACGCCATATTCCGCGGCACGGTGGTGGGCTTGGCCTGCTACCGTGATTCCGCCGATGGCCTGATCTATACCCGCACGTCCCTGCGCGTGGATGAGCCGCTGAAGGGGACCTTCCCGGCTGTGGTTCAAGTTGTGCATCGCGGCGGACAGGTTGACAACGAAAACGATTTTTGCGACCTCTCTCCCCGGTTTGCCGTCGGCGCGGAATATCTCGTGTTTGTCGTCCGCGGCGCGGGCGGGCGCCTGCGCTGCACACAGGGCGATGCCAGCGCTTTTCGCCTGCAGCGCGCCAGCCCGGCCGGCGGCGTGGAGGCCGTCCCGTCCGCCCAGGCGATGCTGGCGACAACGCGCGAGCTTACGGCTCAGGGGCGAATTCCCGGCGCCGATGTCACCGATCAGGCTGGCTCGACCAGTCCGGCCTCGGAGTCGCTGAGCGGCATGCTCGACGGCTACGCCGCGCGATTCCTCCAGCCGGACCGCGGGGAACCGATCCCCTATTTGATCGACGCTGAATTCCTCACGAACGGGATCTCGCTTCAGCAGGCAACCAATGCTGTTCGACAGGCGCTGGACGCCTGGTCGGCCGTAACCAGCCTGAAGTTCAAGCTGGAAGCCATCCAGAACTTCGGGACGAGCTCCGCGACCCTGGCCGCCAGCGACGAGAAGATCCGCATCCAGCTCCATGACTCGTACGATTACATTACGGACCCTGGAGTGGTCGGCATGGGGGGGCTGACGAGCCAATCGAGCGCCCTCACGAACGGCTGGGATCTCGGGGGGAACGTCGCCGGGAATGATTTCCGGATGAGCACGCGCGGCTATGTCGTGATCGATTCGGCTGCGACCAGCTGCCAGTCGCTCACCACGTTCACCGAGGTGATCTGCCACGAGCTCGGACACGCCCTTAACCTGGCCCACTCGAGCCAGGACTCAGGAGAGACCAACGCGCTCTTGAAGGAGGCCCTCATGTATTACCTGATCCACGGTGACGGCCGCGGCGCCACGCTGGGCGCGTATGATCCGCCCGTGATCCAGCAGATCTATCCATCCAATACGCCGCCGTTCGCCTTTGACCGCATGCTCGATGTCACGACCTCCAACTCTCCACCGGCCGTTGCGGGCGTCAACGAAGCGTCTCTCGGATATGACCTGCAAACCACGAACCTGACGATCGAGCTCTACCAGCCCACGACGAACCGCGGCGCGTTCGCGGCCGCAGGCAGCAAGATCCGCTACACCCCGCACGTTCCCACCAACTTCTCGACCCGATGCAGCCCGGCTGCGGGCACCTATTGGGACCGCGTGCTGCTAAGGGTCTCCGACGGGACCAATGCTTCGCCGTACGCCCGCGTGCGCGTGGTCTCGCTCCGGCGCGATGTCAACGGGACGTACGACGGCATCCCGGATTACTGGATGACAAACTATTTTGTCCACAGCGCCCCGCTGTCGAACGACAATTCACGGGCGGCCGATGACGCCGACGGCGACGGCCTGAACAACCTGGAGGAATATATCGCCGGCATGAACCCGAGGGACTCGAATTCCGCACAACGCATCCTGTCCGTCAGCAACGGCGCTGTTCAATTCCAGGCGAAACCGTACGAGGTGTACGAAGTGCTGTGCGCAACCAACCTGACCACATCGTGGAGCCGCGTGGGCGCCCCCTTCGTCCCGACCAATGCGCCGGACTCCATCCTGACGAACTTCTGTGCCACCAACATCGCCGTCACCGTGTCGGACCTGCCCTACACCAACGCGCAGATGTTCTTCCGCGTTCTGAAGTCGCCTTGATTTCGTCGCCTTCGCAGACTAAGGTGCCTCCTGCACAGCCGGATCACGGGCCGAACAGGAAGGACACACCATGCTGCCGCGAGAACGGGTCATTGCAGTAATCGAGAAGAGAAAGCCGGACCGGATTCCGGTGTATGGATGGCTGCATGCCAACGTGGACGGCATGATCGCCGCGGCGTGCGGCTCCGTCGAAGCATTCGAAGATCGCTACGAGTTCGACTACGCCCACGTCTTTGGCGGACCCAACCCCTGCTCCTGGGAGATGATCGGCAAGCTGCAGGCCCAGCATGGCGGCACGATCGAGCCCGGCGCGCTGCTGGACGCCGAATGGGGCGATCCCAACGAATCGGCCGCGTATCAGAGCATCCGCGACGCGCTGGACCATCACAAGACGAAGCGCGGGCGTTTTGTCTACATGCAGACGCCCGGCATCTTTGAAGCCCTGAACGGCCCGTTCGGAATTGAGAACCATCTCATGTATCTCTGCCTGTATGAATCCGAGCTGCACGAAGTGTACCGGCGCCAGGCCGAATGGAACCGCGCCTTCGCAATGAACTGCCTGGACCTCGGAGTCGACATGATCCATGTGTCCGACGATTGGGGCGCGCAGCGCGGGCTCCTGTTCAGCCCGGACACGTGGTGGAAGCTCATGTATCCGTATCATAAGATAACCTGCGACGCAGTGCTGCAGCGCAAGGGCTACCTGAGCCTCCACAGCGACGGCGACGTCACGTCGGTCCTCGACGGCATCGTCAAGCTCGGCTACCAGGTGGTGCATCCCTTCCAGGAGTCAGCAGGCATGGACTGGGCGGAAAAGAAGCGGAAGTACGACGGAGCCTTTGCCATCATGGGCGGGCTGGATATTCAGACCACGCTTGGCTTCGGGGACTACGAGAAGCTGCAGCGCGAGATCGAACGGGTGCTACAATTCGGGGCTGAAGGCGGGCTGCTGCTGTGCACCAGCCACTTTGTGCAGAGCCACTGCACGATGGAAGAGCTCCATTTCGCCTACGACCTGATCCACAAGCTCTTGCGCAAGCCGCAGGGCGGCTGAAAGCGGCATCGGGAACGGCGCCGGACATTTCTTTCATGGCGCGCCGACCCACTGACTGCTGCTCTCAGTCCAGCAGGCGGCGCTCCCCTTCCAAGCCGCGGATGGCGGTCACGTCCTGGGTGACCTCCAGGCAGCCGATGTAGCGGCGGGCTTCGTTGCGAACGGCGATGTAGCGGATGAAAACAAGCTTGCCGTGGCTGCGGATCCAGAAATCGGCCGTCTCCCGGGTTCCCGCCTTGAAGTCATTGAGAATACGCGTCACCGCGCCGAGGCTCCTGGGCGGGTGGCAATTCTGCACCGTACGGCCGATCACGCCGGGGCTGCGCGGAAAGATGCGATCCCGGTTGGCCGAGTAGAAGACAACGACGTCGTTTTCGTCGACGAACGATATGTCCAGGGGCAGGTGGGTGAATATGAGCCGGACCTGCTCCAGCGTCGGCGCGCCGGTGTCGAGCAGCAGCTTATCCTTGGGCGGGGCTGCGTCCCGAGCCTTGCCCGTGGCGGGGCGCCAGGGCGAAGGCGGCTGGATCCAAGCGTAGCCGATCTCCCCCTCGCCTGCCCGCACCAGCTGCCAGTCCTCATCGGAGAGGGTCTCGAGGCACATCGGGAAGAGAATGCGCTCTTCCTTGTAGATCATGTCGCGAATCGCCTGCGCCGCCCGGGCCAGCTCCGCCACGGCCGCCGCCGCGTCGGCTCCTGTCATAAGCGCTCGACACGTCCTCATCATGCCGCGGATATCGTCGTGGATGCCCCACATGACCTGCGACGGCCCGGTAATGCCGTGGCTCTCAAGGCGGGGGAAAAGCTGGTTCTCCTTGCGCAAGTAGTGAAGATCGACTTTGGAGAGATCGTCCACAAGGGCGGCAACGAAACTCCTTGCCGACGGGACGATGCCGCTCCCCTGCATGGCCGCCTCAACCTTGGCAAGCAGTGCTTCGCAGGCCCGGTTTTCAAGCATGAAGGTGTGGACCGGGTGCCCGTCCGGCACCTGGGGAACGGCTGACTGGTCGAGCGCCCCCTTGAACACCTGCACGTGTACGTCGCACAGCCGCTTTACATCGGCCTGCGGCACGCCGCCGGCCATGAGCGCCTGCTCCATGGCGGCAATTTCGGGGGCGCTGACGTCGCTGAAGTGCTCGTTGAACCTGGCCTGCGCTGCGGCAAGAGGCAGGCCTTCGTGCAGATCCCTGATGATGCCGCGCAGAAGCTCCTGGCGTTCCTCACGACTCAACCCGGGCCTGGGCTGGCCCCGGGCTCCTGAACCCGACGCGGCACGCCGGCCGATTTCCGACTGGAGCCGCGCGATCAGGTCGGCGACGTCCAGCCCGCCCATCACCGCCGCCTGTTCCAGGGTCGCCAGCCGGCCGACCGTGTTGCGCATCACGGGATTCTTGAGCAGCTTGAATCTATCGGAGAGCGTGGCCAGGAACTCTTCGAGAAACGGGTGCGCTTTGATGAGCGCAATGACGTTGGTCTTGGGCGTGAGGTCCATTCGTCAGAACGGCATGTCGTCGCTTTTTCCCGCGCCGTAATCCGTCGTGTCTATGTCGGGGGCAGCCGGCTGCTTCGCCTGCGTGTCGCCGGACGCCACGTCGGAGGCTGCCAGGCGCCAGGCCTGCAGCGTGTTGAAATACTTGACCGTCCCCTGCTGGTCCGTCCACCGGCGGCCGCGCAGGTCGAACTCCACGGACACATCCTGCCCGACGCGGAAATCATCCAGCAGCGCACACTTGTCCTGAACCACTTCAAACTTAACCAGCTCCGGATACTTCGGGTTGGTCGCGTATTCGAGAACAAACTCACGCTTCTGAAAAGTCTCTTTGATCTTCGCGGTTTCAAAGATCTCAACCAGCTTGCCCGTCACGTTCATGGCGTTCCCTCAATGCATTTCTTCTTGAACCTGCCGGGAAAGCGGAAGCCCGGAGCGGGCTTCCCGCTTTGACTGACCCGGAAGTTGACTCGACTACTTTTTGCGTTTGGATATCTTCTTTCCGCGCTTTGCTTGTGCCGCCTTGGGCTTCATTGCTTCCAGGCGTTTTCTGGCTTCCTTCGCGCCAATTCCCCTGACGGCAAACACCGAGGCTTTTGTCGCGGCGCGGAGTTTCAACATCTCTGTCTTGCTTTCCCAAATGTAGACTGCCTGATCTGACACGCCGACCAGTTTGGCAAACTCGGCCTGCGACACTCCCAGCTTCTTCCGCAGGCTCTTGATGCCCTTCCCGGAGATCCACCCTTTGCCCGCGGCTTCCGCCGGCTGGCTTTG
>CAYRKB010000140.1:0-10079 GCA_964424705.1 uncultured Victivallales bacterium
GTCCGCGGGAATCCGCGGCTTCCCCGCTTCGCGTACCTTCGCGTCCATTAGCGGTGATCCCTTCCTGCATTCCTGTGTTCCAGATCACCTTGCCCTTTGTCGAAGCGGCAACTACGAAACACGCGAAAGGCACGAAAAGTTTAAGCGGACAGGAGTTCATCTTGGGGCAGGGCTCGACATTCGACCATTGGATCTTTGTTGCGGCGTCATTTCGTCAGCAGCCATTTCCAGACGGGCACAATGGGAATGCCGGCCTCTTCGCCTTCATCCAGCCAGGCTACAACCGTACAGGACGCGCCGGGCAGTTCTGCCGCCATGGCCTTCAGTGCCCGGAGCTCGCGCTCCCGCGTTTGGGGCTGTTCCATAGACCAGCAGGCCTGAAGCAACTGCTGCCGGCCACCTTGAGCGTAGACAAAATCCACCTCGTGACCGCTTTCCGTGAGACCGTACGACACCGGGACGCCCTTGGAACGCAACGCTAAATACACAAGATTCTCCAGCCGCGCCCCACGGTCGGGCGTCTGCCCGAGCGAAAAAGCGCTGAGCAGGCCGGTGTCAGCAAGGTAAACCTTGCGGGGATTCACACGGCGACGCTGCGCGGACCGGGCGTGCAGTTCAACGGGAAACGCCAGATAAGCATCCTCCAGATACCCCAACAGGAGATGCAAGGTGTCCCGCGTACAGGCCATGCCTTCGGACTTAAGTTGGCCGTAGAACCGGGTCACACTAAAACCGGCCGCGGGATTCTGGAGCAAGTGCCGGGTCAATGCCCGCAACACCGGTACATTGGTCACGTGATGACGCTCAATGACATCCCTCAGCAAGACCACATCCACGTAGTTTTGCAGGACCTCGCGCCGCATTTCCGGCGCCATGTCTTGCACGGCCGGAAACCCTCCGCCAGGTAGATAGGCATCCATCGCCTGCAGGACCTGCGAACGAACCGCGGCGCCGCACTTGCCGTCAGAAGGCATCGCAATGTCATGGAATCTCCCGTACTCCCGGAAGTCCAGGGGAAAGACTTCGGTCGTCAAGGCTCGTCCGCGCAGGCAGGTCGCAATCTCCTTGCTCAACAGTTTTGCGGACGAACCCGTGATTGTGATTCGCACGTTTTCACTGTCGAGCAGGCGCCGCACAAACTTTTCCCAGCCCGGCACATTCTGGATTTCATCAAAGAAGAAGTGGCACTCTTCTTCGCGGTTGGAGGGGTTACGCGCATAATAGAATTCCGTCAGCCACTGCAACTGGTCGGTTGACAGTCCTGTCAGCCGGTCATCCTCAAAGTTCAGGTAAAGGATGCGATCCCGTGGCGTCCCCTTCTCCACCAGGTCGCACATCTGCTGAAAGCAGAGCCAGGTCTTGCCTGTCCGCCGCATCCCGACAAGCACAGAAACCATGCCGTGATGTGACTTTATCGCCACATCGCGGCGCGTTGGCACCGGCCAGTTCCGCGACAGGGCATCATCAACCACTTGCTGGAGCCGCTCTTTCATATGCGATATAGTAGACTGATATAACGGCTACTATCAATACGTATTATCATTCCCAAAAGGCCATTCTGTTCACCTTAAGAGCGGACCGGAGTTTTACCGCACCAAGGGACGCGAAGAAAGTCATCGGTGATCAGCCAGCAGTAATCGCGCGAACTCATCAGTTCTCGGAGGCTGCTTTAATCCGCGTTTATCCGCGGGAATCCGCGGCTTCCCCGCTTCGCGTGCCTTCGCGTCCATTAGCGGCTCAACTTGCCCGCCCTTTGTCGTGAGCTTTGTCGAAGAGGAAGAGGTAACTACGAAACACGCGGGACACGCGAAAGCTATCGACTATTAGTCCGGCCATTCAATAGCTTCGTTGACGAGGGACCGGCTCCCTGCCGCCTTGTGCGGCAGGAGCCTGAATTTCGGCTCCTGCGCCGCAAGGGCGCAGGGAGCCCCATCCTCACATATCGACTACTATTTAATGGCCGGAGAATAATCCGCGTTTGTCCGCGGGAATCCGCGGCTTCCCCGCTTCGCCGTGTCTCGGGTCAGGGCCCGACAATGAGAGCGTTGGGCTAGTCTCCACAGACACTCTGTGCCCGCTGATTATGCAGGGCTCCGACCTCTGTCCCCTGTGGCCCGACAGCCTACAGCCTATCCACCTGACGTCCTACCCCGATCACTGCCCTAACAGCTCTCCGGCGGATATCACCAAAACAGATTCACTGACCCGGAAAGACCGGCTGCTCGGGGGGATAGGCGCGGTAGTGGCTGTAGTGCGAGTGATACGGGCTGTAATAGGATGTGCGACTGGAGAAGCTCACGTCGTTCAAGACGGCGGAGATTAGCATCACACCCGCCTCGCGGAACCGGTGAATTGTGTGGAAAACGGCCTTCTTCCTACTGACCTCGGGACGAGTCATGACAAGGACACAATCCGACAACCCGCCAAGCACAATGGCATCACTGACCAGGCCAAGCGGAGGCGCGTCTATAATCACACGGTCAAAGTTCGCGCGGGCCCAGACCAGCAGGTCGCTAACCAACTGACCTCCCACCAGTTCGGCAGGGCTGGCATCCTTGACGGGCCGGCTGGCTATGACATGCAGGTTCTCGCACTCCGTGGAATAGACCAGCCGCTCGGGCGCGCCGCCTTCCCGCTTCGACAGGTAGTCTAAGAGCCCGCGCCCCTCCGGCGGCATCGGAAACACGCCAACCAGTCGAGGACGCCGCAAATCAAAATCGATAAGAAGAACCCGCTGCGCATTCTTGGCGCAGGCAATGGCAAGATTGCACGCGGCTATCGTCTTTCCCTCCTCCGGAACCGAACTGGCCAGCAGGATCACTTTCGAGCGATCCTTGAACATGGGCGAATCGAGCATCGAACGCAAGCCGGCAAAGGCCTCGGTCACCTCGCTGAAACGCTGGTGGAGAGACGCCGTCGCAAGGTCCCTGCGCGTTCCGCCCTTGACATGAGGAACCATGGCCAACACCTTGACGTCCATGCCCAGCGCAAGATCCTGCGGACCGGCAATATGATCCTCCAGCGTGTCCTTCATGAGGGCCAGCCCTGCGCCTGCCGCCAAACCCAGAACGACCGCGAGCGCAATGATTACGAGGGGCTTCGGCTTTATGGGTTTGGTCGGAATGAATGGGCGTTCCACGACCTTGACGGTCGCCGTGTTTTCATCGGCGGCCATCCGTGCCTCCTGGATGCGGGCGAGGATGCCGCGGTAGGCAGCGTCACTGGCATCCCGGGTCCGTTCCAAGGCGCTCAACCGGGTGCGGCGCTCCACGATCTGGAGCTCAAGATCCGAGGCCAGCTTTGCCACCTCTGCCTTCTTCGCGCGAAGCCGTTCCGCCTGCTTCTGGAACAGTTCAAGGTTCGAGGCCGACGTTGCCTTGGCGCGATTGAATGCATCGAGGGTCTGGGCACGGTACATCGCAACAGCTCCCTCTTTGGCCACAAGCTCGGGATGCTTTGCAGTGTATTTTGACAGCAACGCGTCCCGCTCGGAAGCTGCCGCCATCCACCTCTCCATGCTTGCTTTGATTTCGTCGCTGCGCGGGACCGAGGAGGGAAGATTCCCGGCATTCTCCGGCTTCAATTCGGCGGCGGTGAGCGTGTTCAGCATATCGCGCTCTTTTGCCTCCTGGCTTTCCAGGTCCACCATGACCCTGTTGAAATCCATTAGCGAGGTGTCCACCGTCTTTCGCTGGCTTTCGAGGACGTCGATCTTGTTCTCCTGCCTGTACTTGAGGAGCATGGCGTCCGCTCCTTCGACATCGGCGCGCTGGGACTCGGACTGCGTCACCAGCCACGTCACGGCGGCATCCGAAGCGATCCTGTTCTCATCGAAGACGCTGGACTCTAGCGTCTCCGTGAAGGCAGCGCAAAACTCCGTGGCAAACTTCGGATCCGTATGATTGAACTCTATCCTGACCAGCCGCGTACGCCGCAGAAGTGTAAGCCTCAGATTCGCGTCGACCCATTCAATGAACTCAGCTGCCGCCAGTTTGCATTCCGGGTGGGACTTGTAGTAGCGCGCAATGGCGGCATCCCGCATGTCGCGCCCCCTGAATTTCTCAAGGCGGGTGTTGAAAATCTCCTCCGACTGCGAACCGACAGACTCCTCAATGACCGCGGCCTGCTGATTCATGATGCGAGGCCGCCTCACGCTGAGCTCCACCAGACTCTTGGCCTGGTACACCTTCGCCACGGTCATCAGATAGTAGGCTGCCCCCGTGCCGGCAAAGGCAAGAACCAGCGCGATGGTCAGCCACTTCTTCTGCGCGACGCGCAGCAGGCGAAAGAGGTCCATGGAGCCCAATAGGCCCTCTGACTCCCCCGATACGCCGCCGTAACAGGGCGTTCCGTACGGCGTCGTCCCATAGAGTGCGCCTTCCGTGTGGTAGGGCGGCACCTGCCCGTCGGCGAGCCCTAAGGGCTGTCGGCTGTTAGTCACAGATTGCCCGCTCTTCTCCTGCTCTTGATATTTCATCTGTATCCTTCAATCGTCCAGCTTGAGCTTCTTCATCGCCGCCAGCACAACCACCCAGGTGCACAGAATTGCCGGACAACGGAACGGCAGGTCGATCAGGCTGAAGAAGACCACCAGGCTGACCCCGACCATGCCCATGATCATTACGGGATTCCTATGGTTTGCAACGGCATACGGCCTGCCCTCAGCCTGTGAGCCCGGACGGCTGCCCGCCGCGCGGTCGGCATGTCCGCCTTCGCCAGCGCGGAAAAGAGGAGCAATCAAAGCCATCAAGCCGGTCAACATGATCGCGGTTCCCACCGCACCGAACTCCGCAAGGAACTGGAGCGGATCGCAGTGCACATTCGCTCGCCCGCTGGTTCGCACAAGCTTCCCCCACATATCCTCGGGAATGTAGAACGCCAGAAGATGCCTGTATCCCCACGCCCCCACCCCGAAAGCCGCATTGTCTCGCCACATTCGGACCGCAGCGGAGGCCTGCTCGGGCCGTCCCCCCAACGTCAGGTTGATGTTGTCCAGCACAGGAAAAACCCGGTGATGCACAGGCTTTCTAACCTCAAACTGCTTGCGAATATCGCTGCTCCCGAACCCCGCAACAGCAAAATAGAAGACGCAAAGCGTCGCCAACGTCACCGCGACCAGATTGACCCTTGCGACCGGGTTGAACTTCCCCCACCCCCTCACAAGCCCGTAGGCAGCCACAAACGCCGCCAGGGACCATGCCAGAATAACTCCCGCCCGGCTCAGGGACAGGTTCGCGCCCACCAAGCAGAGCACCAACGATGCGGCCAGCGCGGCAATTCTGAGCGTGTGCCGACGTGCGGCAGATCCGCTTGCAGAACCCTCCACGGCTCGCGCGCGAAAGGCCGCTCGAAACAGCAGCCCGGCCGCCAGCGCACCCATCAGAACGAAGAATGCGGCTGCGTGGTTTACGTAGCCGAAAGATGCAAAGAAAGCATCCTTTGCCGGCCGTATCCAGTAACGCGCCTTGGCATGCGTAGCGAACTGCACAACGCCCAACAGCGACAGCAGGCCCGCCCCGTAGACCAAGGCTCGCAGCAGGGCGTACAGCCCACGTGATCCGAGAGCAGGCGACCTCACAGCGAGGCCGAGGACCCAGCACGGAAAGAACCACGTCAGAGCCTGCACGGACTCCGCGCGAGAAAAAGAAGAGGGCCATCCGCGGTGGCGCGGAGGCGAGCAGCGCCATTCCCCCAGCCCGACATCAAAGAACAAAGACCTGCCGGCGTTCCACCACTGGACCGTCAGATAAAGCAGAAACATCAGCCCCGCCTAAAAGAACACGTCACGCCACCATGAGACCCCGCCGCTCGCACTCGCCACACGGCATGTTATGCCACAGAACAGCCCGCCGCCAAGCAGGATCGCGCACGCCCAGACGGCGGGAATCAACCACGCCGGCTGCAGGCCACCCCAAGCCCAGGCGAGATAGAGAAGGATCAGCCCGGTGGCAGAAGTAAGAGCTCTCTCAAGCATGTAGAGGCTGGGGGAGACGGTATTCTTCCGCACCGGGCATGGCCACGCTAGTTCTGGCCGGGATAAAGGCCCGCAGCGGGAGGCTGCACTTTATTGGAATCCCTGGTGTTCTGCCGGTTCCCGGACCCGCCGCCGGCGGCCTCATAGGCGTCACCGAACGCCGTGGCCTCCCCCGCCCCATGCGCAGCCAAAGCTCCCTGCACGGCCGAGACAATGGAGGGATTGCTCTTGATGCCCTCACTGATACCCATTTCAGTGCCCAATATTCGGCAGAATTCATCGTGTCCGCCTTCCGCCACGGCGGCCAGACAGGCGTTGACCACCTCCGTGACGCGAGCCGTCAGCACATCGCTCGAAAGGTGCAAGCTGCCCACCCGGGCGATAACGGCTTTGACCACGTGGGCTGCCTCCTCAATGGATGCGCCCTTCAACAAGGACGCCAGCAGCGCCGGATTTTCCGCGGCGGACTTGATCTGCGCGTCGGTTGGAGGCGCGAACGCAGCCATCGCGCTCAGCGTAGCTGTCAGGAACAGAACACCCACCAGCAGCAAGTTACTTGTCCTCATTCTCTCAGCTCCTTCCTTTCTTTTGCAGCCCTGGCGCCTCATTGACGCCCCTCTACACCGGGATCAGTATGACAGAACAGCACCCAACGCAAATCGGACGTCGTTGTAGTCAGCAACATTGGACGCCACCTCCTCGTACGTGGCCTCCGAATAGACCTTGATGAACTTGGCGGGAGCCTGGTACTCCGCGCGAAGGCGCCCGGCCACCCCCCTGTCCTTTCTGTCAACAACAACGCCGCCGCTGGTGACGCGGTTCATGTAGTCGTCCACACGGTACGCGCCGCTCAGAGTCGTGGTCAGCGACGGAAGCACACGATAGATCACGGCCAACCACTCCACCTGGTAATCAGTGCCATTGTCCGAGTAGAGAGAGGACCGCACCGAGCCGTTTCTCCCGCCAGCCTCGACGATAACGCGATCCCTCGCTGCCCACGACGCACTGAAATCAAAATTGAATCCCGTATTCGCATCGCCGTCGGCCGGGCTATAACGCTGAAGGCCCGCGCCACCCTTGAAGGTAACCTTATCTGTACCCTTTGTCTTCAGGCCCAGCCGGGCCGCATAGTAGTCGGCGCTATCGTCCAAAGAAACGTTCTTCTGCACTGCGCCTTTCACCGTGGCCAGCCCAGCAGTCTTCTCCGTCACCTTGTATGCGACTTCCACCTGTCCGACATGGTCCTGCAGGTCGGCCAAGGACGCCTCCTCATATCTGACATCATCAAAGCGGTAACCGGCGTCAAGCTCAAGCTTGTCGGTAACATTCTTGCCCGCTGAAATGCCGGCCTGATTAATATCGCGCTGCGACCGCGCGCTGATATCAAGTACGGAATCAGGCGAGACGCCGCCGACCGCGGCCTCGCTGCCGTATCTGTCAACGTCCGGCACATTGCGGAAAGTTTGATCGACCTCCACTTCGACCTGATCGCGATTGCCGTATTTCAGGCGGAGCAACTCGCCGCCCGAGCCGAAATCACTGTCCGAATCGTCAGCATAAACCCGGCTGGACAGGAATCCAAGCCCGCTGAAATCAACTAGATACGAGCTGTAGCCGAGGCGCAGGCCCAAGGTGGAATCAAAGAACTCGTCACTCACCTTATCCGTGCTTGTGCGCCCGATATTGGAATCGTAGGTTCCCGACACACCTGCATAGGGCACAATCGTCCAGGGGCCGGAGCGAATTCCCTCCCCCGGCCCGGCGATTGCGACGCAAGCCAACAACATACTTGCCAGGCCGACTACCATCATGTTTCTCATCACTCGACACCTTTCTGCGCCTGCGTGCGCACGCGTTCCTCGAACCGCCACGAATAGAAAGGGTATACTTTCAATCTCACACGTCAAGAGAACTCAGCAGAAACGCGTTCGCCGGGGAAGTTCGCGCCTCGCCCCCGCGGATCCCTTTGCTGCATCTGAGCCCCCCGAACACCGCCGATCTAGAACACCAATTCAGGCACAAAAATAACGTCATCCGGCTCCAGCCGGACGTCGTCCTCGAGCCGGCCCAGGTCGCCTACTGAGTGAAAATTCACTTCCCGGCTGTCCATCTTCCCGTTGGCCAGCCGACGAGTAATCCGAACGGCCGACTGCTTGGCGCTGGTGTCAAATCCGCCCGCCTGCTGGATCGCGCCGCTCAATGTCATGTCGCGCGTCGCCGGGATGCTGATCTTGCCCGGCTGCTTCACTCGGCCCAGAACGGTCACGCTTCCCCAGGGCGAAAGGCCCTCCTTGTTATCGTCGCGCTCGAACTCCACAACCACCTGCGGATTGATGAAATACTCCTTATACGACGCGTTCAGCTTCTTCGCCATCTCATCCAGGGTCAGATTCTCGACCGCGACGGTGCCAAGCAGCGGAATTGCGATGGTCCCGCGATCGGCGACCCGGTGGCCCTTGACCTCGATTTCCTTCTTCCCCGCAACAAGCACATACACGTTAAGAACCAGACCGGGACGCACGCGCGCGGAATCGTCCGAAGGCTGCACTGAGGGAGGCCGTCCCTGGACGGCTGGCGAGCCAACAGCACGCGCGTCTGCCGCGCCGCCCGTCAACACCATTGCCGGGCGAAAAGAGCCAACGCCGTCTCCCTTGCCGCGCGCAATGCAGCCTGCAGCGCATGCGCAAACGATGAGCAGGACCATTGGCAACTGCAGAAAACAGAATGCTTGTTTCATAGATTTGCAGACTCCGTCCCTGTGGATTATGCACCGCAAACTGTCGAATTATAGCAGCTGCGGGGGGAAGGGGCGAGGAGAAAACTTCATCGAAATGATATGACTTGCACCTGTTCATGGATAGCGCGAGAATAGCCCTCAGTGAGGGTATAAAGATGAATATAGGATGGATAAGGATGGCGGCGGGTGTAGGCGTGATGATGGCCTGCGGAGCGATGCCCCTGATGGCCGCAGGCCCGTTGAGGCCTTTCCCTCAGCACACGATCTACGCAGCAGGCTCCATCAAGCCCAATCATGTCTCGCAGAGCCAGCTGGATGCCGCCGTCTGGACGTTCTACGACTCCTGGAAAGCGGTCTACATCGTTCCTGCGTGTGGGGCGGATCAATACCATGTGAAGTATGATGAGGAGGCGGGCGCGGGCGGTTCCTCCTCCGGCACCATCGCCATTTCCGAAGGGCACGGCTATGGGATGTTGATCACGGTGTTGATGGCGGGTTACGATCCCGCGGCCAAGGTGATCTTCGATGGTTTGTTCCAGTATTATCGCGCTCATCCAAGCGTGGTCAATCCGAAGCTCATGGCCTGGAATCAAGTGACGGGTTGTGTTGATGGGCCGGACGGCGGCGACGAGTCTGCAACGGACGGGGATCTGGACATTGCGTTCGCGCTGCTGCTCGCCGACCAGCAATGGGGCAGTGGCGGCGATATCAATTATGGGCAGGCCGCGCTGGACATCATTGCGGCCATCAAGAAGGATGAGATCAATCAGAACGTGGGATCTGTTAAGCTCGGCGACTGGCTCACGCCCGCTGACCCCCGCTATTTCAACAGCACCCGTCCCTCGGACTTCATGGGTGACCATTTTCGCGCGTTTCAGTGGGCAACCGGGGATGAATCCTGGCAGCGGGTCGTAGACACCTGCTATTCGGTCGTTGCCATTGTACAGAAGAAGTACAGTCCCAAGACGGGCCTGCTGCCGGACTTCGTGTGCTCGGTGAACAAGGCGCCCGTGCCGGCGAAGAAGAACTTTCTCGAGACCCAGCATGATGGCCAGTACTCCTACAATTCCTGCAGAGTACCTTTCCGGTTGGGCGTCGACTATCTTGTCTCGGGCGATCCGCGCGCCGGTGCCGCGGTTAACAAGATCAACGTATGGATCAAAACCAAGACGAAAGGTAATCCCGACGCCATCAGAGCGGGCTATCATTTGAATGGCAGCCCTATAGACAAGGACACCGCGATGGCTTTCTATGCTCCTTTTGGTGTCGGTGCGATGGTAAGCCGCGAGAACCAGGCATGGCTGAACGCCCTGTGGTCATACATAGTTGCCAGTGACTCGGAGTGGGATTTGTATTACGGACGGACGC
>CAYRKB010000141.1:0-9858 GCA_964424705.1 uncultured Victivallales bacterium
CGGTCATGCTCATGTAGAGCGTGCGAGGGATGGGCGTGGCGGTCATGGTGAGAACATCCACCAGCCGGCGCAGGTGCTTGAGCTTCTCCTTGTGCATCACGCCGAAGCGCTGCTCCTCGTCGATAATCACAAGGCCCAGGTCACGGAACCGCACGCCCGGCTGCAGCAGCCCGTGCGTGCCAATAAGGATGTCCACCGCGCCTTCGCTCAGGTCCTTCAGCACCTGGTGCTGCCGGCTCTGCGGGACAAAGCGGCTGAGCACCTCAATCCGCACGGGGTACGGCGCCATGCGCGTCGAGAACGTCTGAAAGTGCTGCTGCGCCAGCACGGTGGTGGGCACGAGCACCGCCACCTGCTTGTCGGCCATGACGGCCTTGAACGCGGCCCGCATCGCGACCTCGGTCTTCCCGTAGCCCGCGTCGCCACAGATCAGGCGGTCCATCGGCCTCTTCGATTGCATGTCCCCCTTGACCGCCTCGATCACGGTCACCTGGTCCGCGGTCTCGCGATAAGGGAAGGACGCTTCAAACTCGCGCTGCCAGGGCGTATCGGCGGGGTACGTGAAGCCCTCGAGCAGGTTGCGGTGAGCCTGCACCTCGAGCAGCGTCGAGGCCAGATCGACCACGGCCTTCTCGGCCGCCGCTTTCTCCTTGGTCCAGCGATTGCCTCCGAGACGGTGCAGCTCCACGCGCCGCCTGGCCACGCCCACGTAGCGGCTCAGCAGGTGCGTCTGCGAGACGGGCACGTGCAGGCGCGCCCCGTCGGCATACTCGAGCGTCAGCACCTCCTGCCGCGCGTCATCGAACACAATCTCGTTAAGCCCAAGGTAGCGGCCAATGCCGTGCTCGACGTGCACCACGAGATCGCCCGCCTCGATATCGGCCACGTCCGAGACGCGCATGCCGGTATGCTTCGGCGGCTTGGGCCGGTCTGCGTCCGGCGCATAGCGCCGGTCCAGGCGCTTGCGCCGCCCGTAAAGGTCGGCCTCGGCCACGACCACGAGCCCGAGCAGGTCGCTCAGAAATCCGGTGCTCAGGACCCCGGTCCGGATCTGCACGTTCGGGATCGCCTTCGCCGCAGGACCCCGGCCGCCGCCTCCGGCTGTCGCCAGGAATTCCTTTTCGAAATGCTCCCGTGAACCGGGCGAATTGAAGTAGAGAAGAACGCGCTGCCCGCGCGCCGCACGGTCCTTCAGATCCATGAACAGCCGGTGGCGGGTCCTTTCGAGCAGGTCCGGCTGGATTTCCTCCCGCGGCAGGTGAAACACGCCCTGCACCGGCCGTATGTCCAGAGCCTGCGACGCCAGATCGTCGCCCGTCTCATTCGACAGCCTCAGCTGCGCCGCGCCGGGCATGGCCTGCGCCAGGTTGACCACGTCATCGTACCCGCAGACCGGGCCGCCCCCGCCGTATTCCCGCGCCAGCTCCTCCTGCAAGCCGGCGTGGTGACGGATGCTTTCCTCATCCGCCCACACAAAGATCGTGTCGGGCGGAAGATGCGCCAGCAGGCTGACGCCGGGAACGGCGTCCGCCCCGCTGCCGCCCTCCTGCGCCGGCGGAATCGTGAGGGTTTTCAGCTTGCCCTGCGACCGCTGGCTCTCGGGATCGAAGGTGCGCATCGACTCGACCAGCGGCCCGTAGAGCTCCATGCGCACCGGCCAGGGCTCGGTGGATGGCCATACATCCAGAAGCCCGCCCTTGAGCGAAGCCTGCCCCTTTTCTACAACCTCCGAGCCAAACACATACCCCAGGCGGGTCAGCTGTTCCGTGACCGCGTCAAGATCGCGCTCCTCGCCCAGCGCCATCGTCAGCGTGCCTCCCGTCAGAGCCTGCGGGGCAAGGCAGGGCTGCATCAGAGCCTGCACGCTGGTCACAAGCACAGCGGGCGGCGTTCCGTCTGCGGCGGCGCGCATGTCCTGTAGCGCGAGCAGCGCCCGCATGCGGTAGCCGGAGAGCTCCGGATCGACAGCGGCGACCTTGCGGCCCGCCGCCTCGAGGGGGGGGTAGTAGAGCGGCGGGCTATCCGGCCGGAGCGTTGCAAGATCCTGATGGCGGTCCGCCAGCGACTGCGGCCCGTCGGTCACCAGCGCTACGCAGCGGCCCAGCGAACGCGCTAGCGCGAGGCACAGCGCGGCCTCGGCTGAACCGGGCAGCAGAGCCATCGTCCGCTCACGCCGTTCCAGGAACAGGCCCTGCGCGAAAGCATCGAGGCCGGACATGGAAGCCAAATCGAACATGGTGCAGACTATCGTATCGAGAAAGAGCAGAAACTGCATCACATATGCGACACACATATGCGGCCCATGGGGAAGCGGGGTCGCTGAGTCAGCAAGTGAAGCAGCTCGTAATACCATGCTCTTGCCGTGGCTTTGGGTCACAGCAAACCGGACACCCATGGACCGGCAGGCCTCGCACGATCAACGGTGCTACACCCACGCAAGCGCAATAGAAGTAACTGCGATATCCGACTTGCGGGGACGAAGCAGGCTCTTGTTCACAGCGAGTGCTGTGGCGTCAACGTCCTTCTGCATGGCGGCCGATTCCCCCTCGAACTGCGCCTGCAGGTCGGCGAGCTGCTGCTGCACAGCGGCAACGGTATCCGTCGCGCGCCCGACATCCTCCCTCTCGCGCATTGTCCGGCTCACTCCACGGGCGGCCGTGGTCGCCCGCCCGATGTTGCCGGTGCTGGCAAGCTTCCGTCCGAACAGCGCGCCGAGAACCGTCGCACCGAAGGAGATCGCAGTCTGTAATGACTGCTGCGCCACCTGAGACTTCTCTATCGCCACACGCTCCTCGGCGCGGCGAAGCTTGTCCTGCAGCGTCGCCAGCTGCGGCGCGTACTTCTTCCGGAGCCGCTCCACCTCCACGTCGCGCGTCTCCCGCATGAGGTGCGCCAGACGGCCGCGGAACGCTCCTTCCGATTCGCCCGCTTTGGAGGTGACCTTGAGCTCAGGACAGGCGAACAAGTCCATCGTCACGTTCTGGTACAGGTGGCTAACGAGCGTCTTCTGCCACAGCGGGTAGCTCTTGCCGCGCGACGCACAGGCGGGCAGCTCACAGAAGAGCGCTCCCGGCACAGGCGCCTTGTCGAGCGGGACAGTACCATCCGCCTGCGCCTGGGCCTCCGCCCACAAAGCGTCGCCGTCTTCGGAGAATGGCGCAAGCAGGGACAGGGCCTGCCATGTGTCCACGTCCGACTTTGCATCCACGAAATGAAGGCGGCTCACGCCCAGCGCGCGCGGGACGTAGGGCGTACCCGCGCCCTGGCGTCGCACATAGACCACCGGCACGTCGGACGGAAGCATCGGAGCCGCGGAAGGTGTCGGAGCTGACGCGCTGGCCGCAGCCGGCGAATTGGGCAACGAGGGCGAGGGCGCAGCGTCCGCGCGCGCCACCGTGAGCGACTGGATCTGCGGGAGCGTGAGCGGGCCGCGCAGGTAGCTCAGCGCCCAGCGGCTCTGAAACAGCACGAGGCCGTCCTCGTGGACATTGCGCATCAGGAACACGCGATTGCCCAGCCCGGCGAGCTGGCTTTCCACGGCGCCCCGGTCGAAAGCCCCGCCTGTCGTGGCCGCCGCGCCCTCGAGCCCCTCGATGACGCGCGCCTTGTCGCGCTCGGTCTGCAGCCGGCCGATGAACCACGTGCCGGCATTCGCAAGGCCTTTGTAGTCCAGGTCGACAGGGTTCTGCGTGGCCAGCACCACGCCCAGCCCGTACGCCCGCGCTTGCTTGAGCAGCGTCAGCATGGGCAGCTTCGAGGGCGGCATGGCGGTGGGAGGGAAATAGCCGAAGATTTCGTCCACGTAGAGCAGCGCGCGCAGGCTCGACGTCCCTGACTGCGTCCGCATCCAGGCAACGGTTTCATTGAGCAGCATGGTAACAAAGAACATCCGCTCTGCGTCGGACAGGTGCGCAATGGAGATGATCGAGATCCGCGGCTTTCCCTCGGCAGTATACAGCAGCCGCTGGATATCCAGCGGCTCGCCTTCCAGCCATGCGGAAAAGCCAGGCGAGGCGAGCAGGTTGTTGAGCATCATCGCAAGGCCAAGCCGCTCCCTGGCGGGAAAGAACGTTTCAAGGTCGAAAACGCCTATCTTCTCGAACGGGGGCTTCTGGATCTCCTGGATCAGCCCGGCGATGTCGAGGCCGCGGCCCGCGCGCCACGCGCGGTCCAGAATCGTGGAGAGCAGGATGTGCTCGCGGCTTTGCACGGGATCCGCGGCGAGGCCGAGCAGGCCCAGTAATCCGGACGCCGCGGAGGTGATCCGGTCGCGCAGCGCCGAGCTGTCCGCCAGCAGGGCCGGCGGCGGCGCCGCGAAGGAGCTCAAGAAGGTAAGCGGCCGTCCCGCGCTGCTTCCGGGCGTGTAGATCGAAACATCCGCCGCCGCGCGCAGGCGCCCAATGCGGGGCCCGTCCTGCCCCCAGTCCGCCAGCCCTTTGCGCCACGTCTCGGCCGTTTGCGCCGCGTATGCATCGGCTGTCAGCCCCTTCCTCTGGGCATCGTCTTCGTCCACCCAGGGCCGGAAATCCCCGGCGCGGAGTTCCGGAAATGTCAGCATCAGGTTTCCAAGATCGCCTTTGGGATCGATGGCGATTGCGGGCACTCCGTCAATGGCCGCCTCTTCGAGGAGCGCCAGGCAGAGACCTGTTTTGCCGCTGCCGGTCATGCCCACGCACACGGCGTGGGTCGTGAGATCCCGGGCATCGTAAAGAATCAGGTCCTCCGTCGCACGCCTGCTCGCGGCATCGTACTTCTTCCCCAGGTAGAAGGCTCCCATCTTTTCGTAATCCTGCACGGCGCACCTCCCGTCACAGCATGCTGTCCAGCGTCTTGCCGATCTCCTGGACGAATTCCTCCGAATAGACCTGGCGGTTCTTCGCGCTCCCGCGGGCGACGGCGAGCAGGTCGCCGGTCATGACGCCGCCCTCCACCGTCTTGCGCGACGCCTTCTCCAGCGCCTTGGCGAACCGCACCACAGCGGGCGTGCGGTCGAGTTCGCCGCGCTTGCGCAGGGCGCCGGTCCAGGCGTAAATCAGAGCCATCGGGTTCGACGACGTCTTCTCGCCCTTCAGATGCTTGTAGTAGTGCCGCTGCACGGTGCCGTGCGACGCCTCGTACTCAAAGCATCCGTCCGGCGACACGAGCACGGACGTCATCATGGCCAGGCTGCCGTACGCGGAGCCGAGCATGTCGGAGAAGACGTCGCCGTCGTAGTTCTTGCAAGCCCACAGCACCCCGCCCTGCGTCTTCATGATGCGCGCCACGGCGTCATCGATGAGCGTATAGAAGAACTCAAGACCGGCCTCCGCGAACCGCACTTTCCAGTGGGCCTCGTATTCCGCCTCAAATACGTCCTTGAATCGCCCGTCGTACACTTTGGAGATGGTGTCCTTGGCGCCGAACCACAGGTGAATCTTCTGGTCGTACGCGTAGTTAAAACACGCCTTCGCAAAGCTCGTGATCGAGCTGTCCGTGTTATGGATGCCCTGCAGAATGCCCGGCCCCTTGAAGTCATGGATCGTCAGGCGCACCGGGGCGCCGCCCTCGGCCGGCGTATAGACCAGCTCGCCCTTGCCCGCGCCGGGCACCTTGATCTCCGCGTTCTTGTATACGTCGCCGTAGGCGTGCCGCCCGATGTGGATCGGCTTCTTCCAGCTGCGAACGGCCGGCTGCACGTTCTTCACGAGGATGGGCGCGCGAAACACCGTGCCGTCCAGCGCCGCGCGCAGGGTCGCGTTCGGGCTGTACCACTCCTGCTTCAGGTTGTACTCCTTGATCCGCTCCTTGTTGGGCGTGATGGTCGCGCACTTCACGCCCACCTTGTGGCGCTGAATGGCCTGCGCAGCCTCCAGCGTCACACGGTCATCCGTCTTATCGCGGTGCTCCAGCCCCAGGTCATAGTACTCGATGTTCATCTCGAGGTAGGGCAGCAGCAGGCGGTCCTTGACCCACCGCCACATCACCCGCGTCATCTCATCGCCATCCAGCTCTACAATCGTATTCTTGACCTTGATCATGGTGTTCAGCTCTTTCCGTGGCTAGTGGAACCCGTTTTCTTCGCTTTGGGGCGTCCTTCTTTGGTATAGAGTAGACGCGAAACTGGAAACTGGAAACTGGAAACTGGAAACTGTCAGGAAAGACTTCGCGCCCCATGCCGGAACTACCCGAAGTTGAAACCGTGGTGCGGGGCCTGCGGGACGGCGGGCTGCCGGGGCGCAGGATCATCTCGGCCCGCGTCTACTGGCCGCGCTCCGTGCAGGGGCTTCCTCCCCACGCATTTTGCCGGCGCCTGCCGGGGCTTCGCATCCGGGCGCTCGAGCGGCGCGGCAAATACATCGTCATGCGCCTCTCGGACGGCGGAACCCTCCTGGTTCACCTTCGCATGTCCGGCCGCCTTTCGCTCGTGGACGGTCGCGCCCCGCGCGATCGACATGAACACGTCGTGCTGGGCCTGGACGACGGGCGCGACCTCCGATTCCGCGACACGCGCAAGTTCGGCCGCTGGCTGCTGACCGATACTCCGCAGGACCAGCTCGGACGGCTTGGCCCCGAGCCCCTCGACGACTCTTTCACGTTGAAGCGGTTTCAGGAGCGTCTGCTGGGGCGCGGCGGCATGCTCAAGCCGCTCCTCCTGGACCAGGCGTTCATCGCCGGGATGGGCAATATCTACGTCGATGAGGCGTTGTGGCTCGCCCGGCTCCACCCGCAGCGCAGCGCTGCGTCGCTCGCCGCGACGGAGCCGCGACGCCTGTACCGGGCCTTGCGCGCCGTGCTGCGCTCAGGCATCGCCGCGGCAGGCACATCGCTCGGCACGGGCGGCGCGAATTTCTACGGCGTAAGCGGGCAGTCCGGCCGGAACCAGGAGCGCTTGAAGGTGTTCCGCCGTTCCGACGAGCCGTGTCCGCGTTGCCGAGCCCCCATTATTCGTTTGAAGGTTGCCCAGCGCTCGACGCACATCTGCCCCCGCTGTCAGAAATCAGGTCGTTCATCACCTTGACCGCCTTTCACGGCGAATGCTACCTTCGCCCCTTCTCGCGGCACAGGAGATTGGTACAAATGGTAGCTTTCGAAGCTTGCAGGAACTATTCGGATTCGCTGGAGGGCGCGCTGCAGCGGCTGCTCGCTCCGCTGGGAGGCATGGCCGCCTTCGTGCGGCCCGGCCAGTCGGTGCTGATCAAGCCCAACCTGCTGACCGACCGGGCGCCCGAGGAAGCGGTCACCACGCACCCGGAAGTAGTCCGCGCTATCATCCGGGCGGTCCGCGCCTGCGGCGGAAACCCCTCCGTCGCAGACAGCCCGGCGAGCGCCGCGAAGCTTGAGCAGGTCTGGGAAAAGACCGGGTTCCGGGCGCTTTGCGAAGCCGAAGGCGTGCCGCTCCTCAACCTGGAGCGCGCCGGCTCCATACCCTTCACGGTGGGCGATATATCGTTCCACGTCGCCAAACCGGTGATGGAGGCGGACGTGCTGATCAGTGTACCGAAGGTCAAGACGCACACGCTCACATCCCTCACCGCCGCCGTCAAGAACCTGTACGGCACGCTCCCGGGCTACCAGAAGGCCCAGCTGCACATGGCCTTCCCCCGCCCCGCCGATTTCGGCCGTATGCTGCGTGCAATCCACAGCAAGGTGCGGCCCGCCCTGAACATCGCGGACGGCGTTGTCGGCATGGAGGGCGAAGGCCCGGCCGCCGGCACGCCGGTCGCCCTGGGCTTCCTCGCCGCCTCCCGCGACGCCGAAGCGATGGACCTGGCCCTTTGCGGCCTGCTTGGGATCAGCCCGGCCGCCGTGCCCTATCTCGACGCGGCGCGGGCCCGAGAGCTCCCCCCGCTGCCCGACACCATCGCACGGCCCCTTCGCTTTCGCGTTCCATCCACCCTTGGGGCGCGCCTTATTCCAGCCCCCCTGGTCCGTCTGCTCGGGGGCCTCATCTGGATCCGCCCCGGCATTTCTGAAAAGGCCTGCATCCAGTGCGGGCGCTGCGGCAAGGCCTGCCCGGTGGGCGCGCTCTCCCTGGAAGCCGGTTGGCGGGTGCCGCGCCTGGCCCCGGCAAAATGCATAGGCTGCTGCTGCTGCCACGAGATCTGCCCCGAAAAGGCGATCGCCATGATGCAGAGCCCCGTCGTGCGACTTCTGCGCAAAGGCAAGCCGTTGTCGGATTGACCGCATGCCGAAGTATCGTCCAAAACATGTTGTCGAATATGTGTGCCTGCGGGCCTTGTCCGGCCTGCTGAACGCGCTGCCCTACCGCGCTGCGCTTGCCTTCGCCTGGCTGCTTGCCGCGCTCGCGTTTTGCACGGCGCGCAGCAGGATGCGCGAAACGCGCCGTCGCATCCGCCTCGTATTCGGGGAGAGCCTGCCGGCCCGCGCGGTACGCCACATCGCATGGATCTCCTGCCGCAACCTGTTCTTTAATGGAGTGGAGATGCTGCGGGCGCACCGGCTCGATTCAAAGTGGCTGGCTAGATCCTGCGATTGCGCGGCCGCGGTGCAGGCGGTCCGGTCCGCGCTGGCGGGCGGGCGCGGCGCAGTCGCCGCCGTGCCGCACATGGGCAACTGGGAAGTGATGGCGATCGTGTGCCGCCTGCACAATCTGCCGATCTTCGGCATTGCCGGCAGGCAGAACAACCCGCTGACCAATAACTACCTCAACCGCCTGCGGGCCGGCGTGGCCGCCCCGGCCGTCGAGCGCGGCTCGGACGCCATGCGCGCCGTGCTGCAGCGGCTGATGGCCGGCCAGTTCATGGCCATCCTTCCCGACGTGCGGATGCGCGGGCCCGGCGTGCTGGTTCCCTTCCTGGGCGGCAAGGCCAACCTCGGGCCCGGCATGGCGCTCTTCGCGCGGCGCGCCGGCGTGCCGATCCTGACAGGCTACTCGCGGCGGGTCGGCTGGACCCGCCACGTGTTCCAGATGTTTCCGCCCGTGCATCCCGACAACAGTCTGGACAAAGGCGAAGATGTTGTAAGAATGACCGCGCTAGTCATGAAGCATATCGAGGACGCCATCCGGCTGGAGCCCGAGCAGTGGTTCTGGTTCAACAGCCGGTGGGTTTTGGATCCGCTGTAATAACGAAAGAAGGAGACTCCCGTGAATACTCAGGACCTCTTTGCCGACCGCATCGGCGGCAAGGCATTCGGAACCGGCACCGAGATCTACAAGTTTGAAAAGATCAAGCGCGCGAAAGCCGAGGCCCGCAGGCTCAAGCCGAACGTGGAGCTTCTCGATTTCGGCGTTGGGGAGCCGGACCAGATGGCGCCGGAGACAATCCGGCGCGCGCTGCGGGAGGCCGTGGAGGATCCCGCCAACCGCGGATACGCGGACAACGGCATCCGCGAGTTCAAGGTCGCCGCAGCCGAATATATGCGCACCTTCTTCGGCGTGGAAGATCTCGATCCCGACACGGAAGTCAACCACAGCATCGGGTCCAAGCCGGCGCTGGCCATAATGCCACTTTGCTTTATCAACCCGGGGGACGTGACGATCGCCACCGTGCCCGGCTACCCGGTCATCGCCACGCACACGCGCTATCTTGGCGGCGAGGTGTACAAGACTCCCCTGCTCAGCTCCAACGGGTTCTACCCGGACCTGAAGTCCATCCCGGCCGACATTGCGCGCCGGGCCAAGCTGTTCTACGTGAACTACCCGAACAACCCCACCGGCGCGCCGCCCTCGGAGGAATTCTTCGACCGCCTGATTGAGTACGCAAACCGGCACAACATCCTGATCGTGCAGGACGCCGCCTACGCCACGCTGGTGTACGGGCAGGCGCCGCTCTCCATCCTGGGCCGGCCGGGCGGCAAGGAAGCCGCCGTGGAGTTGCACTCGATGAGCAAGAGCTACAACATGACCGGCTGGCGCCT
>CAYRKB010000142.1:0-9818 GCA_964424705.1 uncultured Victivallales bacterium
GACGCGGCTTACAGCATTCCCGGGGCGGCTCGCATCGCGCAGCGCGCGATCGGCCGTGTGCGTGCCCGCCCTTCTTCTGGCCTTGCTCGTTCCGGGCAAGCGCGCAATGGGGCAAGCCCCGCAGGTCAACAACACCTCGGGGGCCTCGGTAGTCGTCGGCCAGGCCACGCTGCAAGGAAACCTGACGGCTGGCGTCACTGCCGACATCTACATCTACTGGGGACGGACGGACGGCGGGGCGACCACTAACTGGGAGCATGTGGTCACGCTGCCGGGCACTGCGCAGGGCCTCTTCTCCACAAACGTGAGCGCCGGCTACGGCTTCGGGTACTCCTATCGGTGCTGGGCCTCCAACGGCAGCGGAACGGCATGGGCAACGTCCAGCCCGAGCTTTACGCTGGCGAATCCCCTCGGCCCGAGCACGATGATATCCACAAGCCAGCTCACGAACGTCAGATGGCAGGACAACGAAGGCGCCAGAACCGGCAGCCTGGCTTTCAATGGCGCCGGGATGGTCGATGCCGACAACCACGACAACAACGCCGGAAACATGTGGCTTGCGGGTGGATCGGACAGTCCGGCGGTGCTTCCCAAATGGGTGATTGTCTCCCTGGGCGGCACATACGCCCTGGATTATCTGCGGATTTGGAACTACAACGAATTCGGTGACGGCTCCGGCTCGCGCAACACAAAGACCGCGGATTTCTACGTGAGTACTGCCGGCTTCGGCAGCAACACGAACTCATCCCTGGCCACATTCGACCCCGCGGGATTCGCCCGAGCCCTCACAAACGTCACGCTCGCCCAGTGCCCCGGCGGAGCCACATTCACGAATACCGATCCGCATATCAGCCTCAACTACGCCAGGGCAACCCACCTCGCGATCAACGCGCTGAGCACATACAAGTACAAGCCGGGGCTGGCCGAAGTGCAGATCTACGCATTCCCGGGGCTGCCCGCTGTCATCACAAACACCGGCGCCACGAACGCAACGCCGACCAACGCGGCCCTAACGGGATTCCTGAGCGCCGGCGGCTGGTCGTTCGATGTCTACGTGGGCTGGGGAACCAACAACGCCGGCACCAACTTCGGCGCCTGGGCGACCAACGAGTTTCTCGGAACATTCAACAATGCGACGAGCACGCTCAGTCACGCCGTCACGATTGCGCCCTCGAACCAGTACTACTACGCGTTCTTCGCATCGAACGCGGTGGCGAACCTGTGCGCTCAACCCAGCTGGGCGTTCAGCGGAAACCCGCCGATCGTGTCGAACACAACGGCCACACCTTACGTGGGATACGTTAACCTCGCCGGAACCGTCCAGAATGCCAACGGGGCGTCGGTAAAGACGTACTGGGGCACTACCAACGGCGGAACCACGAACGGCGCGTGGGAGTTCGTCATCACCAACGGCGTCATGTCGGACGGCGCCTTCTCCAGCAATACGCCCACCGGCCTGCTCTACGGAAGGCAGTACTACTACCGCTGCTACGCCTCAAACAGCCTCGGCCAGGCGTGGGCGCCTGCCACGACGCCTTTTCTCACGGCGTTCCCCACCGGGCAGATCCCCGCGAGCCAGCTCACGAACGTCATCTGGCAGGATAACATCGGGGGCATACCCGGCCGCGATGGCAACAAGGCCTTCAACGGCTCCGGCATGATCAGCGCAGACCTGCACAACAACAATCCCGGAGACATGTTGCTCTGGAATGGCAACAGCGATCGCTGGGTGATCGCCTCCCTCGGCGGCGCGTACAACCTGGATTATCTGCGCATCTGGAACTACAACGAATACTCGGACCACCGCAGCGTGAAGACCGCGGACATCTACGTGAGCACGACTGGCGCGGGCAGCAACTCCCAGACCAATCGAACCGCATTCAACCCGGCGGGCTTCACGAGAGTGCTCACGAATCAAATCCTTGGCCAGGCGACTGGCATCAACGGGGCCACGAACACCGATCCGCGCGTAAACCTGCACTACGCCAGGGCGACGCACCTGGCGATCCATGCGCTGGACGCCCACCCGGTCACAAGCGACCTCTTTGGTCTCAGCGAGGTGAAGATCTACTGGGCTTCGCCGCTGACCGTCGCCAACACGGCGGCGTCCAACATTACGGCAACCACAGCCACCCTCCTGGGAGATCTTGTCGCCGCGAACTGGTCGTGCAATATCTACGTGGGCTGGGGTACCAACGACGCCGGCACGAACTTCGCAGGCTGGGCGACGAACCAGTTCGTCGGGACCTTCAATGACTATGCCGGGGCCATAAGTAACAACGTCGCAGCGCTCACGCCGGGCTCACGCTACTACTATGCGTTCTTCGCCCAGAGCGCAGCGACGAACGTCTGCGCGCAGCCGAGCGGCACATTCCGCTACAGCCAGGCCGCGGTGTCCAACACGACAACGACTCCCGCAGTGGGCTACGCAACACTGGGCGGGACGATCAGCGATTCTGTCGGGGCGACGGTAAAGACGTATTGGGGCGCCTTCGACGGAGGAACGACGAATAACGCGTGGGAGTTCGTCATCACCAACGGCGCCAGCATGCCGGACGGCCCATTCTCCACCAACACGCCGGCCGGCCTGCTCTGCGGCAGACGGTACTTCTATCGCTGTTACGCCACCAACGCTGTCGGCGAAGCGTGGGCCCCGGCATCAACGCCCTTCTTCACGTCCATTCCCGCCGGACAGATCCCCGCCTCCCAACTCACCAATATTATCTGGCAGGACAACGTCGGCGGCATACCCGGCCGGGACGGAAACAAAGCTTTCAACGGAGCTGGCATGCTCAACGCCGACCTGCATAGCAGCAATCCCGGGGACATGTTGATGTGGGCCGGTGGCAGCAATCGGTGGGTCATCGCCGACCTCGGAGGCGCATACAACCTGGATTATCTGCGCATTTGGAACTACAATGAATACTCGGATAGCCGCAGCGTGAAGACCGCGGACATCTACGTGAGCACGACCGGAGTCGGCGCCAACTCGCAGACGAATGGTCTGCCCTTCGACCCGACCGGCTTCGCGCGAGTCCTCACAAACAAGGTTTTGAACCCAGCAACCGCCGTTGACGGAGCCACGAACACAGACCCCCACGTCAGCCTCAATTACGCGAGGGCAACGCATCTTGCGATCCATGCACTGGACGCCTACCCCGGCGACCCCGGCGCTTTCGGGCTGTCCGAGGTGAAGATCTACTGGGCCTCGCCGCTGAATATCGCGAACCGGCCTCCGACCAACATAACGCCTACCAGCGCGACCTTGAAAGCGGACCTGATCGCGGAAGGCTGGGCGTGCGATGTCTACGTTGGATGGGGCACCAATGACGCCGGCACAAACCTCACGGGCTGGGCGACGAACGCGTTTCTCGGGACCGTCACCAATTACACCGGCCCGGTGAGCCATGACGTGCAGATTACGCCGCTTACGCAGTACTACTATGCGTTCTGTGTTTCGAACGCGATGACGAACATCTGGGCCCAGCCAAGCCGGGCGCTCTTCAACGGGGCCCCCGCGGTCTCGAACACGTTCGCCACCGCACACGATTTCTACGCGGACATGGCCGGGACGATCCGGGGCGCCAACTGGGCGACCGTGCGGACCTACTGGGGCGACAACGACGGCGGGACCAACATGACCTCATGGGATTTCGTAATCACCAACGGCATCAGCCTTGACGATTGCGACTTCTCGGCAAGCACCACGAGAGATCTACACTTCTTCGGGAACTACTACTATCGCTGCTATGCCACTAACTCCATTGGGGAGAGCTGGGCGCCCGACTCGACCCTGTTCTCGCCATTGCCCCCGCCCCCGCTGGACCCCCACGACACAATACTCATCATACGGTGAGGGGAGAGCCGGGCGCACCCCTTGAGCCCTCTATTCCCTCGCCCCGTGCTGCCTGAGCAGTTCAGCAACTTTGACCTGCCCTTCGCCAACGGCGATGCGAAGCGGCGTGTTGCCGGCCTTGTCGCTCGCATTCACGTCGGCGCCCGCTTCAATCAGAAACCGGGCGACCTCGATGCGGGCATCCTCCACGGCGCACATCAGCGCCGTGCTGCCGCTCGCGCTCTTTGCCTTGATGTCCGCACCGTGGCCGAGGAGCACTTGAATGACATCCGGATTGCGGCCCGTTGCGGCCCAGAGCAGCGGCGTCATTCCTTCGCTGTCCGCGGCGTTCACCTCGGCCCCCTTGGCGATCAAGGCCTCAACGCTGTCCGCGTGACCGCGAAGCGCGGCCAGAGTCAGCGGCGTCTCGCCTCCCGCGCCCGTCGCATTCACATCGGCGCCCTTGTCCGCCAGGGCATTGATAATCTCGACGCTCCGGTCGGCCCTGAGCGCCTCGTCCGGCGGCTGGAGGCCCTTCCTCTTTGCACGCGCGCGCGCGAACTTGAACTGGACGAACTTCCCCGGCGCATCATCGCCCCCGTTCGCAACTCGCATAAGGATCGTCCAGCCCACTTTGTTCGTCCCGGCAACATCCGCCCCTGCCTCCAATAATGCTCTGACCAATTCGGCATGCCTGCGATTGGCCGCCAGCACCAGCGGCGTGAAGCCGTCTGCGGTTTTCGCATTCGGGTCTGCGCCATGGGCGAGAAGGGCCTTCACGATGTCGTCATCGCCCCTGCACGCGGCCAGCCTCAGCGCCGTCTCGCGATGCTCGTTGGCCGCATTTGGATTCGCTCCGTGGGCCAGCAGGGCATCGACCAGCGGCTTGTCGCCGCGCACCACGGCCTGCAGCAGGGGAGTCATGCCGCTCTTGTCCCTGGCGTTCACATCCTCGCCGTCTGCGAGGAGATATTTCGCTTCCGCAGCGTCCAGCGTGCCCTCGGCCGAAGGCGGCGAGCCCGGCCCGATCTTGGGCTGCGCCAGCCCCGCCGTTGTCAGGCCCGCGATCATACAGGCCAATATCGCGTTGATCTTCATCGTCACCCTCCCCTCGCCCGTCACCGGGTCAGGCTTGAATTGAAGCGTAGCGCCTACGGGGCGCAACTCACTCGTTCTACTCTCGCTTGATCGATCCTCCGTCGATGACTCTTGTCCGTCCAGAGAAGCGCGGCCATGCAAAAATCCTTATGGTTTGCCGCCTCGCCATGGCCGGAGCATGGCACACATCCCCCCGTGTTCACTATCACTTATTTGTAACGCCTCAGTGACGCAGGGGGGCTCCCTGCCGCCTCGTGCGGCAGGGGCCAGAATACCGCCCCCCGTGGCGCAAGGCCACGGGGAGGCCCCCTGCATAACTGAGGCGTGACACTCATTTCAATTTCGGAATAGCCAACGCGGGTGGCGCCAGCGTACAATCGCCTTGAATGAAGCGCCACACTCTCAAACTGGCCACGCTGGCCGTCATCGCGGGCCTCGTCGGCGTGGCGGGCCGCTTGATCGGCATGACCGAGCAGCAATGCCTGGCGGTCAGCATCTTTAGCGCCTCGATCCTTGGCACGCTGTTCTTCTGGGATTTCCGGCTCAGCTTTGCCTTCATTGGCACCGCGGTCCTGCTGATAACGAAAACGATCGACCTGGAGCATGTGCTCGAATTCTCATCTCTGGAGGTTATTCTTTTCCTGGTGGGCATGATGGTGATCATCGGGTTCATGAAGGATGCGGGCCTGTTCGCATGGCTGGTGAGCCTGATCGTACGCGTGCCGCACTTGAGCGGCATCCGGTTTGTCGTTCTGATCTCCGTGGCGGCAGCGCTCCTGGCCTGCGCCGTGGATGAGGTGACATCGATCATCTTTATCGCGGCGGCGGTGCTTGAGGTGTGCGCCTTTTTCAATGTCAACCCCCTGCCGTTCATCATTATCGCCGTACTGGCCACCAATATCGGGTCGGCGGCGACCGTGCTGGGCAATCCGATCGGCATCCTGATCGCCTCCAAATCCGGCCTGTCCTTCGAGGACTTCGTGGTCAAGGCCATGCCGCTTGCTATGCTGTGCCTGGTGGCTACGATTGGCATCCTGCTGGTCTGGTATCGCAAGGCCATCGCGGAACTGGATACGAGGATCAAGGCCCGGGGAGCCATGGCGGCCGCGGCGGCCCGCCCGGTGGCGCTGACTCGAGAGCTGAAAATAGGCCTGTTCGTTTTCTTGACGATGTTTGTCTTCATCGCCCTGCATCGCCGCCTGGAGGTGCGATGGGATCTGGCGCCGAACACCGTTCTGCTGGTGGTGCCGCTGATAACCAGCGGCCTGGTGATGATCTGGAAATCCGGTGCCGCACGGAAATACATCGAACACGATGTGGAGTGGTGGACGTTGCTCTTCTTCTTGCTTCTCTTTGTGCAGGCGGGCACGTTGAAATACACCGGCTCCACGGTATTTCTGGCCCGGAAACTGGCAGCCGTTGCCGCGCAGGATCCGCACCTGCTCACAGGTATCCTGCTCTGGATGAGCGCGGCCGGGTCGAGCGTCCTGGACAACGTCGTCCTGGTCGCCGCCCTGATCCCGGTCGTGCAGGGCTTCCAGGCCCTGCACATGAATGTGGAGGCCTTGTGGTGGGCGTTGCTCTTCGGCGGCTGCATGGGCGGCAACATCACCCTGATCGGATCAACCGCCAATATCGTGGCGATCGGGATCCTGGAAAAGGAGCGCAACCTGCGCGTGAGCTTCATGGACTGGTTCGGCGTAGGTCTGACCGTCGGAGTGGTGACGACCCTCATCGTCTGGCTGGCCCTTACATGGCTGCCGCTGTACCAGTAAGGCGCCAAGCCGGGTCAGCCACCGGGGCGGCGAGGCCCCTTGAACAGCGCGGTTTACTAATCTGGCCATTCAATAGTAGCCGATATGTGAGGACGGGGCTCCCTGCGCCCTTGCGGCGCAGGGGCCGGAATTCAGGCACCTGCCGCACAAGGCGGCAGAGAGCCGGTCCTTCGTCAACGAACCTATTTAATGGCCGGGTTAAAAGCGGGCTGCGTCAATGCGTCAGTTTGTACTGAACAATGTATACCGCTATCCCGCCCAGGTAGCCAATCAGAGCCAGCCCGCTGATTCGCTTCACGTACCAGAAGAAATGAATCTTCTCCAAACCCATGGCGGCCACTCCGGCCGCCGAACCGATGATCAGGATCGAGCCGCCGGTTCCCGCACAATAAGCCATGAACTCCCACAGGAAGCTGTCGGCAGGATACTGCGCCAGGCTGTACATGCCCATGGACGCGGCCACCAGCGGCACGTTATCAACGATCGCGCTGACAAGGCCGATAATGCTAACGATCACATCTTCACGGCCCACGGTCTTTCCAAGCCAACCCGCCAGGCTGGTGAGAATGTGGGTGTGCTCCAGGGCGGCTACGGCCAATAGAATCCCAATGAAGAAGACGATTGAACTCATGTCGATCTGTTTGAGGGCCCGCACCAGGGTCAGGTGCTCCTTGGCCTCATCCTCCTTCTTGCTGTGGATGAGTTCGCCAGCCAGCCAAAGAATGCCCAAGCCAAACAAGATGCCCATGAACGGGGGCAGATGCGTCACGGTCTTGAAGACAGGGACGCAAACCAGAATGCCAAGTCCCATGGCAAGCATGAAGTTCTGCTCAAAGGGAGTGGTCTTGGCTCGGCGAACATTTCTATCGGCTGCCTTTGCGGGGGAAACCACCACCTTCCCTTTGAGAAACCAGCTGGTGATGGCCAACGGCACGACCATGTTGACCATCGAGGCGAGAAAGACGCCTTTCATGATTGCCAGGGAGGTGATCTGGCCGCCAATCCATAGCATGGTAGTGGTCACGTCGCCGATCGGGGTCCATGCGCCGCCGGCATTGGCGGCTATTACGATGATGCCGGCAAAGAAGAGCCTGTCGTCCCGTTTGTCCAGCAGCTTCTTGGTGAGGGAGATCATTACAATGGTGGTGGTCAGGTTATCAAGGATCGCGCTCAGGAAGAACGTGACAAATCCGATCATCCACATCAGGGAGGACAGCTTGCTTGTCTTGATCCGTGAGGTGACGACCTCGAAGCCGCTGTGGGCATCCACGACCTCCACGATCGTCATAGCTCCCATCAGGAAGAAGACGATCTGTGCCGTACCCATCAGGGATTCGCTCAACTGCTCGTTCACGAGGTGATAGTCGCCGCTGACAATGGCATATATCGTCCAGAGCAGGCCGGCTCCGATCAGAGCCGACGCGGTCTTGTTGACCTTGAGCGAATGCTCGAGTGCAATGGCCGCATAGGCGATGACAAAGATAGCCACGAGAGCAATGATCATGTGAATTCTCCAAACCCCTATTCAGTGAACGATCGCTTTGCCAACGGCGTGCACGCACGCGCTGCGGCCATAGCCGTTTTTTGAGCTCAAGACCTTGCCACAACTCCGTCGGGAACGCAAGGACCGCGACAGAACCGCAGGGAGAATTGTTGCGTATTATCGCGAGGGCGTATAGAGCCGTTCGGCCAGTTGCATGTGTAGGTAAGGGCGTCGCCGTGCCGCACCGTTCCGGCGCGGTGGGCCGGCCTCCATCTTTTGGCTTTCATCGCCCGCGAATATCTGGACAATGCACCCCTCGCTTTCATCCCATGACAAAAACACGCGCACACCAGTACGACGAGAGCAAGATCAAGAGCCTGTCGGCGCTCGAGCATATCCGAAAGCGCACCGGCATGTACATCGGCCGCGTCGGCGATGGCACGCTCTACGATGACGGACTCTATATCCTGCTGAAGGAGATTGCCGACAACTCCGTGGACGAATTCATCATGGGGCATGGCGCCGAGATCAAGATCTCGCTTTCGGGCTCGTGCATGACGGTGCGCGACTTCGGCCGCGGCATCCCGCTCGGAAAGGTCGTGGACTGCGTATCGCGCATCAACACCGGCGCAAAGTACAACGACGAAGTGTTCCAGTTCAGCGTGGGCCTCAACGGCGTCGGGGCCAAGGCCGTCAACGCGCTCTCGCGCCGCTTCGAGGTCCGCAGCTACCGCGAAGGCCAGTTCAGCAGCGCGGCCTTTGAGCAGGGGCGCCTGCTGGAGCAGGAACGCGGCGCTGCGCCCGAAGAGCCCGATGGCACATTCATCTCCTTCGAGCCGGATCCGGCCATTTTCGGCGCGGCCGCATTTCTGCCCGACCTCGTCGAGCAGCGGCTGCGCATGTACACGTTCCTGAATGCCGGCCTGCGCATTGAGTTCAACGGCCGCGGCATGCTGTCGCGGGACGGGCTGCTGGACCTGATCCGCCAGGAGGTGCAGGACGAGGCGCTGTACCCGCCGCTGCGCGCCCACAGCCCGTTGCTGGAAATCTCGTTCTCGCACACCAACCGCTTTGAAGAAACCTTCCTGTCCTTCGTGAACGGCCAGTACACCAGCGACGGCGGAACGCACCTGAGCGCCTTCCGCGAAGGTTTGGTGAAGGGGTTCAACGAGTTTTCCGGCAAGCATTTCGAGGGCGACGATGTGCGCGACGGCATGGTCGGCGCGCTGGCCATCCGCCTCAAAGACCCGATCTTTGAGTCTCAAACGAAGAACAAGCTGGGGAACACCGAGATCCGCGCGGACCTCGTCAGCCGCGTGCGCGAGGCCGTGGTTGACCTGCTGCACCGCAACCCGGGCGCCGCGGAAAAGGCCCTCGTCAAAATCGAAGAGACCGTCAAGCTGCGGCGGGAGCTGCAGTCGATCAAGAAGATGGCGCGCGAGCGCTCCCGCTCGACCTCCATCCGCGTGCCCCAGCTCAAGGACTGCAAAATGCATCTCGACCGGGAGTCCGGAAAGGGCGGGGAGTCGATGCTCTTCATCACCGAGGGCCAGTCCGCCGCCGGCTCCATCGTGAGCTGCCGCGACGTGATGACGCAGGCGATCTTCACGCTGCGCGGAAAGCCGCT
>CAYRKB010000143.1:0-9806 GCA_964424705.1 uncultured Victivallales bacterium
TGACGGTCAAGGGCGATTACCGCTCCAATACGCAAAGTGACAGTTGCCCGAATGGTTTCAATCAAGAGGACACCATCCGGAAGATATTCCTGGGACGATAGTGGCGCGCAGCGCATCCGGCGGGTTCGGCATGAGAGCCATACTTCTTCGACTGAAAGGACCATGATGATTAACACGTTACAGGAACCGGTACGCGGTGTTTGGCCGGTGATGCTGACCCCGTTTCGCGCCGACGGCAGCCTCGACTGGGCCGCGTACCGCTGGAGCAGCTATCGGCCGTACGTGGGGCGCGAGAAGGTTCCGGAGTGGCTGGCCTGCGGCCCCGTTCTGGCGTTCTGCGGCCGCCAACCGGCGGAACAACGGCGCGCGTACGGCCAGTTTGTGGAATCGGCGTTTGGCGGCGGTGACGAGGAGACCGGACGTCTGCTCAAGTCCTCGGCCCTGGCCGTGGGGGGACAGGGGTTTATCGAGCGGATTCGCGCGCAACTGATTGAGCGCGGCCAGAAGCGCAAGCATCCCGATGACACGGGACTGCGGACGGTGGCCCTGGTCGTGCCGGTCGATCGGGTACTGGGTGTGACGGCGGAGGTTTTGGGCGTGATCCCGGCGGCATTGAAGGAGCGACGTCGGAACTCGGACTTACGGGGCGTAGCCGCCCGTTTGCTCTGCCGTCGAGCCGGCCTGACGCAGCGTGAGACCGCCGCCGTGCTGGGCGTGGCCAGCGGCGCGGCGGTGGCGCTTCAACTCCAACGCCTCGCCGGTCGCCTGGCAGTGGACCGCACCTTGCGCCGCCAGATGGCCGCCATCGAGAAGGAATTGGCCTCCTGCACAACTGCTTAATTTATATCTGTACGGCGTGTTGCCCAAAGCACCTCATATAGACACCGGAACCACATCACCAAGGTAATTGTTTTCCCGGATTGCGGGGACACCAAACCGCTTGGCGCGGTCTCTGAAGCGTTGGATCGCGCGATAAAGGGCAGGAAACGGGTGGCATAGGGATGATCGGCCGGTTTGGAGGCCGGTCTGAAGCGCTTTTGCGTTCGATATGGGCGTCTGGGTAGCATGCCGAATCAGGATGCGGACGTTCTGAATGGCGGCGATGAGGTAGTCCTGGATTTGTTGGCGCCAGAGCCGGCGCCATCGCGACCGCTTGAAGCCGTGGTTATTGGCCGCGTCAGCGAAGCTGCCCTCCATCAGCCATTTTCTGCGCACCCGGTCTCGTAGGCCTGCCGCCGACTGTGACTGGGCGCGTCCGGCATCGACCGCCTCATGGTGATAGTGGCGTTTCACCGTCCGAGAAGCGCCATCGGCTTTGGTACACTGAAGCCGCAACGAACAGACGCGACAGACACCCCGTGGACAGGCATACTCATAGGCCTTGCGGGTCCTTTTGTGTTTGCGCCGTGTCAACGTCTGGCCGGCCGGGCACGTAAAGGTATCGGTATCCGCAACGTAGGTGAAGTCGTCGTATCCGAAGATCCCTTCGCGCCGGCCCTTCTTGAGTTGGGGCGCCAGCATATCGCCCATGTGACTGCAAATCCCGCGCTCGTTGCAGGCGCGGAAGTTCTCAGCCGTTCCATACTGATTGTCCGCCACCACCGTCTCGACAACGGTATCGGTATTGCGTTCATGCTGATCCACCAGATCCATGAGTTTGGCATTCTCTTCCACATCGCCCGGCGTGGTCTCCGTAGCCGTGATCACCCCATGGGCGTCATCAACCGCCCGGTGAGTCTTATACCGCGCCCGAGGCCCGGCGCTCTTGCCTTTGCGGACGATGGCGGCATCAGGATCGGTGGTGTTGAGCAACCCCTTGTTCTTGCGTTCGTAGTAGATCCGGGCACGATCATCCTTGGGTTCGTCGAGCTTCGTCATTTCGCCCTGCAGTTGCTTCCGCAGCTCGGAGATCATCTCCGGACACCCCTTCAAGACCGCGTTATTTGAGGCCGACGCATCAATCAGACTGCCGTCCATGTGAAGCTTCTTGCCCTCGATCAGACCCGCCAGTTTGCATTGAGCCACGATCCGCGTGAACAGCGTTTCGAAAACATCGACGCCCCAGCGCGCACGGGCCTTCGAAAGCACGCTGTGGTTGGGAATCTCATCATCCAGGCCATATCCCAGAAACCACAGGTAATCCAGACGCTCGGCGATGATCCGCATCAACTCACGTTCACTGGCTACATCGTCGTAGAACAGCAGGAACATCATCTTCATCACGACCGCCGGATCGACCGACACGTTCCCGTTGGAGCCATACTCATCGGCTACGATGCCCCGAACAAAGGTGAAGTCGACGGCCTCCGCAATCTGCCTCAGTGGGTGGTCGCGCCGAACGCGCTTATCCAGGTCGATGTGATAACTAAACAGGTCCTTCTGCGGCTCGTTGATGCCCATCATCGTCGGCTTCCTCCGGAGGTTGCCGCATTATACTATATGTGTACTGTTGCGCTACTAGTATTTTCGTCAATGCAACGATTTGGGCAACACGCCGTGAAGGACCGTCCCCGGTACCCCACGTCCCCGGTACCCCCAGACTGAATTCTGAATACCTGAGTAGTCACACCGTCAAGACATTCAGAGAGCCTCGACCTCCCGAATGCCGTGATGCGTCCCGGGCAACGCCTTTAGCGCCAAACTGGCCGGGCGTGCGGCCGAACGCGCGGCGGAAGCAGCGCGAGAAGTAGGAGGGCTCCGGAATGCCCACGGCGGAGGCTATCTCTTTGATAGAGCGTTCCCCCGCGAGCAGCAGGTCGGCCGCCCGCCGCAACCGCAGATCCTGCAGCCGTGTGATGACCGAGCCGCCGGTTTCCTGCCGGAAACGGCGCGTCAGGGTGGGAACGCTGACGTTCGATTGGGCCGCCACATCCTCCAGTGCCAGCGGTTCCGACAAGTTGTCCGCGAGAAAACGCTCCGTCACGGCGACGATGTCGCGCGCGGATGGCCCCCCCGTTGGGCTTGGGGCCGCGGGGTGGTCCGACAACTCGAACAGGGCCAGCGCCGGGGCCAGCGCGAGGATCAGGCGCGCGGTCAGGCGTTCGCGCCGCCCCGGCGCGACGGTCACCGTCTCCGCCAGCAGTTCGCGCGCCGCGTCCAACTGCGCCGGACTCGCCGGCCAGGCGTCCGGGCAGCGCACCGGTACGGGCGGCTGAACGGTGAAGCACAACCCCAGGCGCAACAGGGAATGGCGGGCGGATCTCCATGCATGCACTTCACCAGGGGCATGCACTTGCACGGCACCGGCCATGAGCGCGTGGTCGGGCGCCGTCGTTTCCCGCGCTTCGCCGTCGAGAATCAGGATGATCTCATAATGGGAGTGCCGGTGGGGTTTGACCACGGTACCGGGCGGCGAGTGGTTGGCCCGGCAACTCAGGAACGTGAACCGGCAGCCGCCGTACGCGAAGTCCGGCACCATCTTCGCCAGCAGGGCGCAGCGCGCATCGAGTTCGCGCGCATGGGGCCATTCTGTCAGGGCACGCGAGCGCCTTTGCGCGTGAGGCGGCCGCGCCAATAACATGGCCTTCTTCATCTGGAACCGAGGGAAGAGGAAGCGACGGTTACTTGTCTCATGATCGGAAACTACCAGAAGTGATCCGATTGTACCACGATAATGCATCGGAAGGCGTCCTCTTGCTATGGTATAAAGAACGAAGGATAAAAGCATGAATGGATAATACTATGCCAAGAGGATTGCCCAAAGGGGTTTGGCCCGTGATGCTGACGCCGTTCCGGGATGACCTGACCCTCGACTGGGAGGGCGTTGATGCGCTGACCGACTGGTATCTCGCCAGGGGGGTGGCCGGACTGTTTGCCGTCTGCCTTTCCAGCGAAATGTACCAATTGAATCCGCAGGAACGTTTGGATCTGGCGGCCCGGATCGTCAGGCGAGTCGCCGGTCGGGTGCCGGTGGTGGCGGCCGGCGCGTTTGGCGATACACAGGCGCAGCAAGCCGGGATGGCCAGGCGGCTCGTCGCTACCGGCGTGTCCGCCGTCGTGCTCACGGTCAACCAGTTGGCGGCCGAAGGCGAACCCGACACCGTCTGGCAGAACAACGCGGCGGCACTATGCGCCGCCTGCGGGGACATTCCGCTGGGGCTCTATGAGTGCCCGGCGCCGTATCACCGGACACTGAGCCCGGCACTCCTTCGCTGGGCGGTCCAAAGCGGACGTTTCCTGTTTCTCAAGGACACCTGCTGCAGGCCGGACGCCATCGAGGCCAAACTGGAGGCTGTTCGGGGCACGTCGTTGCGCTGGTTCAACGCCAATTGCCCCACGCTGCTCACCTCGCTGCAGGGGGGCGGCGACGGGTACTGCGGCATTGCGGCCAATTTCTTCCCCGAGTTGTACGTCTGGCTCTGCCGGCACGCGGCGGCGCATCCGGCGACGGCCCAGCGGCTGCAGCATTTTCTGAGTGTTGCTGACATGGCGGTGCGCCACAAGTACCCGGCCTCGGCGAAAGTATTTCTCAGGCGCGGCGGCCTGCCCCTCCAGCCGCACTGCCGCGCCGGAAGCGCCGGCTGTGCGGAGGAGGAGCTTCTTGTGTTGGATCATCTGCGGGAAGCGGCGGCTGAATGGGCTGCCGCGTTATCCCCATCGTCAAAAGCGAGGCTGTGATGTCTATTTCCCCGCTGGCCCAGCGCCATGTCACCGTGTACGAATCTCCCGATCCCCAACGGCTGTTTGCCTACAGCCCCGGCATTGCCCGGCTTGAGAACGGCCGGCTCGTCGCCACGCTCGATCTGGGCGGGCCCGGCGCCGAGGAACTCTCCGGCCCGAAATGGCAGAGGGGAGAGTCGGGCTGGTCGTGGCAGGGCCGGGCGTTCACCTCCGATGACGGGGGGCAAACCTGGACGCACCGGACCGATTATCCGTTTATGCACGCCCGCCCCTTTTCCGCGGGCAACAGCCTGTATGTGCTCGGGCAAGCCGCAGACCTGATGATCATCCGTTCCGACGACCACGGCGAGACCTGGTCCGAGCCCGCCAAGCTCACTGACGGCCAGTTCTGGCACCAGGCCCCCTGCAACGTGATCTGCGCCCACGACCGGGTGTACCTCACGATGGAGCGGCGGGTGACGCACGACATCACCACATGGTACATCGGCGAGATCGCACCCGTGCTGATGCGCGGCGACCTGAGCGCCGACCTGACCCTGCGCGAGAACTGGACCTTCGCCAGTGAACTGAGCTTCCGCGACCTGATCGACAACGCCGAGACAGACCCGGTGATCGACCATTTCGGCGTACCGTTCTTTGACAGCCCGTATCCTAACGGCAGCGACGCTGGCCCCGGCCGCAACATGGCACCCATCGGCTGGCTCGAGTCCAACGTCGTGCAGTTCACCGACCCCGACCATCTCTGGCATGATCCCGACGGCAAGACCTTCCACCTCTGGATGCGCGCCCACACCGGCGGCACCGGGTATGCCTGCATCGCCAAGGTGGTGGAGCAGGGCGACAAACCCGGCACCGGCGAGATGATCACGCAACTACAGAAAGTGCCTTCCGGCAAAACGATGCTCTTTGCGCCCTGTCCCGGCGGGCAGATGAAGTTCCATATCGTCTACGATGACCAGACCAAACTCTACTGGCTGCTCTCGACCCAGGCCACCGACAGCATGCTCCGGCCCGACCGTATGCCGTCTGACCGCTACAACCTGCCGAACAACGAGCGTCGCCGCCTGCAACTTCATTTCTCGAAAAACATGATCGACTGGTTTTTCGCCGGCCTGGTCGCGGTCGGGCCGGTCGAGAAAGCATCACGCCACTATGCGAGCATGGCCATCGACGGTGACGACCTGGTGGTGCTCAGCCGCAGCGGCGACGCGCGCGCAAAGAGCCCGCACGACGGAAACCTGATCACTTTCCACCGGGTCAACGATTTCCACAGGCTGGTCTATTAGCAGGAATGCGGTGAATTGCCTCAAAGAGGCGCAGTAGACGCAAGGCAAGACGAGAGAATAGCCGCAAAGAGGCGCAAGCAAAAGGAACGCGAATGAAAGCATGGCGAATGATCGTGGGGTTGGGGTTGATCGTGGCGGGGGTAGGCGGGACGTCCTCGGCGGGCGTCAGCGAGATGCGGGCGCTGGTGACCAACAATCCTGCGTTGAGTCACCTGTGGACGTTTGATGGCGCCAACGAAGCGGCGCAGCTCAGCGACAAGAAGGGCAGTGTCAATCTTGCGCGCGTGACCGCTGGCGGCGGTTCGCCCGCGACGTTCGCGGCGGCCTTCGGCAGCGATGGATCGGCCGCGCAGACTTATCGCACGGACCTCACCAACGGGTCGGGCTATCGGACCACGGCCACCTTCACCCCGTCTGCGAACGGAACGATCGAGTACCTCTATCGACCGGGAGGTGTGGGGGGGCACGTCGTGTCCATCAACCCCAACGCTTCGCGGCTCTATGCCGGTATCGACTATGCGGGCTCGAGCACCGTCGCGCTCGGCAACGGCACATTTGCCGCTGCGGAACGTACGTTTCTGGGTGCGGGCACGGTTCCCAACTATACCACCGGGCACTGGTACTACGTCGCGCTCAACTATGCCAGGGTCGGCAGTTCCAACCTGTTCGATGTCTTCGTGGCCGATCTCGACGAGGGGCAGACCACGCTCAGCCGGACCGTCCAGGCGCAGGCCACTACCTGCACAGTTAGCTACGCTGCCGCTATGCTGGGGATCGGGATGCAGGGCGATACCGGGAAGAACTTCTTCGAGGGCATGGTGGACGAGGTGGCGTTCTACAACCAGACGCTTTCGCCGGGAACCCTACAGATGCACCTGGACGTTCTGCTGGGAACGTCGAGGCGGGAGAAGCAGAAGCTGTTGGTGGGGGATTATGCAGGGCATCGCGTGCTGCAGTACTCGGTCACGGCGGTGGGGCTGGTCGCGTATGACAAGGTGTTCGCGCAAACGTCGGACGGCAGCGGCCTGCAGTACCCACGTTCCATGGCGCGGATCGGCGGCACGGTCTTCATCTCGCAGACGGATGCAGGCGGTGGCGGGACCGCGGCCATCCGTCGCTACACCCTGGAGGGGGCGTATCTCTCGACGATCTCCGTGCCCAGCAACGTCGGGCTGGGAGGCAGCCTGGTCACGGACGGGACGGCCCTGTACGTGGCCGATCCGTTCAAGACGCACAACATATACAAGGTGAGCGATCCGAACGGGGGCTCACCCGTCTTCAGCATGCTCATCAGCAGTAATGGTCCGTACAGCGGCGTCAACCTGAACAATCCGCGCGGGCTGGCCTTGGGACCGAACGGGAACCTGTTCGTCGGCGACCGCAACAACAACCGCATCCTTGAGTTTCAAAAGAACGGCACGTACGTGGGGCGTTTCGACAGTGGAACGGCGCCCCGCAATGTGCAGGCGATCGCGTGGCACGACGGCAAGCTCTACGCGACCGTCGTTACGGCGGACGACTTGCAAGGGTGCATCGACTACTGGAACAGCAACGGAACGTATGGCGGTCGCTACGCGGTGGCTGCTGCGCTCAACAACATCGAACTGGCCTTCAATCCGTTAGGTGTCGACCTCTTCCACTGCGCGTGGCATGAGGGTGTGTTGCGCCAGACGCCGCCGGGCGGTGGTCCCGGTTCGGTGGCGGCCGGGGCAGGCACGTTCGGCGATCCGGTGTACACCGTACAGGGGCCGATGGGCCTGTTGTTCTTCGAGTTGCCGCCTGCCGGCACCAGTTTTAAGTTTCGATGAAAGGGTATCTTGAGCAAGGTAAACGGTTCGCGCTTTCATGCTCCCGGCGCTGAGCGCGGGAGCATCCTGGCGGTCGCCTGCGGCGTATGGCTGGGGCTGTGCGGCGTGGTCGCCCTGGGATTTTCCCCCACCAACTACTCAAGTTGCGTGTTGTGGCTCCAGGCGGAGCCCGCGCAGGTGGTCACCAATGCGGTCGGCGAGGTCTCCCAGTGGACCGATGCCTCGGGGCGGGGGCATCACGCCGTGCAGGGCGACGCGAGCTGCCGGGCGGTGTTCGCGGGCAACCGCATCAACGGCCTGCCCGCGCTGCGGTTCGACGGGACCAACGATCACTTCACGATCGCGCAACACGCCGACTTGAACGCGGGCGAAGGCCTCAGCATTTTCTTCGTCTGCATCCGTACCAACGGGTTCCGGCTGCTGCAGAAGGGCGATGGAGCCGGCACGGGCGTGGACGACTGGTTCGTTACGCCGGCACCTGTGATGGGCGTGGCCGGCACGTGGAATGCGGGTGTGCCGTACCTCTCGAGCTGGGGTATTCTTGAGGGGCTGTTTGCGGACCACGTGGGCGCGCACGGGCGGATCACCACGTACACCAACGGCACGGCCACCGCGTTTGCCGCCAGTCCCGTGAGCGCCTACGCGGGCAACAGCGACGCCCTCTACCTGGGCAAGCGCAACAACCCCACCGGCACGGAGGGCGCTTTTGAAGGGGAACTGGCGGAAGTCATCATCTTCACCGAGGACCTGGACGAAACGCAGCGCTCGCAGGTGGGGCGCTACCTGGGCGAGAAGTACGGCATTGCCACCGGCTACCCGCTGCCGCAAGCGTATTATGGCCCGGCGGGCGTATCGAACTGCGTGCTGTGGCTCGTAGCCGAAGCGGGGCAGGTCGTCACCAACGCGTCCGGCCTGGTGTCGGAATGGCGCGACAAGACGGGGCGGGGGCACCACGCGCTCCAGGGCACGACGGCCTCGCAGCCGCGTTTCGTCGGCAGCGCCTTCGGCGGCCTTCCGGCCGTGCACTTCGACGGGACCAACGACTATGCGACGATTGCGCATCACGCGGACCTCGACGGTTTCGGCGGGCTGACCGTGTTCTTCGTGCTCGACCACGGCGGGGTGTCCAACCTGAGCTTCCGGTTGATGCAGAAGGGAACCGGGTACGGTGCGACTGCCGCCGACTGGTTCGCCGGCCCGAACGCCGTGCTGGGGGTCGGGGGGACATGGCTGAACTCGGTGCCGTCTTCCAACGGGCCGCTGCTGGGGCAGATGGTCTACGACCCGACGGTTCTGGACTCCGGCGCGATCTGGTCGTACACGAACGGGATCCCGTGCGCCGAGGGCAAGTACCTGGCCCAGGCGTACACGGGGAACACCGCACCGCTGGTCGTCGGCAAACGCGACAACCCGTTGGCCACCGAGGGCCACTTGCAGGGCGACGTGTCGGAGCTGATCGTCTTTGACCGGCGCCTTTCGGCGGCCGACCAGCAGTCCGTGGGGCTGTACCTGCAGAACCGCTACAGTTTTGCCGGCGGCTATTCGAACTTCACCGAGCGCTCGTTCGGCCCGCCGTGGATCAGTCAGGTGGCGTTCAGCCCGGCGTCCTCGGGCGTCTACCTGGGCTCGCCCGCGCTCATCATCCTGACCAACGGCGAGTACCTGGTCAGCTACGACCTGTTCGGTCCCAATGCGCCCGTGAACGCCAACGGCATGTGCAACATGAGCGTGACGGCGCGCTCGGCCGACCGGGGGCTTACGTGGACGGCGCATACGCAGGCCACGGGCTTCTACTGGTCGTCGTTCTTTTCGTTGTCGAACACGATCTACCGCATGGGAGCGTCCGCTCGTTTCGAGGGCATCGCGATCACGTCGAGCGTGGACAACGGCCACACCTGGACAGCGCCGGTCACGCTGGTCGCCGGCGGCAACGGGACGACGGCCCCGAACTACACCTGCGGGCCTGTGCCGGTGGCCTTTGCCAACGGCCGCGTCTACCGGGCGATGGAGAACATGGACCCGCTGCTGTGGGCCATGGGCATGCGGGCGCTGGTCCTGTCCGCCCCGGTGGACAGCGATCTGCTCGATCCCG
>CAYRKB010000144.1:0-9662 GCA_964424705.1 uncultured Victivallales bacterium
TCACCAACTAGCTGATGGGACGCGGGCCCCTCCTGAAGCGACAGGTTCCGAAGAATCCCCGCCTTTAGTCGCCCCCCCATGCGAGGGAGAACCACATCCGGTATTAGCCCACCTTTCGGCGAGTTATCCCAAACTTCAGGGTAGGTTACCCACGTGTTCCTCACCCTTACGCCACTCTCACCAGGTTGTATTGCTACACCCTGGATCCCGTTCGACTTGCATGCCTCATCCACGCTGCAAGCGTTCGTTCTGAGCCAGAATCAAACTCTCCGTAAGAAATATAACGTGCCGGTCCAAACTCACCTTGCGGCAAGACTCGAACCGACCTTAGTTTCCCAAGATTTGTCCTATTCACAAGCTTATTGCAAATCACACCACTTCCGTCTCGAAGTCCCGAACTAAGATGCTTAAGAATAACATCTTATCCGGTGATGTGACGCAGACTATTCTGTTTTCAAAGAACAAGATGACACACAAAAAGCGACTCCTCTTCGTCTTCTCTTACAAGATTCAGAAGAGCCACCGCGATCTAACATTGTCGCCCGAGTTGCGTCGGACTGAAAACTGATCGGCAGACACATTAACATATGCCTGCTCCTTGTCAACACCTGGAGGAAAAGTTTTTATTTTTTCTTCCGAGCTGCAGGCAAGGACAAAGCGCTGGTTGTTTAAAGAGCAGGCGTGCTTGTACCAGAGCCGCCCCGCGCAGCTCAATAAAAAACTTATTTTTTCGTACGCGCGACCGCCAGCATCTCCAGCGCGCCCTGCAGCACGGCCTCCGGCAGAATGCCCCGCATGCATGTGTCGTCATCTCGTCTGCGCAAACGCCGATGACAGGGCTCGCCCTGAGGTTCGGCGCGAATTACTCGGTGCCCAGGGCCGTACGGTCCCGTGCGCACGGGATCCGTCGGACCAAAGAGAGCCAGGACCGGCGTCCCGATGGCGGCCGCCATGTGAATCGGCCCGGAGTCGTTCGAGAGCACCAGATCCATCTCCCCCAGCACCCCGCCTGTCTGGACCAAGTTGCATCGCCCGCACAGGTTCTGCACGCCCGATCCCGCTTCGCGCTCGATCCACCCGCACGTCTGCGCGTCCGAAGCGCTGCCCATGATGAAGATCGTGGCTCCGGCTTTCTTCTGCAGGCCGCGTGCGACCTCTGCATATCGCTCTGCGCCCCAGTTCTTGGATGCCCAGCGCGAAACTGGAAAAATGGCAATGCGCGGCCGCGGGGTGGCGACCGGATAGACCGGAAAAGCGACGGGGAACACGGGCGACGGGCACGCCAGCCCAAGCGCCCGCACAGTATCCAGATTCTCTTCCACCGCGTGCCGTGCACGATTGCGCCTTCCGGCAACCGAGGAGTACAGAAGCCGCGAGCCTTCGCGATGAAACGACGGGCCGATCCGCTGCGGCGCGCGCGCAATGCGCGCGGCCACCGCGCTCTTCAGCAGCCCCTGAAGATCCACAACAAGATCATACTCGGTATCGCGCACGGCCCGAACATAACAAGGCAGGCCGGACAGGGCTCGGTGGCGAGGAAAAGCGATGACCCGGCTTACATCCGTAAAGTATGAGACAAGGTCGACGTATTCGGGCTGCGTAACCCATGTGATCGTCGCGCCGTATTCCGTCTTGAGAACATGCACTGCCGGCAGCGCGTGAAATAGGTCGCCGAAGGAGCTGAGCTTGACTACTAACAGGCGCTCATTCATCCAGCGTGATTGCCTCAACCGGGCATTCCTCTGAAGCCCTGCGACAGTCGGCAGCCTCGCTTAACGGAACATTATCCACGATCACCCGCGCCAGACCGTCAGCCATCTCGAAGACCTTCGGACAGGTCTCCGCACACAACCCGCATCCCACACACGTGCTTTGGTTCACCGTTGCCTTGATCACTATCCCTCCCAGAAGGGCCGCAGCCCCCTTTGAAGCGCCCGACGCAAGCGCACCGCATGACGCGCTGATAAGGCAATAGGGGAAGATCTGTCAACAGAGAAACTCGCCGGAAATCGCGAAACCTCGAAAGATGACATGCTCTTCTCCGACGACTCGTCTGTATTTCAAGGAACTTCCACAGTGCGCCACGGCTGGCGCTGCGAGCCAGATCCAGGCATCGCACACGAGATTGCTGCGAGCCAGAGCAACACAAGGCAGGAACTCAGGGAGCCTTTGAGAATTGCGGATTGATTGCGCGGCCCACTATTGAATAACATTCTGTCCGAGTCACAGCACAGGCGAACGGACCGCAGTGCCAGGCAACCTGTGCCTCGGAACGCGGAGCAACAGCCATGAAAGCCATCGTGCAGCGGGTACAGAAGGGGAGCGTGACGGTGGGCGGACAGACCACCGGCGAGATCGGCCGCGGGTATGTCGTGCTCCTCGGCGTGAAGCAGGGCGACACGGAGGAGCACGCCCGCTACCTCGCGCACCGCACAGTAGACCTCCGGATCTTCCCCGATGCGCAGGACAAGATGAACCTCTCCGTGCAGGACGTGAACGGGCAGGTCCTAGTGGTCTCGCAGTTCACGCTGTACGCGGACACGCAGAAAGGTAACCGGCCCAGCTTCATCCGGGCGGCGGCGCCCGCGCTCGCGGAGCAGCTTTACGGCGTCTACGTGGACGCACTGCGCAGCGCGCTGGGGCCGGACAAGATCGCCACGGGAACCTTCCGGGCCTCGATGCTGGTCGAGATCCTCAATGACGGCCCGGTAACCATCGATCTATGCACCGACGAGCGGCTGTAAGCGCGCATCCGGCGCGCAGTGAAGAAGATTGGCGACTATCTCTGACTGGAGGCGGACATCATGATCTTTAAACCCCGGACGGGCGCGATGTGGGACCCGTCGATCTTGTGGCACAACGGCAAGTACCACGCGTTCATGATGTACAACAAGGACGGCGACAACGGGCTGGGAGCCGGTCATTGCCTGCTGGCGACGTCCGCCGACGGCGTGCATTGGAAAGATGAGGGGGGCGTCATCAACGAAGGCGTGCGGCCGGACGGCGCAGCGTTCTTCAAGTGCTTCGTGGCAAAATGCGGCGACCGGTTCATCATGGACCACGGCGTGGCAAGGCAACAGGGCCAGGACGTGATGCGCTTCCACCAGTCGAAAGACCTGCGCTTCTGGGACCACATCGCCAGCTCCGAGCCCGACGCCCGCTGGTATTCGCGGGAGCGCTGGGATCACATGTACATTCTGCCCAAGGTGGACGGGAAGCCGGAGGCCGGCTACTGGGGATACATCGTCGCAGTCTCGAAGGAGCCGAACCAGCTCCCGGCGATGATGGAGTCCCGCGACGGCATCACGTGGGAAGCGATGCCCCCAGCCAGGACGAGCTGGGGCGCCACCCCGAAAAGGGCATACCTGGAATACGGCGGCTGCGAGCGGATCGGCGGGAAGCACTACCTTATCGGCGGCGTTCATGAGTACATGGGCAACAAGGGCTATGCCATGTACACCTTCGTCGCCGACCATCCGCGCGGCCCGTTCCGGCCGGATGCCGAGGCCTTCCGCCTCTGCGGCAACTCCGGCAAGTTTGTGGCGTGGCTGGCCGCCTGGGCCCGCGGCAAGGACGAGCTGCTGATCAGCAACTACGCCTCGCCGCATCCCTACGACCGCGCGCCCTGGCTCCTGCCACTGCGCAAGCCCGTCGTTGATAAGAACGGCCATCTGCGGATGGCCTGGTGGAAAGGCAACGAAACGCTCAAAGGCCGGCCCCTTGCAACCGGAAGGAAGAAGATCATCCTCGACGGCAAAGGCAAGCCCGGGAGTTACGATGTGTTCTGCCTGGCGCGTATCCGCAGCGCCGCAGGCGTCATCTTGGAAGGCGTCCTGCAGGCCAGGGCACTGGCATGTGGCGACAACGAACCCCGGCCGGCTGTGGGATTTGTCATTCAAGGGCAAGCCGGCCAGGCCATGGCCGTTCAAATGGGAATCGGCGCGCCCGATGGGCGCGAGACGCACATCGGCCCACTGTCCATCCGGCCAGACGGCACGCACATGTTCTCATCCGAGGATGTAACGGGCAAAGGATGCGCCACGGTCACGGGTGTTGAGGACGGCCGCAGGCATACGTTCCGCCTGCTGCGCAGAATGGGGCTGTTCGAGCTCTACATCGACGACATGCTGATGCAGACCTACACGTGCGAACCGGACAGCGATCCGGTCGGCCTGCTCGTGTGCAATGCCCGGGCCGAGTTCAGCAACCTGCGCGCCTGGACCATGGATGCCCGGCAGACGGCATCGATCCCCGATTCGCTGGACCCGCATTGCTCAGCGCTGGAAGCGGCGCTGTCCGGGCTGCCGCCCGCCGAAGAACTCGAGACAAGCCTACGAGCCGGCCTGCCCGATTCCGCAACGGCCAACAGAGCCACAAAGATTCTCGGCGACCTTGTGCTGCTGCAGAAGAATCTCCCCGGCGCATGCCGACGCGCGGCGAAGGAACTCGCTTCGAGCCCGAATACGCCCAAGGCGACCAGGGTCAGGGAACTGCTCAGGCGGATCGAGGAACTCCATCTGACTGGCGCCGCCTATGCGAAGAGACTGGCACACCTCGCCAGGGAGATGCCGAACGAGCCATCACGACATACTCTCGTCAGCGAGTTCAAGTCCAGCCCGCTGCGGGCGCCCGTGGCGGACATCGCGTCCGCCCGCCCGCCGCGGCCCGGCCTGGCGCGGAACCCCGTACCGTTCTTTACCGAGTTCGAGCTGGCGGATATCCGCGCCGTGCACGGCGGCGCCGACGGCGTGATCTACGTGGAGGCGACCGTGAAGTTGGATCGCGCGTACCACGGGGCACTGGCGTACGGCGCGGACGGCCCGGTCAAGGTGTGGGTGAACAACCGCGCCGTCGATAGTCAGCCGCAGGCCACCAACCCGGCGCTGGCGGGGCAGTATACGGCGCCCGTTCCGTGGAAGAAGGGCGTGAACCGGATATCGTTCGCCCTCGCCTCAAACCATGGCAAGGCGTGGGGCGTTCAGGCGCGCGTGCTGCGCAGCCGACCAACCAGCACAGCGGTCTGATACCCTTGCGGGAGCCCGGTGCGATACCAGGGAGAGAATATGATGACCTCGCGAGAACGTGTGCTGGCGGCGCTCAACCATCGCGAATCGGACCGTGTTCCGGTGGATATCGGCACGACCGACACAACAATGGCTTGCGAGGTGTACGAGGGGCTCGCGGCCCTGCTGGGCCTGGAGCCGGTGAACGCCAGAAACGCCCCGAACCCTAACACATCTATCGGTCCGGATGAAAAGATGCTCGAAGCCCTGGGCGCCGACGTCCGCGTTGTTCACGCCGTCGGAGAGCTGCCGACCGACCCGCTGTACGAGGACCGGAAGGAAGAAGTTCTCCCGGACGGAACGTTCCAATGGACCTACAAGACCGGGATGGTCGTACGCCGCGTGGCCGGGCAATCGGACCAGCAGCTTTACAGGGCCGCGATCAGCGGCGATCTGACCATGAGCGAGATCGACCGGGTTTTCCCCAGGAAGCCGGCGCCCGGAGCCTGGGTCGACCGCAAGGCCACCGCCGCTGCCGTTGCCGCCGTGCAGGAGCGCGGCCTGGCTGTGCAGTGCGAAATGATCATCATGCCCGTCACGGGGACCAGCATGGGCATTCTCGACCCGGCCGGCTGGTGCATGGCGCTCGCACTAGAGCCTGGGTTGCTCTGCGAATTGATGGATCGCCTGGTCGCCAGACGGTTCGGCGAGGTCGAGTCGATCTACGCGGCGGTCGGCGATCGGGCCGACATGGTTTTCGGAATCGGCGACGACGTGGCCAGCCAGGCCGCCCTGTGGATGTCGCCGGAGCATTACCGCCGTTACGTCAAACCCCGCCATGCCGAAATCGTCCGGTTCATCAAGGCCCGCACGCAGGCCAAGATCATTTTTCACTGCTGCGGGGCCTGCCGGGCCATCCTTCCCGACCTGATCGAGATCGGCGTGGACGTGCTCAACCCCACCCAAACCTCCGCCGCCGGCATGGACCCGTTCGAACTGAAGCGCGAGTTCGGCCGCGACCTTGTCTTCTGGGGCGGCATCGACGTTCAGCACCTGCTGTCGCGCGGCTCGGTGCAGGACGTTGAGCGGGAAGTCAAGCGGCACATCGATGCGCTGGCCCCCGGCGGCGGATACGTCCTGTCGCCCAGTCACATGATCCCGCCTGGCACTCCGCCGCAGAACGTCCTGACGATGTACCGCACGGCTCTGGAATACGGCCGCCGCACCTGAAAAGAAGCGGGTCGATTACTTCTCGTAAATGCCGCTGAAGAGCTTGAGAATCTCCGGTTTGTCGCCGCGCAGATACACAGGGATGCGCTCAATAGGGGCGTCGGCCTTGATGACCTGTCCGCCCGCCAGCTTCTTGCCGGTCCACGCATCGGTCCACTCGACTCCTGCCTGCCCTGAGCCACGTCGAAGGGTAGGCAGATACACGTCACGGCTGCGCTGCTCATACTTGAGGATCGGCGCGGCCATGATGTCGGGCCCGAAGAGCAACTGGTCTTCCACCTCCGCGGCTTTGGGATCGTCCGGGAAATCAAAAAAGAGCGGCCGCATGGGGGGCAGGCCCTTTGCCGACGCCAGCTTCATCTGCTCCATGAGATACGGGCGTAGGGCCTCGCGCAGGAAGAGGCAGGCCCGGATGTGGCGATAGCTGTCTCCGCCGATGTTCCAAGGCTCGTTGTTCTTCCGGTGCCCGTGTGTGCGGAAGACCGGCATGAAGACGCCGTACTGGTACCAGCGAACCATCAGCTCCTGGAACTTCGGAGTCGTGCTGTCGAAGGTGACGAATCCACCGATATCGCAGTTCCACCATGGGATGCCGCTCATCATCACGTTCAGTCCGACCTTCATGTATTCTTCCAGATGCTCAAAGGAAGACATGATGTCGTGCGGGGCGGGACACGCGCCATACCGCTGGCTGCCCGCCCAGGCATTGCGACAAAGGGTGACGACCTCCTTCTCCCCGGCGGCAAGCAAGCCCTCGTAGATGTTCTTCTGATGGGCCACGACGAAGAACGAATGCGATTCCCTGGCGGGGCCTATGTGAAACATCACTTGGTCGAAATCCTCGACGCTGTGGCAGTCATCGCACGGGTCCAGCCAGAACGTGCGGATGCCAAGATCGACGTAGTTCGCCTTCCACTTGCTCCAAAGATACCGGGCGGCCTCAGGATTGGTCGGATCGTATTGATATTTCGGCCCGAAGAAGTCGATGGCGTCTTTCTTCCCGTCCATAGAACCCGTGAACAGGCCGTGCTCCTTCATGTAGGCGAAGTTCTCGCTCTTTTCGTCCACCAGGGGCCACGGCGAGATCATGATCCGCGCGCCCATTTCGTCCAGCTCCTTCACCATGGTTTTGGGATCGGGCCAGCACTTCGGGTCCAGCTTCCAGTTTCCCGTAACATCCCAATGCAGAAAGTCGATCACCAGCACCGACAGCGGCAGTCCGAGCCGCTTGAATTCCCGGGCCGCGGCGAGGAACTCCTCCTGCGTCTCGTAGCGCAGCTTGCACTGCCAGAAACCGGAGGCCCAGTACGGGAATTCCGGCGCGTGGCCGGTGGCATCGACGTAGTTCTCCATGACGTCGGCATAGGAATCCCCGGCGGTAATGAAGAAGTCCATTTGCTTGCAGCCGTAGGACGTCCAGCGCGTCCGGTTGTTGCCGAACTCGACCCGACCGATGGACGGATTGTTCCAGAGAAATCCATAGCCTTCGCTGGAGACCACAAAGGGGACAACCGCTTTGACGTGGCACTGGTACAGGTCAATCACGGAGCCCTTCAGATTCACCCGCCCCGTGGCATTCTCGCCCATTCCATAAAGGCGTTCACCGTCACGCGCCGCGAGATGCAGCTCGGCATGGAATAGCCCGTCGCCCGCCGGCTTGAACTGTCGCGCCCGGGGATTGTGGGCGTAGACGACATAGTTGTGCTGGCTCAGGATGGGAATCGTCTTCTCGCCGGTGTGCCGGAAGAATTCCATGTATCCGCCCTGAGTGTAAATATCGCGAATGCGCACGGAAATCTTTCCGTTTCTGAGCGTGGACGCCTCCGGGGAGATGGCTATCTTCCCTTCGGTCTCCAGAGGTATATCTAGTGCCCAGTCTGAGGTCTGTCCGCCGCCGTCAGGCGTGATCCGCACGCGAAGGCCATCTCTTCCCCACGCCTGGACGGCTATAGTCTGGTCGCCGTCCCTCCAGACCAGCTTGCGACCATCGACCTTTGCCCGAATATCTTTTTCGGTTGTCATGGAATGGCTCCGCTGTCTTTCATCCTGCCGCTGCGCCGTGAGGAATGGAAAGTGTTGATTCTATTGCCTTCACCCAGCCACTGCAAGCGGCCCGTGCAGGTGGTCTCCCCGGCGTTTGACTGTTTACACGGCGTAAGAACGGTGCTCCTATACGAGACGTACCAACGAGAAACCAGCGAAAGAGGAGCGCGGATGTCTAAACTAGCCTCGTGTGCAGCGGCGGCGGTGTTGGCTGTTTCCGGAACAACATGGGCCGCCACGCCCATCAATCTACTTCCGCTCGGCGATTCGATCACGCGGCAGGGCCGCTACATCGGGCCGCTGACGAACATGCTCGTCCAGAACGGCTACGCTCCTACCGTCATTGCCAATGAGGGGCATGATGCCTACCTCATCCAAAACACCCCTTACCCATGGCCCGACTACCGCAGTGGCGTGGCGAACCAGGTCGAAGAATTTCTGAAGCATCCCGGGGTAGATGCCAATGACTGCTTCATCCTGTTAATGATCGGTGTAAATGACGCGGATATGGGGTTCAAGCTCAAGGAGACCGATGACCCCAATGTGCAGGCACGAATGGGCAGCCTTATCGCGAAGATTTCGAATATCGCGCCGCGGGCACACCTGATTGTTGCCCAGGTGGTACCGAACATTACCAGCAAGGAAAAGGATGCGGACGTGAAGCGGCTTAACGCGGACATTGCCGCGGCCGTAGCCAAGGCGAAGAAGTCAGGCGCCAAGGTCAGCCTGGTCAATATGTACGACGCACTCTCCCCCGCCAAGTACCAGCCCTACACCGATACCCCTAGCCCCTTCATGGCCGACAACCTTCATCCCAGTGAAAAGGCGGGCGAACCGATGGCCAAGGTATGGTTAGACGGCATCCAGGCCGCCAAGGTCCCGCGCACTTCGCCCTGACAAATCAGAACCGATAGTCAAACCAATCGACATCGATATGGCCGCTCTCGGCCAGGTTGTTGAAGGTGTAGATGCCGACGATGTCGCCGCGATAATTCGCGCCGACGAGGGTGTAGGCTTCGCCCAGCGGGGAGAACGTCTCGCCGTCCGTGCCGAACGAGAAGACGCACTGATCGTCAAATCCAGCCACCGAGCGCAGCCAGAGCGCGGATGTCCCCCCGGCGAGCGCGGGGCCCTGGGCGGGCGCATCGCCCTTGTTGAAGCGCATCGCCAGACCGGCGTCGGACTTGAACACCGCGATCGACGCCGAGGTGTTGCCGGAACCAAAGTGAACCAGCCCGGCTTCCTGGCCGTTAGCCATGCCGGCCAGCTCGATCCTGACGGTGACCTGCGTCAGGTCGCGGCGGGTATGGCGCTGACAGATCACGTTGCCGGTCTTGAAGAACTTGCCGGGCTCAAGCTGGCGGAAAGCGTGCAGGCGGAGAAAAC
>CAYRKB010000145.1:0-9659 GCA_964424705.1 uncultured Victivallales bacterium
TGCCACGTTCGCACCCTATCAGCTCCCGCAATGAGCCTTAGGCGAGGATTTGGGACCAGGGAAAGCCTCCAAAACATTCTTTTGTCCAAACATCCTCCTGTAGCGGCGGCCCCGCCAGGCCCTGCTGCGGCTCTTCTTGCCCAGCCTAAGGTCCATCTGGTCATCACAGGTGGCCGGCTGGCGGCAGACCCATTGCATTACCCCGGCCACGGGCCCCTCCGCGGGGCATTCGCCCATCAGGCGGCCACCTGGTCAACGACAATTACAAACCCGCTTAGCGACAACTACACTTCCGCACGGCATATTGAGATTCAACCACGTAGATGAGGGAAGGAGCGGAGGCGTTTTTTTCCTTCCCCTCTCGCCCCCCCATAGGGGAAACGAAGGTATTGGAGTTGGCGTTTTGGAGGCTGGCCCGACAGACGACCGAGGGGTCGGGTTGGGGGCGCCGCCGCGCCACAGAGTCTCAGCATCCTTTCTGTTTGTTCTCTTTGGCCTGTCGCATCCGCTGACTGTCGCCATCGAGTTCCAAGATCGTTGAGTGATGAACCAGGCGGTCAATGGCGGCGGCCGTAGTCATAGGATCCTTAAAGATCTTGTCCCAGTCGCTGAAGAGCAGATTGCTGGTGATCATCAGGCTCTTGCGTTCGTAGCGTTCTGAAAGGAAAGTGAAGAGCACTTCCATTTCTTCACGAGACTGCTGGACGTAGCCGATGTCATCAAGCAAGACGACATCGAAGCAGTCGAGTTTACGCAGGAACGATTCCAGCTTCAGATCGCGTTTGGCAATCAGGAGTCGCTGAACAAGATGAACCGTCGGCAAGAACAGCACCCGGCATCCGTGCCGGAGAATCAACTCATGTGCGAGGGCGCAGAGCAGATGCGTCTTGCCGCGACCGGGAAGGCCGAAGGCCAGGATGTTCCCGGCATCCTTGACAAACCGGCCCTCCAGCAGCGAGGGCAACTGCCGTCGAAGTTTGATGGGTAAGCGCTCCAGGTCCAGCGTTGCCATGGTCTTTCCGTCGGGCAGTCGCGCTTCCTTGAGCAGTCGTTCGGTGCGCCTTTGTGTCCGGCGATCCAGTTCCAGTTCGCACAATACGCGCAGATACTGTTCGTGGCTCCAGCCTTCGCGTCCTGCTTGGAGTGTCAGTTCCTCCGACGTTTTGGCCATCTCCGTCAAGCTGAGAGCGCGTAAGAGGGTGGGAATCTCCTTCATGCCGACACCTCCTCGCAGCCAATCAGATCATCATAACTTTCCAGTTCGACATGAAGAGGTTGGAGTTCCGGGAGCTCGGTTGTCGGTTGCGGCCAGAACTCCATCAGCAGGTGCCAGCGGGGCACCAGAGCCGTTCGCTCCAGCTGCGTGAGTACTTGCTCGACCTCCGATTCCATGGTGGTGGCCGCCTGGCGCAGGATGCGCAAGGTATTCCATATCTGCCGTGCGTGGCGGGCAGGTCTCACGAAGCCGGTCGTAGGCCCGGCGAAAGACCAGCGAAGGAAACAGATCCTCCCGAAACCGGTACTCGGCAAAAGCGCCTGGCTTGCGTAGCAACCACTCAATGATATGGCGGTAGTTGATGGCATGGGTTTTGTCGCCGGTGAGCCGCGGCATCGAGAGCTGCAGCATTCCGGACACATAGACCTCCAGATGTTCCTCGTAGCGCCGGATGCGCACCGTCTGACCGATCAGGCGACTGGGCACCGAGTAGCTTTTGCGGTCTACCTGAATCAGGCTCCACTTGCTCACGTGCGTCTTCTCCTCGCTGTACTCAGGGAGCATCGCCACCTCCAGAAGTGGCATGGCGCTGAGTTCTTCCAGAAGACGTTTATTCCTGAGCCGGTTCACCTTGTGAAAGATGCCCTCCAGAAATATCCGGTAGGCATGGAGCTGACCGAAGTCACGATGCCCCCGCAGCAGCAGCTGCTGATGAGCCCGCCGCTTGAAAGCGCCGTTGGCCGATTCCACATCTCCGTTTTCGTGCGGCTCTTTTACCTGCGTGGTACGCGGGGTGATGCCGAAATGCCGCATAAAGTCGAGATACCGCAGGTTGAACTGCCGCCTACCGTTTTCGTCTGCCTCCACCTCGTGGGTGGCAGCCGTGCTGTGGTCGGTCCAGTGTTCAGCCGGAACATGCCCGAGTTGCTGCAACGTCGCCTGCACTCCCCGGCGAAGCGCCAAAAGGCTCTCGCTGTGGCAGATCACGCCCCATTCCCAGTTCGAATAGCTCAGCACGCTATGGCACAAGCGATGGTCGAACCTCTCCCCCCTGATCGTGATCCCAAGCTCGTTCATGCAGGTAAAGTCCGTCGACAGTCGTACCCCAGGCTTGTGGTCCTGCTGAAAGTAGATCTCTTTCTCTGGTCCCTGCAGGACCCGCCACCGTTGGACCCGGCGCTGCAGCGTGCGTACCTGCCCCTCCTGGAACACGCCAGGATGCCGTTCCGTCAGCCACTCAAACAGCGCCTTGGCTTCCAGCTCCGGGGCCTCCTGCAGCTTCGACTCGACCTCCGACCAATACCCCTCAAACGGATCCGGCTTCGTTCGCCAATCCCGTTCAGTCTGCCGCTCCGACGGCAACTGCCCGCTGGCCAAGTACACTGCGGCGGTGTCGCGGTTCATCCCCGCCTTCATCGCCGCCATTTTGATCTGTCCCATCTTCTGATATTCCATAAACAACTTCCTCACTTGACGGTCCGTTGCACGCATCTCAGTGGCCCTCCTTGCCACAGATCAGCATGTCACACACCCCGTTCTCGTGCGGAAGTGTAGTTGTCGTCAGTGCGGAAGTGTAGTTGTCGCCGCGCCTCGGAAAACCCGACGTGCAGGCGGTTCGGCAGCGGATCGCACGGGCCGATCGGCTTGCCGAAGTCGTTCTGCAGGCCCTGCGTGATCAGGATGCTGTTCGCCGGCTCGTGCATGTTGTCGCGTCGGGCCTTCCCCGAGAGACCTACGATGCGCGCCTCCGGCTCGTCCAGCATCTTTCCGCTGCCGATTCAGGAGGCGGACAGTTCGACCCGTTCGCCCGGCGACGTGGGCAGGCTGAGCCGGTCACCGCTGACGATTTCAGCATTCTCCCCGTTGCGCAGCACTCGCGCCGCCTTGCCCGGCCAGGGGTTCAAGACCGTACACGGCTGCCCCTTCTCGCTGACAATCCGCACGGACCGGACCGTTCCGCCGGCCAGTTCCGCGGAGACGAGGAACGCACCGTAGGCGCGCAGGCCGTCGAATCGCGCAGGCCGCCCCTTCGGCCAACACGGGAACAGGCGCAGGAAACCTTCGTGGCTCTGGAGCAGCATCTCGTTCAGCCCGTCCGGAATCCCGGAGCTGTTCTCAATCCCGCCGCCGCCCATATTGAACATAAAGTTCGGCTGGATGTACTTCTCTGTCACCCGCTTCATTTGTCGCAAGATCAGGTCCGGATCGACCCCGACACGTGCGGCGGCAGCGAAGATCGTGCTGAAGGAATTTCCCTGCTCCCACAGATCCTTGTAGAGGATGGTGTCGACGCCCGCCTTCACCAGCGCAGGATCGGACGACAGACTCACGGCGTTGGCCGGATAGATGTGCTGGACGCAGCACATATTGACATCTTCAAGCTTCGTGATTCCGTTCTCGCAGACATCGAACATCGTCTTCCCGTTTCTTTCGGTCAGCGGAAAGGCGCTGATGTGATCTAGGATATGCTGCCATTTGCCGCGCCGGTGCTCATCCACACCCAGCGCCGTGCTCAGGTCAATGGCGGCGCGCGAAGCCATCCGGATCAGTCCGAGAGAAAGCGGGGGATTCTTTTCCTTTGCCCGTTCGAATTCGATGCTGTCCTCCGGGAGCATGATGAAGAACAGGCATTCGTTGACGCAATCGTTCTTGCTGACGTAGCGGCCATCCCCGCCCTGAGCCCCGTCGAGGGGCTCAAACGTGAGGTAGTCTTCCCAGAAGTTCATGACTTCGACCAGATACGGATACGCGTATCGCCGCGCATACTCCATGTCATAGGTCAGGTAGTAGCGCATGATCATGTTGCAGGCGAGGAACGAGGCGTCGGATTTCTGCCCATGAAAGTTGAGCCCGTCATCATAGGGCGTTGCCGAAAGATCGACATGCAACCCCTTCGGGCCAAATCCGACGTTGCAGTACGCGCCCCTGACGTTCAGGAATCGCCTGGCATACGCTTTCATCTTTGGCAGATAGTCCATGATGGGCTGATCGTACGGATCAGCCAGCTCAACGAGGTTTGAAGTCAGCACGCCCCACCATGGCGCTTCGTAATTGTAATTGGTGTGATAGTCGCTGCCCCAGCCGGGCCAGTCATTCGTGACCCAGCCCCACAGCCCAGGCGGAAACTCTTTGTTTCCGCAACACGCGGCGATCACATAATGCGACCCGTAGTAACGGTCCTCCAGATAGTCGTCGCCGATTTCAACCTTGGCGCATTTTTGCCAGAGCGCGCTCCACCACGCCAGATGCCGGGCGCGTGCTTCGGCCAATCGCGTGTCAGCCAGGGCTTGCGCCATCGCGATCGCGCGGGCGCGATGGTCCGGCGTATCGTGATTCGTCACCAGGGCCAGCACGAGCGTATGCTTCTGGCCGGGTTGTAGAGTGATCGGAGCACAGTCAACGGCGCGCATCGCGACTGTCACGGCAGTTTTCCAGAGCAGGTTCGGCTGTTCGTCGAAACGCCGCTCATGCCAGACGATGCCGCCCTCTTCCCCGCTCTCCACAACAGAATCGCTGCCGTCCTGGATAGCGAAGGCAGGATGGATCGCGATCCCATCGCGCCCGACGGCTTGCAGCTCCACCACCAGCGCGTTCTCACCGCGGGGCGTCCACGCCGTCACGGAGAGGGCCGCGCCGTCCTTTTCGAAGCGGCCGCGGATGGTTGCATCGTGGACGCTCTGTTCGAGTTGATAAGACGCCCCTTCGAGATCGGGCGTGCTCAGCGTGAGCGCCCCGATCGTCTTTGCTGCGGCTTTGCTCCCTTCCTCCCTGGCCTGCCAGAAGTCGAGTTTCGAAAGTTGGAACGTCAGGCTCTCCGACGCCCCGCCCATCGCCACCAGCACATCGCCGTTGCCGATCACCGCAGCGCCCGTCGCCGCGCCGCTCGGGAAATTCCCTGGCGGCGCGCTGAAAACGCCCTTCACCCGCTCGATCTGTTCACGTGCCATATTCTTCCTTTTCGTGCAGCGGCCGCGCCTGCGCCGCCGCTTCTGATCCGCGCTCTTCAAAGCCGCGCAAGAGCAGGCCATTCCCACGCTTCTTCTTTCCAGTCTTCTCTATTGCCTCGGTTCACCACCGCACGGGTTTGGATTGACCGCAGGGCGTCCGATCGACTAAACTTATCAAATGATCATTGTGTTTTCCATTGCAGTTGCGGCGTCGGGCGGAGAAATCGCGTCCCGCGGATTTCTTCTGCTTACGCTCCTGCCGCCTGCGTTGGGAAACAGGCGCGGTGGCTGATCGCCGCCGGCGCACACCTGAAACCCACCGCCTCAACGCGGTGGGCTTTTTTGTTTATGGAGGTCGGGGAGAATGCGCTCGCCGGAACGAGGAGAATCTGGAAATCGGGAACGGTTGCAGCAGGAACGCCGTCCTTTTCGTGAGTTCCTCTATTCAGGGTGCAACAGTGGAATCCGTGCGAAGGCCCGTGGTTCTTCCGTCAGATTAGGGCAGTTAGACAACAGATTGGATGGACGCGCAGGGCTGGCGCGGGTAGCATCCGCCGAGTAAGTGAAGTTGGCCGGGGAGAAGGGACAGGGACATCATGAAACAGGCACATGCCGATAGGGTCGTTATCTTTGACACAACGCTGCGCGACGGCGAGCAGTCGCCGGGCTGCAGCCTCAACCATCGCGAGAAGCTGGAGATCGCCCACGCCCTGGCGGCGCTGAAGGTCGATGTGATCGAGGCCGGTTTCCCGATCGCCTCGCCCGATGACTTCAACGCGGTGCACACCATCGCGGAGAACGTGAAGGGGCCTACAATCGCCGCACTGGCGCGCACGATGGAAAAGGATATCGAGCGCGCCGGGCTGGCCATCGCCCCGGCGGCAAAGCGCAGGATCCACACCTTCAGTTCCGGCAGCGACATCCACCTGGACAAGATCCTGAAGATGACCAGAGCGCAGAACATCGAGCGCTCCGTCAAGGCCGTGCGCTTCGCACGCACGTTCACAGACGACGTGGAGTATTCCGCCCAGGACACCACGCGTGCGGACCGCGAGTATCTGGTCGACCTCTACACGGCCGTTGCGCAGGCCGGGGCCACCACGCTGAACATCCCGGACACGGTGGGCTACGCCATTCCCGAAGAGTACGGCGAGATGATCGGCTACATCACCCGGCGCGTGAAAGAGCGCGTCCCGGGAGTCGTCATTTCCGTCCACTGCCACAACGATCTCGGCATGGCGGTAGCCAACTCGCTGGCGGCCGTCAGGGCCGGCGCGCGCCAGATCGAGTGCACGATCAACGGCCTGGGCGAGCGCGCGGGAAACTGCGCGCTGGAGGAGGTCGTCATGGCCCTGCGCACGCGGGCGGACGTCTTCGGCTGTACGACCGGCATCCGGACGCAGGAGCTGTACCGCACCAGCCGCATGGTCAGCCGCATGACGGGCATGGCGGTCCAGCGCAACAAAGCCATTGTGGGCGCGAATGCGTTCGCCCACGAGTCTGGCGTCCACCAGGACGGCATCCTCAAGGAACGGACGACGTACGAGATCATGCGCCCCGAGGACATCGGCATCGAGGGCTCCGACCTGGTTCTCGGCAAACACTCGGGCCGCCATGCGTTCCGGGACAAGCTGGCCAAGATGGGCATGCGGCTGACCGATGAGGAGATCCAGCGCGCCTACGAGCGCTTCATCGAGCTGGCCGACAAGAAGAAGAACGTGTACGACGACGACCTGATCGCCATCGCCAGGGACCAGATGGAAGTGGTCGAAAACGCCTGGCTGCTCGACTACCTGCACGTCTCGGCGGGAACGGGGACCGTCCCGACCGCCACGCTGCGCCTGAAGCGGGGCAGCGACGCGTTCCAGGATGCGGGATGCGGCGACGGCCCCGTGGACGCGGCACTCAAGACGATCGACCGCATCGCGAAGGTCACGGGCAAGCTGCTCGACTTCTCGCTCCAGGCCATTTCTGTGGGCAAGGACGCGATGGGCGAAGTGAGCATCCGCGTGGCGTTCGGCGCGGAGATCATCAGCGCCAAGGCCGCGAGCACGGACATTGTCGAGGCCAGCGCCAAGGCTTATCTTTCTTGCGTCAACCGCCACCTGTTCAACCGGGCGGCGGCTGGCAAAACCGTCGCAAAGAAAGGCAAGAAGAAGTCATGAAACGGCTCAGCGGACACACCCTCCCCTTCGCAGTGCTCGGGCACCCGATCGGCCATACGCTCTCCCCGGTGATGCACAACGCCGCCATGCAGGCGCTCGAGATGGACGCGATCTACCTCGCGCTTGACGTCGCGCCGGAGCGGCTGATGGACGTCCTGCCGGCCATGGCCGCCATGGGCTTCCGTGGGGTGAACCTGACCGTGCCCCTGAAAGAGGTCGCCTTTCGCGGGCTCAAGGACTTAGACGCGTCCGCGCAGCTCCTGCGCGCCGTGAACACCGTGGAGTTTCTCCCCGCCGGCCTGCGCGGGCACAACACGGACGGCGCCGGCTTCCTGATGGCGCTGGAAGAATCGTTCGCGACGAAGGTCAAGGGGCTCTCCGTCTTTGTGCTTGGGTGCGGCGGCGCGGGCCGCGCGGTGGCCCTGACCTGCGCGACGCACGGCGCGGCGCGGATTGCTCTTGCCGACACTGACGCGGCCCGGGCCACGCAGGTTGCCAGCGAGATTCTCTTGCTCGGCCTGCCCGTTTTGGCGGAGCCCGTCGGCGCCAATCCCGCCGCGTGGATCGCCGCCGCGCCCGGCGTTGACCTCGTGGTGCAGGCGACGCCGATCGGCATGAAGAAGGAGGACCCTTCCGTGCTCCCGCCTGCAGCCTTCCGCGCCGGCCAGCTTGCATTCGACCTCGTCTACATGTACCCCGAAACCGCGTTCATGAAGGCCGCCCGCGCGGGAAGCGCGCGCGCGGCCAACGGGCTGGGCATGCTCCTCCACCAGGGCGCCAAGGCGTTTTCCATCTGGACCGGGACGATGCCGCCGGCGGATGTTATGCGCAAGGCGCTGCAGGCGGAGGTCTATGGAGCGGCGGGCGCGTGAGGATTTCCCGATGAAGCCCGAAGATGACGCCCTGTTGCCGGGCCTCAGGAACCTTCCCGCTCCGCTCGCGCGTTGCAGCGTAACGCTCGAAGTGACGTTCCGCACAATCGCCTGGACGCAGAGATTTCAGGCGAATTCCGAGACCATCGTGCTCGGCGATTCACCGGAGACGTCCCGCCTGCTGGCGCGCACGCCCGACGGCACGTCGGTCGCCGTGCCGCTCGTCGCGGCGCCGGACGAGAATGGCTATTGGCTGTACGTCAGTGCGAAAGCTGATGCTGAACACGCGCAAGTGTCCGCGCTGCAGCAGCAGGTCCGCCAGCTGCAGGAAGTCGCGCTGCGCGACAGCCTGACCGGCCTGTGGAACCGGCACTTTTTTGACGAGACCATTGCTGCCGAAATCGCCCGCGCCGTGCGTCACGATCAGCCGCTGACGCTCCTGATGATTGACGTGGACCACTTCAAATCCATCAACGACACGGCGGGCCATGCCGCGGGCGACCTTGTTCTAAAGGGAGTTGCCCGCTGGCTGCAACATCGCTGCCGGCCCGGCGACCTGGTGATACGCTGGGGCGGCGACGAATTCGCTGTGCTGGCGACCTTCTGCACGTGGCGGGGCGGCCTGGCGCTGGCAGTCGAATTGAAGAATGCCATCGCAGCCGCCCAATTCGATTGTGGAGTTCGCCCGACTCTCAGCATCGGCGTTGCGCAATTCCTTCCGGGAGAGCCCGCGCAACCGTGGTTCCACCGCGTCGACAGGCAGTTGTATGCCGCCAAGGAGGCGGGTCGCAATACCGTGCGCGTCGATTCCGCTTCGCCAGCCCAGTCGCAGGAGGGCATACTGCATCTGCCATGGAAGCACAGTTACGCCACGGGGCACCCCCTGCTCGACGATCAGCACCGGATTCTGGTGCAGCTGGCCAACCGTGTGCTGACGGCATTTCTGGCCTTGGACGATCCTCATGCCGTTGCGATTCCGAGCGACAAAGGAGGGCAGTTACTTGTTGAACTGGATGCCTTTACATCCCACATTGTGCGCCATTTCGCCGATGAGGAATCGGCCATCACGGCGGCCGGCTACCCCCGCGCGCGCCAGCACGGGAAGATTCATGAGCAGTTGCTCGAGAAGGCGACGGCGCTGCGGCGCGCGGCGGCCTCCGGGCAGACGCAGCTGGTCGACCTGGTTAACTTCCTGGTGCGTGAGCTGCTGATGAACCACCTCATCTACGTGGATTCCGACTTCGCGCCTTACCTCGGCGATCAGCGTGCGCGAACGGGCTCCGAGCCTGCCCCTGCCGGCCCCGCGCAGCCGCGCTCAGGCGTGGATAAGCGTTGACTTTTGAGTTTCCCCCGCAATAATCAGCCTACTTTTTTGCGCTGGAATTGAGTTGTCCAGTTTCGCCATTTGGCCAGCTTAGCTCAGTTGGTAGAGCAGCTGATTTGTAATCAGCAGGTCGTC
>CAYRKB010000146.1:0-9379 GCA_964424705.1 uncultured Victivallales bacterium
GGCCGTTCATCACGATGATGTCGCAGAACTCGCAGTCGTACGGACAGCCGCGGGAGAATTGCGCGGCCATCGTCACGTAGTGGCGGACCTTGACCAGATCGTAACGCGGGATCGGCGTCTGCCCGAGGTGCGGAAAGCGGGGTGCGCGGTAGACGGGCTGAAGCGAGCCCGCCAGCAAGTCCGCCACCAGCTGCGGCATGATTTCCTCGGCCTCGCCAAGGACGAAGTGGGGAATCTCCGGGAAGGATTCGTGGCCGGTGGTGAAGAGCGGACCGCCCGCGATGATGCGGCGGTCGAGCGCGACACAACGCCGGGCGACCTCGCGCACGGAGTCCTGATGCACAATCATCGCGCTGAGCAGCACGTAATCGGCCCACCGCAGATCGGCGTCCTCGAGCCCCTCGACATTGAGATCCACCAGCTTGAGCTCCCACGTGCGCGGCAACATCGCCGCCACGGTGAGCAGGCCGAGGGGCGGGAAAGAGGCCTTCTTCGCCACAAACCGCAGCACATGCTCGAAGCTCCAGAAGGTGCTCGGCGTTTTCGGACTGATCAGCAGTATCTTCATATCCCTTACCAGAGGCAACCTTGACCCTGGATCCAACAGGATGATCCCGAAACGCGCGGGTCGCCAATCAATTTTTGCCGCGGCCGTTATTCGCGTTGGGGCCGTTGGCTTTGGGTTTCGGATCCATGCGTGCTCGCCCGGTTCGTAGTTCCGGCTTCAGCCAGTCTCGGCGGGTGCTCTGGCCGTCTAAAGACGGAACTACGAACAACGTTGTCCAGAAAGTGGGATGCGGTGCGCCAGCGGTAAAGCGCTCGCCGCCAATCTTGACACGGGGCTGGTCCCGTTAACCGTCACCACCGCCCCGGAAAATCCCCGCGCGGCGAAGTCGATCTCCCCAGCAGCCGGCGGCGGTACGTCGAGCTTTGGCCGGCGACTCTGCTGACCGCACATGAATCATGCCATGAAAACCAAGCTAATGTTCAAAGGCCTCGTCGCATCCTTGCTCATCACCGCGGAGATCGTGGCGGCCGACGACCTCGCCGTGCTGCGACTGTCGGCCGGTGGTGTGGCGCCGGGAAAGCAGTTGGAGTTGTGGCTGAAGCACGAGTTCTACCAGCGGGTGGACCGGCGGAGTGCGGCGTTCGAGAAGATGATCAAGAGCGAGGCCGCCGGACGCGCGTGGCAGGCGGAGCGGAAGGCGTTTTTCATCCGGCAACTGGGCGGTCTGCCGGAACGCACGCCCTTGAACGCCCGGGTGGTCGGCCGATTGCAGGGCAAAGGCTACCGGGTGGAGAACATCCTCTTCGAGAGCCGGCCCGGGCATCACGTCACGGCGAATCTTTATCTGCCGGAATCCCCCGGACCGTGGCCCGGGGTGATCGTGCCCTGCGGCCACAGTCACGACGGCAAGGCGGCCATTGGTTACCAGCGGGTCGGCATTCTGCTCGCGCGCAACGGCATCGCGGCGATGTGCTACGATCCCATCGGCCAGGGCGAACGCTACCAGATGCTCGATCCCGCCGGCGGGCATAAGACGTTTGCTGGCTCACCGCGGACCCCGGTGCCGCATCCCAACGTCCATGTGCTCTGCACCACGGAGCACACGATGATGGGCGTGGGCAGCATCCTGCTTGGCACCAACGTCGCCCAGTATCGGATCTGGGATGGCATGCGCGCCATCGATTACCTGCAGAGCCGGCCCGACATCCGGGCCGACAAGATCGGCTGCACGGGCAACTCCGGCGGGGGCACGCTGACCGCCTACCTCATGGCGCTGGACGACCGCATCGTCGCGGCCGCCCCGGTCTGCTACCTCACGACGTTCCGGCGTCTCATCGACGCCCAGGGCGCGCAGGACGCGGAACAGAACATCTTTGGGCAGATCGATTTCGGGCTGGACGAGGCCGACTACGTCATCATGCGCGCGCCGAAGCCGACGCTCATCCTCGCCGGCACGCGCGACGCCACGTTCGATTTTCGCGGCACCTGGGAATTGTTTCTCGAGGCGAAGCGGTTCTACTCGCGCCTGGGCCGCTCGGACGCGGTTGAGATCAACGCGCCCGATGCGCCGCACGGTTACACGCTGCAACAGCGCGAAGCCGCCGCCCGCTGGATGCACCGCTGGCTCCTCGGTTCCGACAAGTTGATCCGCGAGGTGGACGCGCTGCCCGACTCGTTCACCGACGAGCAACTGCGCGCCATGAGCCCGGGCGACTGGACGCAGGAGCAACTCTATTGCACGCCGAAGGGCCAGGTCCTGCTCATGCCCGGCGAGCGATCGGTTTTTCAAATCAATGCTGGCCTCGCCGCCGCGCTCAAAGAATCCCGGCGGACATCGTGGAGCAGTCTTTCCGGCGATGCGCGCCGCGAGTTGGTGCAGCAGACGATTGGCGCGCAGCCTCTCGATGTCCGGTCGGAGCCCAAGGTCGAGACCCGCGCGACGATCGAGCGCCCGGGCTACACGCTGCGCAAACTTGTGCTGACCGTGGACGAGCGTCTGGCGCTGCCGGCGATCGCGTTTGTCCCCGCGAACCCCCGAGGTCAGGCCACACTCTACCTGCACGGCACCAGCCTGGCGGCGGATGCCGCGCCAGGCGGTCCGATTGAGAAGTTGGTCAACGCAGGCCACGTCGTGCTTGCCGCCGAGCTGCGCGGGATCGGCGAGACCGAGACGGGGCACGAAAAACGCGACTACGGCTACGGCCGCTTCGGTCGTGACAACCAGGAGATCTTCCTCGCCTACCTCATCGGCAAGAGCTTCGTCGGCATGCGGGCCGACGACGTGCAGAGCTGGACCCGCTTTCTGAAAAACGGAGCCCTCACCGGCACGGCGCCGACGGCGTTGCACCTCACGGCCATCGGCGAGGCGGCGATCCCCGCGTTGCACGCCGCCGCGCTGCACGGATCGGATTACCGCAGCGTGACGCTGCGGCAGATGATTCCCTCGTGGGAGGCAGTTGCTGGCGCCGGCGAGACGTTTGACCAGGCCGTCAACGTCGTGCACGGCGCGCTGCGGCACTACGATCTGGCCGACCTGATTGAAATCGTCGGCCGGGAAAAGATCCGGCTCGAGCAGCCGGTGGATGTCATGGGGAAGGCCATGAATTGAGGCGGGGCGGATCGCGCGGCCGCGCCCCAAGGAGATGCCCAGACTCGTTGACCGCAGATGGCGCGGATAGCACAGAGAAGACCAGCTGCGAAATCCGCCTCCGACCTGTAGTGCCCACGGTCCGGAAGGCGTAATCTGGGGATAACCCGGATTCCGAGATTTTTGATGTAGCCCGCTGCGTAAGCGGCGGGACAATTGGATGCCGTGCCTGCATCCGCTCCCTGCGCTCACGCGCAGGGCTACAAAATCCACCGGCAATTGCGGAATTCGGCATTGATGGATGGGAGAGTTCACCCACTGCCGGATTTCCACTCGTCACCTCCCGCCGCGCTTGCCTTCGATCTGATCGAGCCAGCCCTCGATGGTGAAGTCGGGTGAGCCTTTCTCCGCGGGGGTCAGTACGGCGAGAGCCTCAACGGAGAGCGGGCGGACGCCGAGATCAACCACGGTCGCGCCGCGCGTGTGGTGCTCGGTGCCCATGGCGCGTTCGAGTGGTACTCCGTTTCGGTCGCACCAGACTCCGGCGTTGATCACCGGGAGCCGGCGGACCTCGGCGGTGGTCATCGCCGGGGTGCCGAGCCGTTCGTGGAACCACAGCATGGTTTCGCGATACGCGGTGTACGGGCGGTGGCCGCCGGCCGGCTCGAGGAAGATCGTCAGCGGCTCGGGTCCTCCGGCCGGCCAAGCGGATCGCGCCGCGCGCAGGTGCGCCGCATTGCGGGCCCACGCGGTGCGGTCCCCCATGTCGATGACCTCGTCGGCATCGCCGTTGGCGGTCATGATGGCGCAGGACGGCGCGGCCAGGGCGATGAAGGCCGGCCAGTCCATCGTCGCGCGCATCTTGGTGAAGGGCACGCGCTGACAGAGCTTGGTGGGCAGGACGACGTCGTCGTAGGCCCAGCCGCCGACGAGCGCGGCCTTGATGCGGGGCTCGAGCGCCGCCAGCCATGTCGCCTGGGCCCCGCCATTCGAGGAACCTCCGACGCCGATGTGGGCGGGGTCGATGTCGCTGCGCGTGAGCAGCCAGTCGATGGCCCGCATCGTGTCGAAGACGAGTTTGCCCATGATGAGCCGGCCCGCCTTGGCCGCGCGTGTGTCGTTGCCGAGGTCATCGTGCGCCCGCGTGCCCAGCTTGCCGGCAATGTGCCGTTCTTCCTCGCCGATCGGATCGATGACGACCACGGCGAGGCCGAGACGGGCATAGAGCTGGCCGGTATATTGGTTAAACGCCCGGCTCTTGCTGCCACCGTGACCGTGGGTGAGCACGAGCACGGGCATCTTCGGCGTGGGTTTGGCCAACCGATACAGCAGGGCGGGCATGCGGCTGCCGGGCTCGGCCGTGAGAATCCATTTTTCAATGACGAGGCCGTCATGCGCCACGGAACCGCGGGACTCGGGGTGCAGGTTGCCGCCCCGGGCCGGGAGGCCGAGCATCTCGCGCAACTGCCGGCGCTGCTCGTCCTTCGCATCCGCGCGGCACGGGCGGATGGCGGACAAGATCGCGAACAAGCAGCAGAGAAGGCGGAGGGATCGTTTCATGGTGAGATCTCTTTCGGGGTTGTCGGCGCTGCCTTGGCCTCACTCACGCGGTCACGACGGTCGCGATGACCTCGCGCTCTTCGGTGTACGGGTGCAGCGCCGGCAGGCTGGCGTCGCACAAGCTCCAATGACACAGGCCATATTGCCACAAGTAACCGGATTTCGGCGCCACGATCGGCACCGCCACGAGATCCTTGTCCCGGATGATATGCCCGAGGGACTGTCCCTGCTCCACGCGGTCCTCGGGCGCCAGTGCCGCGCTGCCGTCGATTTTCACTCCGGGCACGAACATGCCGGAACACGGTGCGCGCACCTCGTGGCTGTTCTCCTTGGTGCGCACGACCCTCGGCCCCGAGATGGCCTCAGGCTTGCCGGCCATCATGCCGAGCGACTTGGCCAGGTTGACCATTGAGCTCACGCCGATCTGAACCTGGCGCTCCGGCATCGAAAACTGTCCCGAAAGTTCCATGACGAGCGAGGCGCCACCGCGTTTGCGCATCAGTTGGGCGACCATGATGGGTCCGCTCGCCGGTACGGACGAGGGGCGCAGGCTGAGGAAACGCGTGGTCGTCACCTGGCCCAACGCGAGCGAGGCCGGATGGTCATTGAGCGCGAGCGTCTCGGCGGCATTCACATGTTGCCAGCAGTGCATATCCAGCAGGTGGGTGCCGTGTCGCACCACCGCCTGATCCAAGGCATGGGCCACGCGCTCGGTGTTGTTGCCCTGCGGATTGCCCGGCCAGGTCCGCTGCATGTTATTCTCCTTGGTGGGATGAATCCGGTTGTTCTGTTCCGGACCGAGCCCGAATGAGTGCCGCCGGTCGCGCACGGCCAGCAGGTTGGAGGTTGGCACGAGCCAGACGGTGCCCGCCTCGAGGTGATGAGCGCAAACCTCATGGAACCGTCGCGCGACCTCGGAACCGATCACCTCGTTACCGTGTTGGGCCGCGATGAGCACGAGGGACGGACCGTCCCGGCCACTCTCGATCCGCCAGAACGGGACCGCGAGCGAACTGCCATCCTGCAGGGTGGCCACCGCATGATCCACGGTCACCTTGTTGGGCTGTCCTTTTCGATCCTGGCCTGGAGCCGCGGCGGTCATGACCTTTGCGCTGGCCATGGCGATTCCGGCCAGGCCGGTAAGCTTTAAAAACTCCCTGCGGTTGGTAGTCATTTTCGTTGGAGTCCGGTTACGCGACCCGCGTTTCGGCGTCAATGGGATGGAGGTAGGAGCCTGCTTGCAGGCGATGGGAAGCGTCGTTTGTTGTGGCACTCCGAGAATCGCCTGCAAGCAGGCTCCTACCCTCGGAGCGTTCTTCCTGCTACCGTCGCTCAGAACCGGCCGCTGACGCCCATCGTAACCGTGATGAAGTTGTAGATGATGTCCTGGGTCCGCCCCGGGATTCCCTGATAGAGCATTTGGGGCTTGTTGAAGATATTCGCCACATCGCACGTGAGCGTGACCGAGGAGCGCAACTGATACGCCAGGCCGACATTGGTGGTCTTGAAGGCGTAGCGGTAGAGGTTGGCCCCGGCGTTGGTCGCCGAGAAGCTCGAGATGTAGTCGCCGGTGTAGTTATACAGCACGCGGGTGCTGAAGCCGCGGTGACGCCAGCTGAGGCTGAGATTGCCGGCCTTCGGGATGAAGCCGGGCACCTGGCCCGTCGATCGGGTGGCGGTGCTGCCAAAATTGCCCTCGGTTTCGATGCGCGTATAGTTGGCGGAACCACTCAGGCCCTTGAGGAGCCCCGGGAGGAAGGTGAACTGCTGCTGATAGCTGAGCTCCCAGCCCGTGACCTGGGCGGTGCCGTTATTGGAGGACGTGAGGCGCGTGAAGCCCGCGTATTCTCCATTGTAACCGTTGTCGGTCCCGCTCGGAACGATGCCGGCGTCGGTGCCCGTCACGATGTAATCCTTGATCGTCTTCTTGAACCAGCCGACCGAAAGGTTGCCCACGGGCTCGAAGTAATAATCGAGCGTGAAGTCCCAGTTTTTCGCCGATTGCGGCAGCAGGCTGGGGTTGTTGATGGTGACGGTCTGGGCGGTCTCGTTGGCCGATTCGCTGGGCAGCAGGTTCGAGATGGCGGGCCGGCCAAAGCTCGTCGACCAGCTGAGCCGGGCCTTGAGGTTCTGCGTGAGCTCGTGGGTGAGGTGGGCGCTCGGGAACGACTTCGTGTAGCTGCCCTTGGTCGTGCGCGCGGAGCCCTCATAATCACGCTTGGCGGAACCGACCGGATCGGCGACCTGCTGGGCCGTGGTGCTGCGGACGTTGGCGCGGGCGAGCACCCAGCCCTTGGCTGAGGTATCGGTCTTCTCGGTACGCACTCCGGTGAGATAGCCCGTGCGGCCGAGCCAGCCGTCGCGCCCGAAACTGCCCTGCGCCATGAGATAGCCGGCCAGCACCTCTTCCGACAGCGTCCGGGTGCCGGAATACTTGTTCGATTCGAAGAAATACAAATCCTCCTGCCACTGCGTGGCGTCGGTCGGGTATTTGCCGGCTGAGCCGCCGGCCAGGAAACTCGAAATCATCCAGCGCGGCAGGTTTACGCCCGTCTTGATGTTGTTGTACGGGCGGGCGGTGGGGTCGGCCGGCAGTCCGGTGGTGCCAATGTAGCTCCAACGGCGGGAGTAATTGTCCAGCTCCACCCCCTGATCGCGCCAGGCGAAACCAGCCTTGAGAAACGTGGGCACGGCGGTGGGCAGCTTGTACTTCACATTGCCGCGCGCCTGCGGGACTTCCTGAGGTTGTTCCGAGCTGGCCTTGGTGAGGCCGTTCTGGGTCGGCCGGTAGTTGGCCGCATTCGTGATGTCGGCCCCGGCGGTCTGAACGAAGCGCGGGTAAAGATCTGACTGCGTGCGGTCGATGATCCAGCCGATGTTGCTGATGCGGCTGGTCAGCCCGGTCTGCCCGCCCCGGTCAAGCAGGCCGGATTGCTGGTGGTTCCGGCTGAAACCGAGGTTATAGTCGATCTGCAGCGGACCATATTCGTGCTCGGCCCCAAAATTGATCATGTAGGTCTCGACCACGTAGCTGTTCGGACCGCTGTTCAGGATGTCGATTTGCGCCCCGGGAATCTGTCGCACACGCGTGATCTTGTCGGTGTACCCGGGAATGACACCGGAGGTCGTGTCGTTCGGCACCGTGGTCGCGTTGCCCGTAAAAGCCGTGGCGTTGTTGGAGCGCCGGAACCGCTCGACGTTGTCGTTGATCGTCAGGTTGAGCGAGTACTTGGTGTTGAACGAGTGGCGGTAGTCCGTCTTTACATTCACGCTCCGCTGCTTGCGGTTGTTGAAATTCTCGCGCGACTGGTAGCTCCAGAGGTACGCCGGCTGGGTGGGGTCAGCCTGATTCTGATATTGATTGGTCACGCGGAAACCGCCCACGGCGTTTTCACTGTAGAAGATATTTGCGGCGACGCCCAGGTTGCGATCACCTCCGAGCACGCTGAACACTTCCTGGTAGGCGAGCGTGATCAACGGGTGGGCGCGGTGCTCCTCGCGCACCGGCACCTGCTCGGTGAACGAAGGGGCCATGCGCACCGTGGCACTGTAGGAAATCCGGCGCTTTTCCTTCATGTTCAGCGGCGAGCGGGACTTCATGTTGATCGTCCCGCCCAGCCCGTCGGCGCCCTTGTCGGGGGTGTGCCCCTTGATCAGTTCCAGTTGCTCGAACATCGTGCCGGAGATGCTCTGCAACTCGAAGGCGCGATTGGTTCCAATGCTCGCCATCAGTCCTCCGTCCACCGTGACCGTGTTGAGCGCCGGCGCCATGCCGCGGACATTGAAGGCGTAAGCGAGGCCCTCCTCCGTCGGACTGCCGGCGATGCCAGGCAGCCGCATGACGACCTCGCCCGCGCTCATGTTGGGCAGATTGCCGAACGAGTCCATCGCCACGATGTTCTTCACGTTGCTGGCATTGCGCTGGGCCGTGATGGCCAGGGCGTCGCCTTCCAGTTCACCGGTGACCTTGAACGCATCCAGCCGGTAGATGTTGGAACTCAAATCGAAATCGCGCACGGCGCGCTGACCGGCGCTGACGGTGATCTGGCCGCTGGCGGAATCGAGGCCAATGTAGGACACGGTAAGCTCGTGGGTCCCGGGCGGCACCCCGGTGAGCACATACCGGCCGGTGTTGTCGGTGAGGGCCCGGAGACCCAGGGCTGGCACCTCAACCTTCGCGCCTTCGAGCAGATTCCGGGTGGCCGAGTTGTTGACCGAGCCCGTGATCGTGCCGGCAGATTGACTGGCGGTGGACGGGTTGCCGTCGGCCGCATGCGAGAGGTGAGCGGGGGCGAGGGCTAGGGCGAACCATGCGAACAGCAGGGCGCCGGGGCGTTTTGATTTCATTGTTGGCTTGGCTTTCTAGAACCGTGGATGAGTTCGGGATTGGTTTAGGTCGGGAAGATGTGGCGGGAATTTAAGGCGGCGGGGTCGCCCATGCTGGCCTGGATCTCGCCGCCGCGGAGTGGGGATTTTTCCGCTGTGTTTCGGATCATGCGACCAATGCAGGCGTGTCTGTCAGGCAAACGTGTGCGTGAGGGGCGACAGGAAACCGGGGGCGAGGACCATCGTGACGCGGAATGACACGGGGGGTGGTGCGGCAGTCAAGGGCAAATCCGGCTGGGCCAAGTGAGGGCGGGTCAAAGGCGTAGCCGCGCTTGAGCCGAAGGCGAAAGCGTGGCCGAACGTGAGACCACGTTGTCGCTGCGCTCCAACGCGGCTAC
>CAYRKB010000147.1:0-9354 GCA_964424705.1 uncultured Victivallales bacterium
TCAAGGAATTGCCCCCACCGTTGCGGCGGTTGATCGGCGACTTCACCGACCCCGATCGGGTGCTGGTGGCGTTGAATCTCAAACCCAAGCCGGCTATTAGGCTGAAGGCTGAAGGGGGAGAAGATGCGTGATCATACGAAACTCAGAGCATTTGAACTGGCTGACGAAGTGGCGGTCTTGATTTACCGGACAACCAAGAGGTTTCCCAAGGAGGAAATCTATGGGTTGACTGCGCAGATGCGACGAGCGGCGGTTTCGGTGCCGTCAAACATCGTCGAAGGGTGTGCGCGTGAGAGTCAGGCCGAATACCTTCGCTTTCTTGAAATCGCCTTCGGTTCATTAAGGGAACTGCACTACCAGTTCGGCCTGGCCAGGCGCTTGGGTTACACGGACGAGTCGGATTTCCCAGCATGTGACTCAAAGATGGTGGAGACCGAGAAGGTTCTGAGTGCCTTGATCCGCTCAATGCGCCTCCCTAACAGCCTTCAGCCTACAGCCTAAAGGACCTTTATGCCAGCAGAACCTGACCTCGCGGCGGAACTGGCCGACCTGCGCCTGCGCCTGGCTGAGGCCGTCGAAACACTCGATGCCATCCGCCACGGCGAAGCGGATGGCTTAGTGGTCGCCGGGCCGCAGGGCCCGCAGGTCTTCACGCTGCAAGGCGCGCAGGAACCTTACCGCCTGCTGATCGAGCAGATGAGCGAGGGCGCGCTGACGCTCTCGCGCGACGGCGTCATCCTGTACGCCAATCTAGCGTTTGCGGCAGTGCTTCATCTGCCGTCGGGCCGTGTCATCGGCACGGCGCTGCGGGACTTCCTCCCGGCGGCGGATCACCCGGCCCTCGCGTGTCTGATCGAAACGGCCTGGAACGGCAGCAGCTCGGGAGAAGTGTCTGTCCGCGCCGCGGCCGGCTCCACGGTCCTGTTGCGCCTGGGTCTGCGCCGGTTGCAGTTGGGCGAGGAGGGTTTGATCTGCGCGGTGGCGACTGACATCAACAAGGAGAAGCAACGGGAAAACGAGGCGCGCGGGATGGCCCAACATCTGGAGGTGCAGGTCGCGCAGCGCACCGCCGACCTCGCGTCGGCGCGGGTCGCGGCCCTGAACCTGCTGGAGGAAATGGTTGAGTCACGTCAGGTCACGGAAACGGCCAATCGCAGCCTGAAGCGGGAAATCACCGAGCGCGAGCGCGCCGTCGAAAAGTTGCGCGCGTCGGAACTCCGCTATCGCCGGTTGTTTGAGGCGGCGCGTGACGGCGTGTTGATCCTCGATGCGGAGACGGGGCAGGTGGTGGATGTGAATCCGTTCATGCTCGAGTTGTTGGACTACTCGCGCGAGGTGTTCCTCGGCAAGAAAGTCTGGGAACTGGGATTCTTCAAGGACCTCGTCGCCAACGAGGCCAATTTTGTGGAATTGAAGGCGAAGGAATACATCCACTACGACGACATGGCGCTGGAAACCAGCAGCGGGCGGCGGATCGAGGCGGAGTTCTTCAGCCATGTCTATCTGGTGAACGACCAGAAGGTGATCCAGTGCAACGTCCGCGATATCACCGAGTACAAGCGACGGGTCGAGATGGCGCGACACGATGCGCAGGAGCTGCATGATAAGAACGTCGAGTTGGAGCGTTTCCTCTACACCGCCTCCCATGACCTGAAGAGCCCCGTCGTGACGATCCGGTCGTTCCTCGGCTACCTGGAACAGGACATGGCGGCGGGCGATGCCGGGCGGATCACGAAGGATATCGACTTCATCCGGACCGCCACGGATAAGATGGCGCAGTTGCTCGCCGCCGTGCTGGAGATCGCGCGCGTCGGCCGCGTCGTCGGTGAGCCGGTGAATGTGACGCTCCGCGCGTTGGCGGACACGGCGCTGGGCACGGTGGCGGGACGGGTCGCCGAGCGCGGGGTGACGCTGCAGGTGGACGACCGCGCCGTGACGTTGTGTGGCGACCGGCTGCGGCTGGACGAGATCTGGCAGAACTTAGTGGACAACGCCTGCAAGTTCATGGGCGACCAGAAGGAACCGCGCATCGAGATCGGCGTGGAGACGCGCGACGCGGAGACGGTGTTCTTCGTGCGCGACAACGGCAGCGGGATTGACCCGCGCTATCAGACGAAAGTGTTCGGCCTTTTTGAGAAACTTGATCAGGCAGCGGAAGGGACCGGCGTTGGCTTGGCGTTGGTCAAGCGGATCGTGGAATTGTACGGCGGCCGGATCTGGGTGGAATCGAAAGGCGCCGGGCAAGGCACGTGTTTCTATTTCACGTTGCCGGGGGCCATGCGGAACAATGACATTGTCGGTCTGACCGGGATCGAGAGGGGCGTGCAGTCATGAATCCCCACGGCAAATGTAGCCGATTTACCCGCAACCTGCTGATCTCGGAGGTACTGGTCGTTCTCCTCGCTGTCGTCTTTGCCTTCTACGTCCGGTGGGGCAGCAAAATGGCACGGGCCCATGAACAGCGATACCTGTCGCACCTGCTGGCGGATGAGTTGCGCCATTCTTCGGATGATCTGACCCGGATGGTCCGGACGTATGTGGTGAGCGGCAGCCCTGTTTACAAACAGTACTTTCAGGACATTCTGGACATCCGTAACGGAACCAAACCGCGGCCCAAGGATTACTGGAGAGTTTACTGGGACTTGGTGCTGCCGGGTGGCCCGGCGCCGCGCGGCAGCCAGCAGACCATCGCGTTGCTGGAATTGATGCAGCAGGCCGGGTTCACCTGGGAAGAGTTTGACAAACTGGCACTGGCCAAGGCGAATTCCGATGCGCTGACCGCCCTGGAATTCGATGCGATGAAACTGGTGGAGTCCCACGGCCCGGAGGGCGAAAACAACCGGGCCCGGGCGCGCATGCTGGTGCATGACGCCACGTATCACCTGGCCAAGGCCAGCATCATGAAGCCGATTGACGATTGTGCTGTGCTGGTGGACCAGCGCACGCTCGTGTCCGTCCAGACCGCCGAGAATCGCACCGCGGCTTTCCGGTTTCTGTTTATCGCGTGCGGGCTCGGGTTGATGTTTATGCTCTGGCGCACCTACGCGTCCCTGCGCGACACGTTGGGGGGTGCTGTGGGCGAGGTCGCGGCGCAGATTGCCAGGGTCGGTAGCGGGGATTCCTCTGCCACCATCCCGGTGAAAGCCGGTCAGGACAACAGTGTGCTTGGGTGGTTGTCGGAAACGCAGACCCAGCTGAACGACAGTGCTCGCATACGCCGGCAGGCGGAAGGCGCCATGCAGGCCACAAACAAGGAACTGGAGCAGTTCATCTATGCCGTCTCGCACGATCTGCGCAGTCCGGTGGTGACGATTCAAACCTTCCTCGGGCATCTGGAACAGGATATCCCCGCCCAGAATGCAACCCGAGTGGCGGATGACTTGAACTTCATTCGCACGGCGGCCAACCAGATGGCACGGTTGCTCGACGACCTGCTCAAACTGTCGCGCCTCGGGCGTCAGGTGAACCCGCCGGCGGATGTCTTGCTCCAAGCGGTCGTGAAGGATGTCCTGGACCTGGTGGCCTGGCAGATTGCGCAAGGGGCTGAGCACGTGACGGTGGCCAAGGACCCGGTTACGCTGCACGGCGACCGCGCGCGATTCGTGGCGCTCTTCCAGAATTTGGTGGATAACGCCTGCAAATACATGGGCGATCAGAAGGAGCCGCGCATCGAAATCGGCGTGGAGACGAGTGACGCGGAGACGGTGTTCTTCGTGCGCGACAACGGCATCGGGATTGACCCGCGCCATCAGGCGAAAGTGTTTGGCCTATTTGAAAAGCTCGATCCGAAAACCGAAGGAACCGGCCTGGGCTTGGCGTTGGTCAAGCGGATCGTTGAATTATACAGAGGCCGGATCTGGGTGGAGTCGAAAGGCGCCGGGCAAGGCACGTGTTTCTATTTCACGTTGCCAGGAGCGGATGCGCCACGGAGCGCGCGGATAACAAGAAGGAGAAAGTCATGAAAGGTGAACCGATTGTCATCTTGCTGGTGGAAGATGATCCGGCCCATGCCGAGATTGTGCGGCGGAACCTCGAGGAATGCCGACTGGTCAACCGGCTGATACACGTCTCCGACGGGCAGGCTGCGCTGGATTACCTGAACCACCAGAACGAATTCAGCGACCCGGCCACGGCGCCACGTCCCGGCATCATCCTGCTCGACCTGCGCCTGCCGAAGGTGGACGGGATGGAGGTGTTGAAGATCGTCAAGACCGACCCCACACTCAGTTCCATTCCGGTGGTGATCTTGACCACCTCCGGAGCCGAGATGGACATGGTCAAAGCGTATGCCCTCCGCGCCAACAGTTACCTGATCAAGCCGGTGGATTTCGCTAAGTTCACCGAACTGATGACCATCTTCGGGTTCTACTGGCTTGCCTGGAACCAGCGCCCGGATTGGAGGCCCCAATGAATATTGCCCCGTTACGCTTGTTAATCGCGGAAGACGAAGCGGCCCACGTCGAAGCCATTCGCCGCGCCTTTGAAACGGCGGGCACGAAGGTCGATCTCCGCGCCGTCGACACCCTGCGAGAATACCGGGCCTGCACCGCGGAATGGACGCCGGACCTCGCGCTGGTTGATTTGAACCTGCCGGATGGCCGGGCCGTGGAAGTCCTGACGCATCCACCGGAAGACGCGGCGTTCCCGGTCCTGGTGATGACCGCGTACGGCAATCAAGAGATTGTCGTGGAGGTGATGAAAGCGGGCGCGCTGGATTACGTCGTCAAATCCCGTGAAGCGTTTGCCGCCATGCCGCACACTGTGGAGCGCATCTTACGCGAGTGGCGACTACTCGAGGAGCACAAGCAGTTGAGTGCGGCTCTGAAGAAGAGCGAAGCCCAACACGTCAAGATGGTGGCAAACATCGGGGACGTGATCGTGATCATCGATCGGGACGGAAACAATCGCTACAAAAGCGCCAACATCGAGAAGCTGTTTGGCTGGCGGCCTGATGAGGTCGTCGGCGTCGGCGCATTAGACAACGTCCATCCCGAGGATCTCGACCACGCCCGCGAATTCATTGGCGCGCTCTTTCGTGAACCCAATGCGACCGGGCGGACGGAATGCCGTTACCGGTGCAAGGACGGTCATTACAAATGGATAGAGTTCTTCGGCGTTAATCTTGCGCATGACCGCGATATCCAGGGCCTGCTAGGGAATTATCACGACATCACCGAGCGCAGGCGGGCGGAGGCCGCCCTTCTCCGGTCCTACGAAGAGTTGGAGCGGCGCGTGGCAGAGCGCACCGTAGAACTGAGCCGTGCAAAGGCGGCCTCCGAGGCCGCCAATCAAGCAAAGTCCGTGTTTCTCGCCGGAATGTCCCATGAGCTTCGAACCCCTCTGAATGCCGTCATCGGCTTCGCCCAGATGCTGGGCGAGCAATATTGTGGCCCGCTCAACCCCAAGCAGGCCGAATACGTGCGCGATATCATAAGTAGCGGCAAGCACCTGCTGGAGCTGATTAACGACGTTCTCGACCTGTCTAAAGTAGAAGCAGGCAAAACAGCGCTGACGTTGACCGAGTTTCCTGTGCGCGATATCGTTGCGGCCAGCCTGCTGATTGTGCGGGAAAAGGCGGCGGAGCGTGGGGTAAAGCTGGATGCGGTCATTCCGCCGGAGCTTATGGATCTCAGGATCCGGGCGGATCTTCGCCTGCTGAAGCAGGTGCTGTTCAACCTGCTCGCCAACGCGGTCCAGTTCACGCCGAGAGGCGGCGAGATTCACACGTCCGCCTATCTAGCGAAGTCGGAAGGGGGAGCGGGGGGGGCGTTGATAATTACTGTTTCCGACACCGGTATCGGCATCGCGCCGGAGGAAATCGAGAAGGTCTTTGAGGAGTTCTATCAGGTGGCGAATCATGCCGCCGGCAAGGCGAAAGGCACCGGGCTCGGGCTGGCGCTTTCGCGCCGCTTCGTCGCCCTTCACGGCGGCAGGCTTTGGGTGGAGAGCGCGGGCCTCGGCAAAGGGAGCACGTTCTCGTTCAGCGTGCCGGTGGGCGGCACGAAGGCGGAAGTGTGAGCCCGGAACGCGGAAGTGGGAAGGCGAATATGCGAACGGAAAAGGAGCAGTTGAATCAGGAAAAGCAGTTATGGTCGACGACCCTATGGATACAGCGCACATCTTGATTGTGGACGACGACCCTATGAGCCAGAAACTCATGCGGGACGCGCTGAGCACCGATGGGTATGAACTCGTGTTCGCGACCACCGGCACGGCGGCGATTGATGAGGCGACCCGCAGGGCGCCGGACGTCATCCTTCTCGACGTCAGGATGCCAGGCATGGATGGGCTCGAAGTCTGTCGCCACCTTCGGCTGGATTCGATCCTGGCCGACGTTCCGATCATCCTGGTGACGGCGCTGGCCGACCGCGACTCGCGGCTCCGCGGCCTCGAGGCCGGCGCCGATGACTATGTGTCGAAGCCGGTGGATGTGATCGAGCTGAATGCCCGGGTCCGAAACGTGGTCCAGCTGAACCGCTATCGCAAATTGCGGAGCGAGCGCATGCGAGCGCTGCGGGCAGAGGCGGAATCGCTCTCAAGCTGCGAGGCCACCTTGGCGGCGCTGGTCCGCATCCTGGAGCGGGACGGCTCCGGGGTTCCGGGCCGGTGTGATCATGTCATGGACGCGGCGCTGCGCCTTGGCGTGGCCCTGAAGATGCCCCCTGAGGATCTCGGCTCCTTGCGCTGGGGCGTGCTTCTCCAGTGCCTCGCCGCCATGGCGGTGCCCGCTCTGCTGCGGAGCCGGGATGGCTCTGCTACACCGGGAGATAAAGAGCTGGCGCTCAAGCACGAGGCCTGGATTATCGAGGCGCTTTCTCCGGTCGCCGTCCTGCACGACGCACTGGAAGTGCTGAGCTCTCTTTACGAACGGTGGGATGGGGGCGGGCGCCCCAAGGGATTGAAGGGCGAAGACATTCCGCTCGCGGCACGCGTCCTTGCCGTGGCCGTGGCGTGGGAGCCGGATCAGCCTGGCAAGCCGACCCCGGTCGCTGCACGGCTGGCGAGATTGCAGAAGCAATCCGGGCTGGACTTCGATCCCCGGCTGGTGGAGGCCCTCGAGCGGGTGGTCGTCGGCCGGCAGGCGCAGCCGTCTGCGCCTGCCGGGAAGAAGCCAATGGCTGTTCCGATCCGGCTCGCCCCGCCCCGCCACCCTCTGTTGAGGAGGCTTTCCATGTCTTCGACGGGCGCCCGGGCGCAGTTTGCCATGGCGATGGCCTTGATCTCGGTGATTCCCGCGCTCGTCACCGTCTCCCTGTGCATGAGCGGCTGGCTGAATTTCACAATTACATTTGAGCAGATGTGGCCGGCGGTCGTGGCGGGGCTGCCCTTCGTAACGCTGGGATACTGGATGCTGGCAAAGTATCCCATCAACATCATGCGTTTGCGCCGGTATCTCGATAGCCTGGCGCAGGGGGTCATGCCCGGCCGCGTTGTGCTCTTAAAGGATGAGGACGATCTGGCCTCCATTGAACTGCTGATGAAAAAGGTGATTGCGCAAACGGAAGTAAGGGTCCGCACGATTGAGACCCAGACGGACGCGCTCCTCGATGCGGAGCGGCAGAGGGTCATGATCCAGAGCCTGGGCGCAGCCTGCCACCATCTGGGCCAGCCGGCCACGGTGATCAATACCTACTTGCAGATCGTGCTGCGAATGGAACTGCCGGCCGCTGCCCATGAGATGCTGGCCGAGTGCAGGACCGCAACCGAGGCCGTGGCCGCCATTCTTGAGCGGTTGCAGAATCTGACGGTCTATCGCACCGAGCCTTATGCTTCGCGTGAAGCAGGAGAGATATTCCGCGCATCCGATGATATTGTGAGGATGTAGAGGGCGGGGCGGCCAGCAGGATTCATTACGGCTAGCCAGCCTAAAGAGGGCTCTGTGGTTTGGCCTGAAGCCCGCATAAAGCGGGCTCTACTGTGACAATGATTGGGGTAGAGCCCGCTTTATGCGGGCTATGGACTGGGACAAGCGTCCGTAACGCGAATTGCCGGGTGCGAGAGCGCAAATGCAGAAGGAGCCAGCAATGTGAATGCAGAGCAACAGATGCCGCCGGCCCCGGCCGGCGGACGGATCATGGTGGTGGATGACGAGGAGCGGAACCGGCGGCTGCTGGCCGATCTTCTCACGGCAAAAGGATACACCGTCCGGACAGCCAACGACGGGCTCAGCGCACTGCTGCTGGCGGCCGAGTTTCAGCCGGAGGCCATTCTTCTGGACATCATGATGCCGGACCTTGACGGCGTGGAGGTGTGCCGCCGGCTCAAGGCCGATCCGGCAACTGCCTCCATTCCCGTCCTCCTGGCGACCGCCCTGTATGAACAGGCCGACCGGATGCGTGGCCTCCAGGCTGGCGCTAATGACTTTCTCGCCAAGCCGCTGGACATCGACGAAGTCAGTTCGCGCGTGAAGAATGCCGTCCACATGAAAGGGCTTCATGACCGGCTTCAGGAATCCTACCGGGATCTAAAGAAGCTCGAAGGGCTGCGGGACAGACTCACGCACATGATTGTCCACGATCTGCGCTCGCCTTTGATGGTCATGTCCATGTCCCTTGAGCTGGTGCTGCAGGAAGACACGCGGCTGAGCCCGGACCAGCAGAGCATGCTTGCCATGGTCCAGAATTCCTGCGAGCAGCTGATCGAGATGGTCAGCTCATTGCTGGATGTCAGCCGCATGGAGAGCGGGCAGATGCCGCTCCATCTGTCGTCATGCGATTTGGGCGAAGCTGCCAGGGCGGCTGCTGAATCAATGACCGTGGCAGCGCAGCAGAGGCAGCTCGCCCTGCATGTGACGGGTGCTGCGGAGCCTTGCAGCATGGACGGGGTGCTGGTGCAGCGAGTTATTGTCAATCTGCTCGGCAATGCAATCAAGTTCGCCCCATCGGGCACGGCGATTGAGCTTGAGGTGTCTTCAACCGGGGACGCCGCTCGTTGCAGTGTAACCGACTCCGGACGCGGGATACCGCCTGATTACCAGCAGCGGATTTTTGAGAAGTTCGGCCAGGGCGAGGTGCAAAAGCAGGACCGGAAGCATTCGACAGGGCTGGGGCTGGCCTTCTGCAAGCTGGCGGTGGAAGCCCACGGCGGGAAGATCGGTGTTATCAGCGAGGTCGGCAAGGGCAGCACGTTCTGGTTTACGCTGCCGGCGGCCGGAGCGAAGGCGGAAAGCGGAAGTGGGAACGCGGAGCTCGGAACAGGGAAGGCGGCAGGGGGAACGGGGTGCTAGAAAAGAAGCCAACCCTCCGCGTTCCGACTTGTCGTCAGCCGGCCGGGGTATTGCGTTCTGCATTGAAGAAGCCTCTACGCGCAGGCGATGCTGCAGCCACAACAGCAGATTGTAGGTCATGCTGATGA
>CAYRKB010000148.1:0-9348 GCA_964424705.1 uncultured Victivallales bacterium
CTGCATCAGAACGCAATACACTATATACCGATACTCAGGCGGGACTGGTATCAGTTCGAATTCCGGCTCCTGTATTCTGAATCCTTGGCGCGGTTGCAACTTATTGAATCGCACACCACGAGCGTAACTCTTGATTTCGGCGTCGTGGTGCGATACAATTTGCGGCCTCTTGAATACTGCCTTTGGGGTCCTGCAAGGGGCAGCGAAGAGCGGGGCTCCACGGGAACAGTCACGGCGCATGCATACATCTATGGAATACAGAACCGGGCGCATCGACGAACTGGCGGGCTGCGGACCGATCCCGCAGCGGGCGATCCTGGATGGCATCCCCGATATCATCTTCGTCAAGGACTGCGATGGCCGCTATCTGACCTGCAATGCCGCGTTTGAGGCGTATGTGGGGCGGACGGAGCCGGACATGGTCGGCCGGACGGATCAGGACTTGTTCCCCCCGGAAACGGCCGCCTCGTATCGCCTGCACGATCGCGTGGCGCTGGCGAGCGGGCGGGGGTGCCACAACGAGGAGTGGATCACCTACCCGGATGGCCGGAGGAGCCTGATCGACACGCTCAAGACGCCCTGCCGTGGGGCGGACGGAACGCTGCTCGGCATTGCCGGCATCAGCCGCGACATTACGGCGCGCCGCCTGGCCGAGGACGCGCTGAGGGAAACCACCGAGCGCCTGACGCTGGCGATGCGGGCGGGCGGCGTGGGCACCTGGGCCTACGATGTGGCCCACAACCAGCTGGTCTGGGACGACCAGATGCTTCGCCTCTATAGAGTCACGCGGGATCAGTTCAGCGGCGCCTACGATGCCTGGCATGTGGGGGTGCACCCGGAAGACCGGCAGCGGGGCGACGCCGAAATCCAGCTGGCGCTGGAGGGCAAGAAGGAGTTCGACACCGTATTCCGGGTTCTGTGGCCTGACGGGACGACGCGCACCATTCGCGCCCGCGCAACCGTGCAGCGTGACGCCGCCGGACAGCCCTTGCGCATGATCGGCGCGAACTGGGACGTCACCACCCAGAAGCAGACCGAGGAGGCGCTGCAGGAGGCCAACAGCACCCTGGAAAACAAGGTCGCGGAGCGCACGCGCGAATCGGTGGAAGAAAGCCAGCGGGCCCGGCAGGCGGCGGAGCAGGTGAACCGCGACCTCAAGCAGGCCGAGACGCGCCTCGTGATGCATGAGAAGCTGGCGGCGATCGGCCGGCTGGCGGCGGGCGTTGCGCATGAGCTCAACAACCCGATCGGATTCCTGATGAACAACTTCGCGGCCATGCAGGATTCCGTGAGCGTGTTCGGGCGCCTCATGGCGGAGTATCAGAACCTGCGCCGCAAGGCCGGCGGCATCGCAGAGCTGGCTGCGGACGCGGCCCGGCTGGAGGAGCAGGAAAAGGCGGGGCACCTCGACTTTGTGCTGGGCGACATCGATGCCATGTTCGAGGAATCGCGGGAAGGGTTCCGCCGCGTTATGCGCATCATCCAGAGCATGCGCGATTTCACGCGCATCGAGCGCGCGGAGGAAAAGAGCGCATACAAGATCAACGACGCCGTCCAGAGCACGCTGGAGATCGCGCACAACGAGCTCAAGTACCACTGCACCGTGGAAGCCGACTACGGGGCGACGCCGCCCGTGCTGTGCGTGCCGGGCCAGGTGAACCAGGTGCTGCTCAACCTCGTGGTCAACGCCGCGCAGGCGATTGCCGGACAGAATCGGCGGGAGAAAGGCACCATCGGGATCCGGACGTATGCAGAGGGAGAGATGGTGTGCTGCGATGTGTCCGATGACGGCCCCGGGGTGCCCGCCGCGATTCGCGACGAGATCTTCGATCCCTTTTACACGACACAGCCGCCGGGCCAGGGCCTGGGCCAGGGCCTGGGCCTGGGCCTGTCCATTTCGTACGACATCGTCGTGAACCGGCACGGCGGGACGCTTGAGGTTGACAGCCGCGAAGGCGGCGGGTGCGTCTTTCGCCTGCGGCTGCCGAGGGTGCCCGGCCGCGCGCCGGGGGAGGGCGCGCCGTCATGAGCGAGGCGGAGATGGCCATCCTGTTCGTGGACGACGAGGCGAAAGTGCTCAGCTCGCTGCGCCGGAACCTGAACCGCGACCCCTACGACTGCGTATTCGCCCAGAGCGGACAGGAGGCGCTGAAGATCCTCGCGGAGCGCCGGATCGACGTGATTGTCGCGGACCTACAGATGCCGGAAATGGACGGGGTGCAACTGCTGCAGGCGGTCAGGGAGCGCCATCCCGGCGTGGTGCGCCTGGTGCTGAGCGCCAGCACGGACGTGGGCCGGATCCTGGACGCCATCAACCGCGGGGAAGTCTTCCGCTTCATCGTCAAGCCGATCGGCGATTTGCAAGACCTCCGGAGCGCTGTCGGCCAGGCCGCGGCGCAGGTGCTGCTGGAGCGGCGGGCGCGGGAATCCGACCGGCTGCAGGCGGAGTTTCTCGCCTGCGTCACCCATGAGCTGAAGAGCCCCCTGGCGTCGATCAAGGGGTTCGCCAACGCCATCCGGGAGGATGCGGACATGGATGCGGCCACGCGGGATGAGTTTCTGGAGTTCGTGACGACCGAGTGCGAGCGGCTGTCGCAACTGGTGACGTCGATCCTGGACGTCTCGTGCATCGCGGCCGGCAATTTCCCGATTGAGATGGAGCCCACGGACCTGGGCCTGCTGATCGAAGAGACGACGGACTCCTTGCGGCCCCATTTTGAAAAGAAGGGCATCTGGCTGCGCGTTGAAACCCCGGGCGCTGTGCCCGATGTCGAGGCCGATCGCGCGCGGCTGATCCAGGTGTTCCGCAATCTGCTGGATAATGCGCTCAAGTTCACCCCGGAGGGCGGGGAGGTGACCGTGTCGCTGGCGAGGGACAATGGAGCCCTCGTCGTGAGAGTCGCCAATACCGGGTGCGGGATTGATGCGGCGGACTTGCCTCGCGTATTTGAACGGTTCTTCCGGGGGCGCCAGCGCGGGGCGCGAGTCGGCGGCGCCGGCCTGGGGCTAGCCCTCGTCAAGGAGGTGCTCGGCCGCCACCGCTGGACCATTAACATTGACAGCAAACCGGACGCGGGCACCACCGTGACGGTGCGCACAACAGAGTGGATCGGATCGGACCTATGAACTCGAGCACGAAAGCAGAAGCGCATGATCGCCGCCGGGCGCTCGTCGTCGATGACGACCCGCGCCTGTGCCGCCTCTTGGAGTACAACCTCGGCAAGTGGGGGTACGCCGTCGACAGCGTCGGCGACGGGCTCGCCATGCGGAAGGCCCTGATCCGGTGCGCCTATGATGTGGTGCTGCTCGACGTCCGGCTGCCCGACGGCGATGGCGTCAGCCTGCTTTCCGGCATCCGGGACTCGTTCCCGGACACCAAGGTCATTATGGTCTCGGCGCACGGCAACGTATCGGTGGCCATGGAAGCCGTGCGCGCGGGGGCTTTTGACTTCCTGACCAAGCCGCTGGACCTGGATCGCTGCCATATCTCCGTCCGCAACGCCTTCCAGATGGCCGAGCGCGTGCGGGAATACGAGATGCTACGCCAGGTGGTGAGCGATCGCGACAGCTTGGGGAGCATCATCGGCTCCAGCGGCCCGATGCAGGCCGTGTACGAGATCATCGGCAACGTAGGACCCAGCGACTGCAGCGTCCTGATTACCGGCGAGACCGGAACCGGCAAGGAACTTGTGGCAAAGGAGCTGCACCGCCTGAGCTCGCGCGCCGAGCACGAGATTGTCACCGTCAACTGCGCCGCCATCCCCGGCGAGCTGCTCGAAAGCGAGATGTTCGGCCACATGAAGGGATCCTTCACGGGCGCCTTACATGACAAGGCGGGCTGCGCCGAACGGGCGAACGGCTCCACGCTCTTCCTTGACGAAATCGGCGAGCTGCACTCGGGGCTACAGGCGAAGCTGCTGCGGTTTCTGGAGGACCGGCACGTGACGCGGGTCGGCGGGGCGGGGCGGATCAAGGTCGACACGCGCATCATCACCGCAACGAACCGGGACCCCGATGAAGCGGTTTCGCTCGGCCAGCTCCGCAGCGACCTGCTGTACCGGATCAATGTGGTCCGCATTCACCTCCCCCCGCTGCGCGAGCGCCGCCCGGACATCCCGCTGCTTGCCGAGAGGTTCCTGGAACAGGCCGCCCACGCCAGCGGAAAACCGTTCCGGAGCATCAACGCCAAGGCGATGGGCATCCTCGCGGACGCAGACTGGCCCGGCAATGTGCGCCAGCTCAAGAACGTGATCACGGAAACCGTCCTGATAAATCGAGGCCATTGCATAACCGAAGACATGCTGCCGCAAGCCGTGCGATCGAGCGCGAGCAACGGCGACCGGTACAAGGCGGCCGCACCGCAAATAGGCGATCACATCCGCGTCCGCCCCTTCTGGGAGACGGAGAAGGCCGCGCTTCAGCACGCGGTGCTGGCCTGCAACGGCAACGTCACGCACGCCGCCAAGATTCTGGAGATTTCCAGGCCCACGCTCTATCGCAGGATCAAGCACTACGGCATCGAGTGCGGGAAACGCGTTTCCGCGCCGCCACCCGGGACAGCGGGCGGCGCCGACGATGACAGCCCGGCGCCCTGAACGCCCAGCCCCGCCCCAGGGCCGCGGCCGGACTCCTGAGAAACCCTGCGGGCCTGCCCGCGGGTGGTCGTCTCAGCTTGACGCAATCTCGAGCCTTTACACTTCCCCTTTCCATGCGCGGAACAGGCGCCCCGGCGCCGGGCGTGGCCATCACAGCTAAATCGGGGCCTCGCCGCGCTCGCAGGAGCACTTGGCACGGTAGTTGCAATGGGACTTCACCATGTTCAGCGACCATTGGAAACATGGCATTGGGAAGGCCTGGGTGGAGACTGCCCGCTATCGCCGAGGCAGAGCCTCGCGCGGACGGGGGGCGGAAGCGTGATGAAGCCAGGCGCTTTGAAGGTTCTTCACGTCGAAGATGATGACATGGTGGCATTGTGTGTTGCGCGATACTTGGGAAGCTACACTGCGGACACGTATGTCTTATCTCGAAAGGGCACGCTGGCGGAGGGCATGGCGCATGCGCGCGCCCATTCTGTTGACGTTGTGCTGCTGGATTTGAACCTGCCGGACAGCTGGGGCGTTGAGGGTGTCGCTTTGATGCGCCAGGCCCTGCCGAGCATCCCCATCGCCGTGCTCTCCGGCTCAGACGATCCGTACACCGTACGGGCCGCTCTGCGAGCGGGGGCGGACCGGTTTCTCGGCAAGGACGCCATCAGCGGTGCCGCGCTTGATCTTTGCTTGCGCAACGCCGTGGAGGCACGGTTGCTGCGGAACGGACAGACGCCACCTGGCGGCGAGAAAGACAGCGCCGCCGTGGGGGGCGCCGGGGGAAATGCCGCACCGGCGCCCAGGGAGGCGCAGCGATTGACCGGCGAACTACGAGAGCTGCAGCCTCAGACGGCAACGCGGAACGATGGGCAGCGGGAGAGCGAAGCCAACTTCCTCACCTTCTTCGAGACCATCGACGACCTGATCGTGGTGGCCAGCCACGAAGGCCGGATTCTCTACGCCAACAGAACGTTCAAGGACACGCTAGGCTACCGCGATGCGGAAATCACCGGCATGCACGTTCTGGACGTGCACCCGGGCGACATGCGCCAGGAGGCCGAGGAAGTCTTCGCCTCCATGCTCGCGGGAAAGCGGAAAGCCTGCCCCCTGCCGGTGCTCACCAGGCTCGGCACCCTCATCCCCGCAGAGACCCGCGTCTGGCACGGCAAATGGAACGGCGCGGACTGCATCTTTGGCGTCATCAAGGACTTGAGCACGGAGCAGGAGGCGAAGCAGCGCTTTGAGCGGCTGTTCCAATACAACCCCAGCCCCATGGGGCTTTCCGTCCTTCCTGGCCGAGAGTTCTCCGATGTCAACCGCTCCTTCCTGAAGGCGCTCGGGTACTGCAGGGATGAGGTCATCGGGAAGACCTCCGCAGACCTCGGCCTGTTCGCGGACCCCGCGCAGCAAGCCTCGGCGGAGGAGCAGCTGCGGACGGACGGGCGCATCGCAGAACTCGGGCTCCAGATCCGGCGCAAGGACGGAACGATGCTCGACGGCATCCTCTCGGGCGAGGTAATCAGCAGCCAGGGGCAGCGGTATTTCCTGACCGTGCTGGTGGACATCACCGCGCGCAAGCGCGCGGAAGCGGAGCTGGCCAGGATCTCAGTCATTCAACGCAGTTTGATGTGCCTGGCCACGGAGTTTGTCAACGTGCCGCTGGAGAGGCAGGAGGCGGCGATTGACCAGTCGCTGGCGACCATGGGCCAGCTGATCCGGGCGGACCGCGTCTACCTGTTCGCGTATGACTTTGGCGGCGGGGTCATGTCCAACACCCATGAATGGTGCGCCGACGGCATCGCGCCGGAGATCGGCAATCTGCAAGCCGTGCCCGCCGCCCTGTTCCCGGACTGGGTGGAGGCGCACCGGCGCGGCGAACTGGTGCACATTCCCAGCGTTGCGGCCCTTCCGGCCGACAGCAATCTGCGGCAGGTGCTTGAGCCGCAGGGCATTCGCTCGCTCATCGCCCTGCCCCTGATGCATGGACCGGCCTGCCTGGGATTCGTGGGCTTCGACGCTGTGAGGGAAGAGCGGCGCTGGGAGGACGAAGAGGTCTCCCTCCTGCGCGTGCTGGCGGCGCTCTACGCTCATTTTCAGGACCGCCGCGCCATGGAGCTCGAATCCCGGGACCTCCAGCACCGGCTGGCGCAGACCTGCGACGCGGCCCAGCATGCGGCCCGGGCCAAGAGCCTGTTTCTGGCCAACATGTCGCACGAGATCCGCACGCCCCTCAACGCCATCCTCGGCTACGCCCAGATCATGGAGCGCGAGTGCCGGCCGTGCCCGGCCCAACCGCGGCTCAACGCGATCACGCGGAGCGGCGAGCATCTCCTGGCGCTGCTCACGGACCTGTTGGAGCTGGTGCGGAGCGACGCGCACACGATCACGCTCTCTCCGGGCACCCTTGACTTCCACCAGCTGGCCGAGGATGTGCGCCTTATGTTTGCCCAGCGCCCGGAGGCGCAATCCCTGGCGCTGGATGTGTCCCATGACCCGGCTGTGCCGCGATTCATCTGCGCCGACCAGGGCAAGGTCCGCCAGGTGCTCGTGAACCTGGTTGGCAATGCGGTCCAGTTCACGGAAGCGGGCGGCGTGCGCCTGTCGACTTCCGTCATGGCGAGGGATGCGCCGGACGGCATCACGATTGCCGTGGACGTCGAGGATACGGGCTGCGGCATCCCGGACCGCGAGCAGGAGCTCATCTTCGACATCTTCGAGCAGGCGGAGAGCGGCAGGAAGTGCGGCAAAGGCACCGGACTCGGACTGCCCTTGAGCCGGCGCTACGCACGGGCGCTCGGCGGCGACGTCACCGTGACCAGCCGCCCCGGGGGGGGCAGCTGCTTCCGGTTCACCTTCCGCGCCCGGGCCGTGGCCAGCGGCTCGGCCGGGCAGCCTCCCCGTGGCAACATCCTGCGCCTGGCCCCCGCCCCGCGCGCTTACCGCCTCCTGCTGGTGGACGATGACCCCGCGAGCCTCGACATGCTCACCGCCATGCTGGCGGAGGCGGGGTTTGCGGTCGAAACGGCAACCAGCGCGGCGCGGGCGCTGCACCGCCTGCGCCAGGCCGGTGAGGTTGACATGGTTCTGATCGACAGGCGCATGCCTGAGATGGACGGCTATGAGGCCATCGGCCGAATTCGCGGGCTCCCGGACAAGCGCGAGCTGCGGGTGCTGGTCGTGACGGCCTCCGCCGCCGGCAATGAGCGCGAGCAGGCGCTTGCCGCCGGCGCGAACGGCTATCTCGCAAAGCCAGTGCGGCGGCAGCAACTGCTGGAAGAGATCGGTCGCGTCGCCGGCATCCGGTACGAATACGAGCAGGCGCCGCCCACCGTCTCCGCCGTGAGGGAGCCCGCCACAGCTGATCCCACGACGATGGCGCGCCTGCCGGCGGCGCAGCGCGGCATTCTCGCGCAGGCCCTGCGCCACGGCAACATCCGGCAGCTGCGCAGCGCGGTCGATGCCATCGGGCGGGATCACGCCGGGCTGGCCGCAGGCCTGCGCACGCTCGTCGACGCCTACGACTATGATCGCCTGCAGCATCTGCTTGATTCAACAACGAAGGAAGTGGGAACATGACCGACGACACCGACTGGGCCACCGTCATGATCATCGATGACGAGCCCGAAAACCTGAATGTCCTGGAAGCCTCGCTGTCGGATGCCGGCTATCGCACGGCCCTGTTTCCGCGTGGCACACTGGCCCTCGCCGCCGCACAGGAGCAACCGCCCGACCTGGTGCTGCTGGACATCAGGATGCCGGGCATGGACGGGCGCGAAGTCTGCCGGCGCTTTAAGGCGGATGAACGCCTCCGCATGGTTCCCGTCATTTTCATCAGCGCCCTCTCGGCCGCGGAAGACATCATCGCGGGCTTCGAGTGGGGAGGGGTGGACTACATTGCCAAGCCCTTCCGCGAGCCGGAGGTGCTTGCGCGCGTACGCACCCACGTCGTCCTGCGCAGGGCGCACGCCAGGGTGGCGGAGCAGCTCGAGCACTTGCATGCACTTGAACAGCACCGTGAACGGCTGGTCCATTTGCTTGTGAACGATATGCGCAACCCCCTGCAGGCTATTCTCGGACAAGTTGAGTCGGTCGAGTTGAGCTGCGACAGCAACCTGGCCTTCAGCAATCGCGAGAGTCTGCGCTCGGCAACCGTCGACGCGCTGCATCTCAGCCGGATGGTATCAACGGTGCTCGACCTCAACCGAATGGAGCGCGAGAAGGTCCAGCTGCGGCTGGAGGCTATGGGTATATCGGAGATCCTAAGCACACTGACGGAAGCGTCAGAATCAGCGCTCGGTGCCAATGAGAAATACCTGGCTGCGGTTGCCGCGTTTGATGCGGCAGCTTGCCCTTTCGAGGCAGTTCTAGTCGCCCACAAAGCCGCCGAAACAGCACAGAATAGCTTAGCAGCGGCAAGAGCCGCCCTTGACTCTGCCCGCCGCGCGCGCTGACGGTCCAGCTCCCCACGATTGCACGCCCCATGAGGCGCTGTACGCCACGATCGGCAGGGAGGGCGCGGGCTGACACCTGCGACGCATGGACAGGCGCATAGCAGCGCCGCGCTGGCGCGCTGGCGCGCTGACTGCCGCCGATCGCGCCACCCGGACAGCAAAACGAAAAAGGCTGCGACACACCCGGAATGCAATGGAGGCGCAGGTCTCCGCCGGTGGCCGTATGATACCAATCACGCTAGACTGTCGGTATAACGTTCGTGCACATAGCGTTTGCTTGAACGTGCATCCATCCGTCGCCCACGAGCGAG
>CAYRKB010000149.1:0-9149 GCA_964424705.1 uncultured Victivallales bacterium
GGATAGAATAGCACACCCCATGTCATTGTAAAGCTATTACTGAGACACTACACTACGTGCCTTCTTTCTCCGGGCAGCACCGGAGCGGGGCTGCGGACGCGCGGCGGGCTGGAGTCGCGGTGTTGTTTGTCTGCGCCTGCGTGCTTGCCCGCCGCGCAGAGGCGCACGGCGACCTGCATGCACGCATTGAGGCAATCAGCGCGCAAATCCTGACCAACCAGGCCTCGTCCGCGCTCTGGCTGCAACGCGCTGACCTGAACAGGCAGCACGGCGCGCTGGACGCTGCGCGCGAGGATCTCAACCACGCGATCAGGCTCAGGCCGGACTTTGCGGCGGTGCACCTGCAGCGCGCCCGCATCGACTTTGCGGCGGCGCAATTTCCCGAGTGTGTCCACGCGGCGACGGAGTGTTTGGCAATGGAGCCCTCCAACGCCGATGCGCTTGTGCTGCGCGCCCGCGCGCAGGTTCAGCTGGGGGAGCCCGCGTGCGCCATCGCCGATTACGATGACGTGCTGAACGCCACGAATGCCGCCGCTGTGCTGCCGGACCTGTATCTTGAGCGCGCCCGGGCGCTGGCCGGGATGAAGCGCTGGGACGACGCGATCCACGGGCTGGACGAGGGAATGAAGCAACTTGGAGCGACGCCATCGCTCGCGTTCCCAGCCATCGAATACGAACGGGCGCGCGGAGCCTATGACGCTGCGCTGTCCCGGCTCGAACGTGCCAGGGGCTTCTTCAGCGAAGCGTCCTATGGCAGGTTGCGGGCGGAAATCAGCAGGCAAAAGGAAGCGCCATGACGCTGCCTTCCGACGAGTTTCCTGGCCCGTCTTCGGGGAGGGGCGAGCGGTCGGCTCTGCCGTCAAACCGCCAGACAATACATAGCAAGACCCCGCGGCCTCCGGCGATGGAACAGCAAAAGAAAGCGGGCGGAAAAGCAGTTTCCGCCCGCTCTATGATCACTCCCGCCGGGGGAGGACGTCATGCATTACAGCATAACGCGTACGCCACCCGCGGCCGCGCTGTAAACGTCCACGCCCGGATAGTCCTTGCCGTTGTCCGGGGTGCCCTCCCACATCGTGGCCTGCAGCGTGTAATTGAGGAATATGCGCACGGTGTCGTTCACCTTGAACGAAATCTCCGGTCGTACCCGGCCGGAATAGCCGTTCAGCGTCGCGCTACCCGTTTCATGGGTCGTGACCCCGCCCACTTCTTTGTCGTACTCCCAAGTATAATCGGCATCCATGAAGTATGTTCCACCGATGCCCATCCCGAACTGAACTTTATCGCCGAACACGAGGTTCAGTTCCCCGTCGATGCCCGTGCTCAGGTCGCCCTTGGCCGTTCCGTTCCGGTCAATTTCTTCCGGGCTTGTAATGAGACCGTCGGTGAACTCGTACTTGAAGTACCGATATCCAAGGCGAAAGTTGACCGAATCGCGTGACCCCAGGCGGAGATACGCGTTTACGTCCGTTCGCTTCGCGTCGGCCGAGCCATTGCTGTCGCCATCGTCACCACTCCATTCACCGGTGAACTCGTTCTTGCTCTGCGCATAACTCGCGCCGATAGAGAACGGCCCGCCAATCTTCAGTTCCACGGCTCCTTGCGGATTAGCGTATTCGGTTTCGACGTCAATCGTCGCATCCTGAGCCGTGAAGGAGCCAACCGTCACCGCATCGCCCACTTCGATCGTGAGGATCTTTCTATTTTCCTCCTGTGCCCACACCTGACTACATGCCGCCGCCAAGACCGCCAGTACTATCGCCGCGTTTCTCATTTCCGCCCTCCTCATTTGGTGAACTATCTCATCCAACTACCAATATAGTCGGATAGCATAGGCTCCGCGACAGTCTTGCAAATAAGTATTTTTCAACATCGACCAACGTTCCTCCACCTGAGAGCCAGAAGCACGGGCGGGCGGCAGGAAGAGACCTGGTCGTCTAACCCTCGTCGCCAGCTCGCACCACCGGAAAGGGCCGTATTAGCGCCGTTCTGCGCTTTTGAAGGTGCGTAGCTTGGGGTCTCAAAGCAAGAAAAACCCCTGTGAATCAGGGGTTTAAGGATGGAGGCGCGAACCGGAATTGAACCGGTGTACGAGGTTTTGCAGACCTCTGCCTAACCACTCGGCCATCGCGCCACGCAATTACCTTGCGGTGAATTGACTATTTTTTAGAAGCGGCTGCTTTTTTCGCGACCTTCAGTGCCACTTTCTGGCGCTTCAGGCGGCGGCTCCGGCGAGCACGCTTCACTCTCGGTCTGAGCTGTTGTCCCATAAAGGCGAGCTTGCTAACACAAAGCCGGTGAAGGTGTCAAACGGTTTGAGCAACAGACGCTTCCGCTATATCGCGTTTTCGGCAGTTCCGCCGCGCCCGATCCGGTGCCTGGCGCCTTCACCATGCGTCCTTGAGGGCACGCACGCGTGCAAAATCCGCCGCATCCCGGCAGCGAAAGAATGGGTTGGTCTGCCGTTCTTCCGCAAGGGTCGACGCCTCGAAGGGGCCGCCTTCCGATTCGCGCCGCCGAACGCCGTCGAGCCGGGCCCGCACTGCGGCGTTCCCCGGTTCGATGTGCGCGGCAAACTCCAGGTTCTCCCGCGTGTAGTCATGTCCGCCGAAGACCTGCGTGCCGGCCGGCAGCGCCCTCAGGCGGCACAGGGACGCCCACAGAACCTGCGGCTGGCCGCTGAAGACGCGGCCGCACCCGCCGGCAAAAAGCGTGTCGCCTGTAAAGACGGCCTGCGCGCCCGGGAGGTAGTACGCAACATCGTTCGCCGTGTGACCGGGAACGGCAAGGACCTGAATGGAGCAGCCTGAAAACGGCACGCGCTCGCCGCCGGCCACCGTTTCATGCGACGGCGCCAGATTTCCGGCGGGTGCCACAACGCGGCAGCTGAAACGCTTCTTCAGCTCGGAAACCCCGCCGGTGTGATCGCCGTGATGGTGCGTGATCAGAACCAGTTCCAGCATGCAGCCCTGCGCCTGGAGCGCGGCGGCGACCGGCTCCGCCGCCCCCGGGTCGACGGCCGCCGCTTGCCGCCCCGCCAACAGGAGGTGGATGAAGTTGTCGCCGTGTTTCAGCGTCAGAATATCCATGCGGGCTACGGCTGAAGCAGCTTATCCAGCAGCGGGTTGATGCCGTCGAAGCGTCCGCTGAAATCCGCGAAACTCTTGCCCGCGCCGGGATTCCAGGCCCGTTCGCTCATCGCCGGCGCGCGCCAGCGCAGGACGGCCGCCTGAATCTCGCCGCCCGATTCCCACGAGCAGATCTGCGCGCCGATGACTTTGGTCGTCGGCACGACGACGCAGGTGTCAAAGCTGTACAGGTTCCAGTTGAAGAGCGTTTCGAGCGCCTTCCTGCCAACCGCCGGGTCGGTGACCTCCGGCGAATCGGCGTGGACGTTGACCACGTAGAGCGGATTCCAGGTGGCGTTGATGACCTGGTAGCCCAGCTTGGTCAGGTTCTCGCCTGAGCCCGATCCGTTCTGCCACGCCATGCACGTAACATCGGTGGGCACTTTCGTCTTATCGGTCGACGTCCCGTTGAAGTCGGCCCAGATCATGGAGCGGCGGCCGTGCTTCTTGACGATGGCATCCATGCGCGTGATGAAATGCAGATACAGCTCGTACGAATCCTTGAGCCCGTGCTTCTTCATATAGGGCTCGTAGTGGGTGGATCCCGGTGCATTGTCGATCATGGGCTCGTCGGCGCCGAAGTGGAAATAGGGGGTGGACCGAAATACATCGAGCACTTCGCCAACAAGAACATCGAGGCCCTCGTACGCTTTTTCGTTGGCCATGTTTACGATCCCCATGTGGGCGGGCTTCCCGTCATCCGCGTCAAAGACCTCCGGATGGCCGATCCGCAGCGCATCCGTGTGGCCCGGAAGATCGATTTCGGGAATCAGCGTTACGCCGCGCTCGTCCGCAAAGCGGACCAGGTCCTTGAGACCTGCAAGGCTGTAGACCTCCGCCGCAGGGCCTTGGTAGCCTCTATTGGAGGAGCCGAGCTTGGGAAAAGCCCTGGACGGGAACGTCCAGGACTCGTTGTCGCTCAGGTGAATGTGCATGTAGCGGATCTTGTAGAGGCGGCACAGCACCACGCACTGCTTGAGCTCCGCGAGCGTGTTGCGCCTGCGCGCGGCGTCGATCATGATGCCCCGGTATTCGTTCGCCGGCTGATCTTCCACCACCATGCCGGGCAGCGTGACCTTGCCGTCCTGCACCGTCAGCGCCTGAAGCAGCGTCACGGTTCCCCACGCCACCGCCTGGTACGTTCCGCCGCGGACGGCAGCCTGGCCGGCCACCTCCACGCGATACGCCTCGCCTTTCAACGCGTTGTCGAATCCCAACGCGATGTCCCCTGCGGCGGCAGCACCCTCTGCTGTCGCGGGCTTCAGCCCGGCCACCTTCTGGAGTTCCTCCGCCAGGACGCCGGCCAGCGGCAGGAGCTTCTTGTCGGAGACTACAATGCGCGTCTTTGCGCTGAGCGCCATCGGCGCGTTCTTCAGTTCCGCAGATTTCGGCCATGGGATCACGGTAAGCACCTTTCCTTGCTCCGCCTGCGCCGCGGCCAGCGCGCAGCCGGACGCGAGCAGCGCACAAAACAGCAATCGGTTGGCACGCCGGGCGGACGTTTCTCTTTTTGAATCAGTCATCGGATCTTTTCTCCTTCTTTTTTGACGGCACCCAGACTACCGCGTCGGATGCGGGTCTGCCAGCCAGATGTTGTAACGTCCTCATGATCTGTTCGGCGTTCACCAAGGATTGACGCCCCATTCGCGTCGATCAGCTTCCCTTCGCGGTGGCTCCGGCCTCCCCGCCCCTTCCGCCGCCTGCCCCGCGTCTTCTCGCTTCTGTCTTGTTCCGATAGAAACCGCTTCGCGTTGATTAGCGTGCATTCGCGGTGGCTCGCTCCCGCGCCTGCCCCGCAGCGCGAGGTCGCTCTTCTGCGTCGCGGCTCAAGGAGCACGGCAACGAGCGAAATCAGACGTTCCGCTGGAGTCGCGGTGCCCCCACCGCGTTCGCTCCGAGCTTCGCCGCATCTCACCCGGACGGCGATCCCGGAACTAACATGCGCTCAATGGTTACAGTCCCTGCCTTGTTTTTCTTCCGTTCGGCGGCGGGAATCCAGTATGCTCGCGCGGCCTACAGAAAGTAACGTATGGTCTACGAGAACGATACTATTGCCGCGCTCTCCACGGCGCCGGGCGAGGCCGGGATCGCCATTGTGCGGCTCTCCGGGCCAGAGAGCCTCGCCATTGCCGACCGCGTATTCCGCGGAGCCGGCCGAAAGCCGTCGGAACGGCCTGCCAGCACTTTCGTGCATGGGCATGTGTCCCATTCGTCCGCGGACGCCGGACAGCCGGTACTGGATGAGGTCGTCGCCCTGATCTATCGCGCCCCGCAAAGCTACACCCGCGAAGACGTGGTCGAGTTCCAGGGGCACGGCGGGCGCACGTGCGCACAGCGTCTTCTTCAGTGTGTTCTGGACGCTGGCGCAAGGCCGGCCGAACCGGGCGAATTCACAAAACGCGCCTTCTTGAACGGGAGAATCGACCTGATGCAGGCCGAGGCTGTCGCGGACCTCATCCGGGCACGGTCCGAGCGGGCCGCCGCCGCAGCTTTGGAACAGCTGGACGGCAAGCTCAGCCAATCGTTCGCGGCCTTGTACGACCAGATCGTCGATGCGGCCGCACTTCTTGAGGTGTCTCTTGATTTCTCCGAGGAGGACGATGCTGCTGCGGACCTCGCACGGCAGGTTATTCCGAGACTCGATGAAGCGATGCTTTCTTCCGAACGACTTCTCAAGACGTGGCAGGAAGGGCGGTTGCTGCGGGAAGGCGCGCGCGTTGTCATCGCCGGCCAGCCCAACGCGGGAAAGTCGACGCTCTTGAATGCACTGCTGGGAGCCGAGCGTGCGATTGTGACGGAAATCCCCGGCACGACGCGCGACACCTTGGAAGAGCATCTCATTCTCGACGGTCTTCCCATCCGACTTGTTGACACAGCGGGATTGAGAGAGACCTCCTGCAAAATAGAACAAGAAGGCGTGCGTAGGGCACGGGTTGAAGCCGAACAGGCCGACGTGGTCATCTGCGTCATAGACGGATCACAACATATTGCACAGAAGGAGGTTGCGTTCATTCGAAAGATTGGACATCAGCGCCTCCTGCCTGTTGTGAACAAGTCTGATCTCGGTCTGCGCCTGGATCTTGAATCGCCTCTTCTTTCCGGCGCCATAGTCTGCAGCCTTCGCGACGGCAAAGGACTGGCCGAGATCAGGATAGCCATACTCGACAAGCTCCATGTGAGCCAGGGATCCGTGCCCCACGCCGTAATCTCAACGCGGCATCGCGATCTGATCCAGAAGAGCCTGGCAAGTCTGCAGCGCGCGCGCGAGCTGCTCGGCCTGGACCCGGAGACCAATGCCGTTCCGGCGGCCAGCGAGATCAGATCCGCAGCGAGAGATATAGGATGCTCTCTCGGAACGTCTTACACAGACGACGTGTTGAGCACAGTTTTTTCAGCATTCTGTGTAGGAAAATAGTAAGCGCCAAGAGTCATGCAACTATCGTACGACGTCATTGTGGTCGGTGCCGGGCATGCTGGTTGCGAGGCCGCGCTCGCCGCTGCGCGCTCTGGAACCAGAACAGCGCTCCTGACAGTTTCGTCCAAACTCATCGCCTGCATGCCCTGCAATCCATCCATTGGCGGCATCGCAAAGTCACATCTCGTACATGAGCTTGACGCGCTCGGAGGCGAGATGGCCGTCAATACAGATAACACCGGAATTCATTTTCGAACGTTGAATACACGACGCGGACCGGCAGTACAGGCAACAAGAGTCCAGTGCGACAAGGTGCTGTACTCATGCCGGATGCAGGCTGTCCTGGCAGAGTGCAGAAATGTTGACATTATCGAGGACGAAGTTGTCGAGTTGTCTTTTTCATCCGGGCGCCTGGTTGGAGTGAAGACGATCAAGGGAGCCGACCTGCGCGCGAAATGCGTCATCCTAACACCAGGAACGGCCATGGGAGGCGTCATTCACATTGGAGACCGATCATATCCAGGCGGAGGCAATGGCGGACCTGCGGCGCACGCGATATCAAAGTTCCTTCGATCGATCGGAATCGTTATGGAGCGACTGAAGACGGGGACGCCGCCAAGAATCAAGTCTGAATCAATCGACTTCTCCCTAACAGAGCAGCAGCCTGGAGAGGTCCCTGTTCCGCTGATGTCGCAGCGTGAGCGCGATGAATCGGAGTTGTTCCACGTGGAACATAGCGACCCAGGTCGATTCTCCCAGCGATTGTTCCACGTGGAACAAAAGGATACCAGACTTCGGCCGTGGCGCCCTGGCTCAAATCAGGTGATGTGCTATCTGACCCACACAAACAAAGAAACTCACAGAATAATATCTGATAATCTGCACAAGAGCTCCCTGTACGGCGGCTACATAACAGGCACGGGGGCCAGATACTGCCCTTCGCTAGAAGATAAGGTCGTAAAGTTCGCTGACAAGGACCGTCACCACATATTTCTCGAACCTGAAGGACGTGGCACGTCGCTTATCTACCCGAACGGCATATCCAACAGTCTGCCCGAGGACGTTCAGCTATCCATGATTCGCTCTATCGAAGGGCTCAAGAACGCCGAAGTCTCGCAGTGGGCGTTCGCCATCGAGTACGACTTCTGCGATCCAACCCAGTTGTATCCAAGCCTTGAGTCGAAATCTGTCGAGAATCTGTATTTTGCAGGCCAGATCAATGGAACCACGGGATATGAGGAAGCCGCAGCGCAGGGCTTTGTTGCGGGCGTCAATGCTGCCAGGAAGATCCGCGGAGAACCAGCGTTCCATGTTCCTCGTTCCGACGCTTACATCGGCGTTCTCATCGATGATCTCACCACGAGGGGTACACATGAGCCGTACCGCATGTTTACTTCGCTCTCTGAAAACCGCCTGATGCTTCGTCAGGATAACGTCAGATTCCGGTTGAGGAACCATGCCAACACCGTAGGTCTCGTCCCCAAGTCTGTCATCGTCCAAACAGACCGGCTTCAAAATGAGATCGATCGAGAATTCGTGCGGCTCGCATCGGTTTACCATTCCGGCGACTCTCTCCTGCAGATCCTGAGGCGCCCGGGGGTCCTCTATTGCGATCTGCCTTCCTGCGATCCTGTACTGAGTCTTGAGGTCGTCCAGCAGATCGAAGTCCAGGCCAAGTATCAGGGCTACATAGATCAGGAGAGAACACATATCGAGAGGGCTCGCCAGTATGAATCGGTCGCGCTACCGGCGGATCTGGACTACTTTGCAATTCCTTCGCTGCGCTACGAAGCCCGTGAAAAGATGAAACGGATTCGACCCGTATCCCTCGGGCATGCCGCCCGCATACCGGGAATAAGCCCCGCCGACATCTCCGTTCTCACCGTTTACATCAAGCGCCACGCTAGCTCATAACATTATGCATAGCAACGTGTTGTCAATACGCACAGCGTTGCATCGAAACCAGGGCCAATTCGCTTCATTCTTTGCCCCGTATTATTGCTATGCCATCAGTATCATTTCACCAACGCGCGTTTGTTGCCGAAATCGTCCCCGGCTTGCCGGCGTGCGCCAGATCCTGCGCCTTTCACTTGCCGGACAACGCTCTTCATGTCTCGCGAGGTCATGGCGACGCGGCGAGGCGGATCTCGTAGCGGCCGGTGAAGCCCACGCGCAGAAGACCGAGAGCTCTTCGCTTTCACCAACAAGCGAGCGGGGGCGCTCGGCGCCACCTAAGCCGCAACGATTCAGCCCAGAAGGAGCTGCCAGGATTACTACGATATACTCGAATGGCGCGAAAAGCCGCTGGAATCGACACCGTGTAACACCACACGTCCTTTCGTGTGTTTCGCGCATTTCGTAGTTGCTCTGCTCTTTCCAGGCTGAATGTTGACACCTAAGCCGGAACGATTCATGCCGCTCAGACGTTGAGTCTCAGCCTTTGTACGCGAGCGATTACGTCTGCGCGGCGGCCCTGTAAGCCGTGTTGACTGCGCAAGCAAGTGTTGACGCGACAGTGCATTTCTGGCACGTTTCCCGTCGTCTTCTCCAAGGGCACTTAGTTCAGTGGGAGAACGCTTGCTTCACACGCAAGAAGTCGCAGGTTC
>CAYRKB010000150.1:0-7577 GCA_964424705.1 uncultured Victivallales bacterium
AAGCCGGGGTTCTCGAAGGTGATCATGCTGGCGCCCTTGTACTCGCCGTTCGGGTCGCCGGGCCAGACGTGGCCGAGGACCATGTGGAACACCCGCCCCGCGCCGTACTGAGTGGTCACCATGGCGGGCTCGTTCTTTCCGGTGCCGCCGCTCTCGGGGCTGGAGAATCCCGTCGCGAGCACATGGTAAGGCACGCCGTGCATGTGGACAAGTTTATGGTACAGCTCGTCCAACAGCGAGAAGTCGGCCACGCCGCGGGTGATCGGGTGATCATGGTCGACGAGGGTCACGCCGAACTCGTGGAACGATCCGTGGGATGTCCCCTCGCGCCACAGCAAACCCACCATCTTCTCGTATTCGACCCACCCCGTGAACGCGTTGTCCGCCGCGTGCAGGATCACCAAGCCGGTTCCGCCTCTCACTGCGGCTGTGAAGTTCGCCTTGGCCGCCTCCGGCCACTCGGGGCCGTTGTAGTCGGAGAAGATGAGCTTGAACTGGGCGAGGTACTTCGCGTCCTGGAGTACAGTCGATGGGTCCGTGGCAACGTTTGCTTCAAAGCGGCCGCTGTCGTTGAGCAGCTTGGCGCAGAAGGGCGATGAGCGGCTGCAGTCGTGGTTGTTGGTTCCGCCGAGAATCAGCGTCTTGATCAGTGACATATTGGACTCCTATCCGGTGAAGGCCTGTGAATCCGACTGGAACGTTTTTCGGAACGGAATGTTTGCAGAATGAAGCTGGGAGTGCAAGCGTAAGGCGCGGGGGGCGTAAGACAAGATTCTTCACGGCGAGAATGCTGGCTCATGCGGCGCGGGGCACGGGAGCGTTACGAGCGGCCAGTTCGGCGAGACGGTGTTTTCAAAAGTCAGCGTCCCGTCGGCTTGCATTGATGCAACGTAGCGCAAGGATGTGTTTGGCCCCTGGTTCACCCCAGAACATGCCTGAGTGTTTGCAGCGACCTACAATGACGGTTCTGCAACCGGTTTCGATCACGTCGGATCCGATGAAGAACCCATGGCTACGGAAGGAAGCGTATTGCAAGCGCTGGACGTTGCGCGTGAAATAGGGCAATTCCTCCTCTACCGCGTTGGCTCTGGGATCCCCGGCGCATTCCTTACGGGCTCCAGCAATCAATTTCACGACGCCCTCCTTCAGCAATCGCTTCGCCCATTCACCATGGCGACGCTTGTAATCGGGATGCTCCTTGCTGCCCAGCAAGGCCATCAGCACCTTCGCGGCATGTTTCATGGCATGATGAAATCCACGATTGGGATGGCGTCTTTGACGTTGAGCAGGTTCAAGTTCTCCAACCCAGCGGCTCCGTCAATGAGAAGCACCAACTGGGCGGCATAGGCAATGCCCCGGCGCAGAGCTTCCGCGCGCAGCATCGGGCCGAATTCACTGTTGTTTTCCATGCCAAGAATGTACGTGGTGGACGCCCAATCCCGTACGGGCGACCTTTCTCGTCCACCTTATGCTGAGTAAAGACACAGCCCAGATAGGCCTGTCTGGTTTTGGCCGTTCCGTCCGCCTGTTTTCCGTCCCTTCCCTCCAACTCCTCCGGGCGCATCGGAACCCCGGTGCCATCCGCACTGACGTACATGATCGGAGCCCGAGCGTGGGCCGATTCATACTCCCGTTGCGGCCAGGCTTTTCCCGCCGATCCTACGCGCTGTACCAGTCGCTGAATCTGACGCGCGTCCATAGGGATGCCGCCGGCCTCAAGCAGGTGCTTCTCGGCTTTCTCGAAGCCGGGTTCGTCTGCCGGTTCTAAACATGCCAACCGGACCAAAGCCGGAATGTGTCCCGCCTCCAGCCCCAGGACCTCATCCGCCGGATAATGCCCGCCCCGGACGAGGCGGTAATAATAGTCGCGTTGCAGCGGGAAAGTGCCGAAGAGGCATTGGACCTGGATGGCTTCGCGTCCCTTGCGTGTTTTCCCTCCCTGATGGAGGTTCGCCGCATCGATCCGGTCGGCAGTAGCTTGGAGCAGATGGCCAACGATGTCCGTGCCCTTTCGAAACAGCGCAGTACGGACTAATCCTTCGACTTGCAGAACCAATCCCCCCGCGATGGGCAGCGCGAGAAGCTGATCCATCAACTCCTGGATTTCGGTGTCTTGGAACCGGAGGAAGGCCTCGGCCCTTCTTCTTTACCCGCAAGCCGCTCTTGCCGGGTCCGCGTGATGATCTCCTGCGCGTACTGATCCACCGGCCTCTCGAATGTGCGGCAGTTCTCGGTGTTCTGTTGGACCGTCTCCACGTGGTCGCGGGACATGTAGCGGCTGACCGGCTTGCCGTTCTCGCGGCACTGTAGATTGTAGTACGGCCCGTCCTTTCCCTGACCCATGACACAGAGCTTGCCTGGCTCCATGTGTTCGATGTCTGCGATTTGTTGAAGAAGCCCGACCGGTTGCTTGGCGTGATGTTGCATAGAGTGGAGCTGTACACGGATACGACACACAATATGGCCGCTTCTTACCTGCCTTCTGAATTCCGTCTCACGCCCGAGTTTAAGCAGGGGCGTTTTGGTGTGTTTTGGTGTTGAACAGCGCGCGACGGGGCGTATGATGACGTCATGAGCGAACGAGCGTCGGGCACGCCAGGCGTTAGGCCTGTGCGCGGCGCGGAGCGGGGCCGGCTGGAGGAGGATCTGCGCCGCGCGAAGAACTGGAAGCGCTGGGGCACGTATCTTGCCGAACGCCAGTGGGGCACGGTGCGCGAGGACTACTCTGCAGACGGCGATGCCTGGCGCCATTTTACCCACGAGCAGGCGCTCTCTCGTGCGTATCGATGGGGGGAGGACGGGCTGCTCGGCTGGACGGACCGCGAATGCCGGCTCTGCTTCGCCCCGTCGCTCTGGAACGGCCGCGACCCCATCCTGAAGGAGCGCCTCTTCGGGCTCTCCGGCCTGGAGGGAAACCACGGCGAGGACTGCAAAGAGCTCTACTACTACCTCGACGCGACGCCGACGCATTCCTACGCAAAGGCGTTGTACAAGTACCCGCAGGCCGAGTTCCCATACGAGAAGCTCCGCCGGGAGAACGCGCGGCGCAGCCGGCGCGAACCGGAATACGAGATCGAGGACACGGGCATCTTCGACGATGGCAGCTATTTTGATGTTGTCGTGGAGTATGCCAAGGCGGAGCCCGACGACATCCTGATCCGGATTTCCGCCACGAACCGGGCCGCGGGAGACGCCGATCTCGTGGTGCTGCCTACGCTTTGGTTCCGGAACACGTGGATCTGGGGGTGTGAACACGAGGGCTGCACGCTGAAGCCGCGCATACGGATGCTGGAGGAAGGACGCCTGGCGACGGCGCACGAGACGCTGGGCGAGTTCCGGTTCAGCGCCGGCCCGGATCCGGCGGGGCGGCTCCCGGAATTCCTTTTCACCGAGAACGAGAGCAACACGAGGAAGCTGTGGAACAAGGACGCCTACACGCTCTATGTGAAGGACGCTCTGCACGACTTCGTGGTAGGGGGCCGGCCTGAGGCGGTGAATCCGCGCAAGGTCGGGACGAAGGCTGCCGCGCTTTACAAGCTGCGCTTGGGCGCCGGAGAAACCGCAGAACTGCGCCTGCGGCTTTGCCCCCTGGATTCTCCTGCGCGGGATTTCAAGGGGTGGTTTGACGGGGTTTTCGCGAACCGGATCAGCGAAGCCGACGCGTTCTATGCCTCTGTCATGCCGCCAGGGCTCGCTTCCGGCCAGAGGGCCGTCTATCGGCAGGCCGCCGCGGGCATGCTGTGGAGCAAGCAGTTCTATCATTACTCGGTGCAGGACTGGCTGCGTGGCGACGTGGCGGTGATGGAGCCGCCGAAGAGCCGCCTGGAGGGGCGCAACGTCAAATGGCGGCATCACCTGTTCAATCGCGACGTGCTCCTGGTGCCGGACAAGTGGGAATACCCGTGGTACGCAGCCTGGGACCAGGCATTTCAGGCCGTGGCCATCAGTGCGCTGGACCCGCAACTCGCGAAGGATCAGCTCTTGCTCCCTTTGCGCGAGTGGTACATGCATCCCAGCGGGCAGCTGCCGGCCTACGAATACGCGCTGGATGATGTGAACCCGCCGGTCCACGCCTGGGCCTGCCTGCGGGTGTACGAGATGGCCGCCGGGGCGGGAAAGAGGGATCGGCTCTTCCTGGAACGGGCCTTCCACAAGCTCCTCATCAATTTCACGTGGTGGGTGAACCGCCAGGATCCGGACGGCAACAACCTGTTCGGAGGCGGGTTCCTCGGGCTGGACAACATCGGGGTCTTCGACCGCTCAAAGCCTTTGCCTTCCGGCGGGCAGTTGCGGCAGGCCGACGCCACGGCGTGGATGGCCTTCTACTGCACCACCATGCTCGCGATAGCCATCGAGCTGGCCCGCGAAAATCCGGCCTATGAAGACGTGGCCTCAAAGTTCTTTGAGCACTTTGTTTCCATTGCCGACGCCATGAACCGCTTCGGGGGCGCTGGCCTGTGGGACGAGGAGGACGGGTTCTACTACGACTGGCTGCAATGCGACGGCCAGTCGCTCCTCCTCAAGATCCGGTCGATGGTTGGGATCATTCCGCTCTTTGCCGTGCAGGTGCTGCACAGCGACGTGCTGGACCGGATGCCGGGCTTTAGGCAGCGGATGCTGTGGTTTGTCCGGCACCGTGGCGATCTGGCTTCGCATACCGCGTGGATGGAGGGCTGCAGCGAGGACCGAAATCACCAGCTTCTGGCGATTCCAACGCGGGAACGTCTGGAGCGGGTTCTGCGCCGACTCCTCGATGAGGACGAGTTCCTGTCGCCGTACGGCATCCGTTCGCTGTCGCGCTACCACGCGCAACACCCGTACCGGCTCACGCTTGGCGGGCTGGCGCATGAGGTGCGCTACCAGGCGGGCGATTCCGACAGCGAGCTCTTTGGCGGAAACTCGAACTGGCGCGGGCCGGTGTGGCTGCCCATGAACTTCCTCGTCATCGAGTCGCTGCGCCAATATGATCACTTTTACGGGAACACCTTGCGCATAGAGTATCCCACCGGCTCGGGCCGCACGCTCCCGCTGGGGGAGGTGGCCGACGATCTGGCCCGCCGGCTGTGCGGATTATTTCAGCCCGACGACACGGGCGCGCGCCCCTGCCACGGCCGGTCCGCGCGGTATGCCGGCGACGCGCACTTCAAAGACCTGCTCCTTTTTCATGAGTATTTCCATGGCGACACGGGGCAAGGGCAGGGCGCCGCGCATCAGACGGGATGGACCGGGCTGGTCCTTGCGCTGCTCGACCGGGCCGGCTAAGGCCCCGCGGCACAGTTGTAGGCGGCGGCCTGTCCACGGCAGGGCTTCATCATCAGGAACAATTGGGCTTGCTTCTCGATGCGCGATAGTACACTAGATTTCTACTGATTGGACCGCAGTTGCTGCGGCCCGTGGGTTGGACTGACAGTTCTAAGGGCGGGGGAGCGCGATGGATACCGTGACGATGGCCGCTTTGGCAGAGGCCATGCGGGGCGTGTTCAGCATGGTAGTTGGAATAGGAGCGGAACAGATTCTCGGACATCAAGTTGTCGTGTCGAGCGTTGGCGCTTTCGCCGCGCTTGTGATTTTGAACCTGACCGTGAAGGGATCCGGGCTGCCGCCGGTAAGCTGGGTGCTGAACCTGGGTGCGCTGGGATTGGTCGTCGGATTTGCGCTCGTGGCGGAAGCGGCGTCCCTGACATACCTTGTTCCGCTTTGCCGGACCCCGGAGGTCGCGCTGGCCGCACGCATTGGTGCGCCGGTTCTCAGCTTTCTCGTGCTGGGCACGCCTCTCGCCGCGCTGATACTGAGGGGGAGTTATGGCAAGACGATGGGATCGCTTATTTTCGCGCTTGTGGCCATGTTCCTGGCGATCGCAGCAGCGAACACCCTTCTCAGATCGGTGGGTGGCGAATTCGAAGGCGTGAGCGCCATCCGTAGCCACAGGGATGACTTGAATTCGCAGTTGAAAAGGCGCTGAAGCCGGCTTGCCTCTCGCGCGGAAATTCTTCGTGGAGGGGCGGCTTGTTCGGTACGATGGTTGCCCTGGAATCGTAAAGCAAGGACGCACTGCCGATCACGCTCGGCGGGAAGACGACAAATGCGCTGGCGAAACAGGTTTATTCTAGCGGCAGTTCTGGTAATTGCCGCCTCGGTTACCGCATACCAAGTAATGCCCGAGCGCAGTACCCGTGCCCAGGGCGCAGGTTCATCCAATCCGCATAGCGCCCAGCCGGCGTTTGGACTGGAAGCACGTCACCGTGTCGCGGCGAGGGGCGACAAGGCTGTGCTGTCAATACCTTCAGGGCTTGCGTCCGAATCAGAACGGGGCACATACGCCAAGATGAAGGACGGCAAGGCCCGGCCGACAACACTTTCGGAGCAGTCACTGGAAGGCGTTGCGACGCGCCGGGGCGGCTTGAACAGAAGGAAACCCACCTCCAAGGGCGGCGTCGGCGCCGACGCGGTCAGCAAGAGCCTCATGGCAACTTCCAGCGTGGCGCGAGGCCTGCTCAGCGTAGGATCAGATCATCCTGAACGTATTCAGTCCACGGCGCGACCCTTTGGGCTTGAAGTCATGGCGCCCGTGCAAGCGACGGGATCCGACTCGTCAAGCGAGGCGTTCGAGGACGAGGTGTTGCCCGACCTTCTGAACTATATCGAATCAAACGTAGTCTACAACGCTTCGAACGAATTGATGTCAGCTGAAGCTACGCTGACGAATCTCACGCTGACGGCAGCCGCGGCTGTCAGGGTGTATTTCGTGGCCGAGGACGGCGCCTACCATAACTCAATCGGTCTATTTACGGGAGAGTCATCGGACGCCGATATGCTGCCGGAGTTGCTCTTTCCTGATGCATCTTCGTCATACAGTTATTGGAAAAAAGTGCCGGAGAAGGGCGCCACGGCCGACCTGCCTCTTATTCCCGGGGATTTCATTGACGTCGGCATAGCGGAAGCCGGCAGTTCCCTTGACTTCTTTGTCATTCCGGACGGGGCAAGGCAGCGGCAGGACGCCTATGGCGTTGTAAAAGAAATGAACGAGGACGGACTCTCGCACGCGCGAATTCTTGGGTTTGTTGGTGATTCCATGATTCTCCTCGGGTTTGAGGACCTGCCCGACGGCGGAGATAAGGATTACGATGACGTCATTGTCGCCGTCGAGGTTGGCAGGCAGAACGTCCAGTCGATATCTGCGCTCCTCGGCTTGCAGGGCAGCCCCACCAACTTGAACATGGCCTTTTAGCCCGTTTCGCGCCTCGAGGATACAAGCCGGGGTTACAAGTCCTGAACCGCATCCTTGACGCGACCGGCGTGCTTGCGTATCTTCGGTCAAGTTTCGCTTTTTCATCGATTGCCTATACCCCGGTAGCTCAGCTGGACAGAGCAACGGTTTCCTAATCCTGCCGAAACACACGTATTCCTTAGCAAATTCAATGTTTACGGGGTGTTGCGAGCGTTGCCCTTCGCGTCATCTTGCGACGTTTTGCGCCTTTTGACCAAGAAAAGCGTTGCAAAAACGTACAAACAAACATCGGAGGTTTTGGCCAATTGCCTTTCCGTCGCACGCCGATATTGTCCCAGGATCCTTGCTA
>CAYRKB010000150.1:7605-8509 GCA_964424705.1 uncultured Victivallales bacterium
CACGATGGGTGGTATTTGTTTCGTCCGATGGTGGGGTGGTGGATCGCGATAACCCGCGGAAAAATCCGAAAAGTGTATAAACCAACAAAATGTTGATAACGGCGATTCAGGGATTCCCCGTCCTTTCCCTGCTCGTCTGGCGCAGGATACACGCCGTAACCATGTAAAAGATAAGCTGTTCAGGATGCAAGTCGGGCACAGTAGCACACCGGACACATCGCCAACCGCTCTTCCCAAGTCAAATCAAGACGGGATCACTCCAGTGGTTGTCAGTCCCGGCTGAATGTTGATCTTGTGCATAAGGCACAGCAGCGTTTCGCTGCAACACACAAGGAGTGCAAGATGCAAGACGGTGCAACAGCTACAGGTTTCATCGACAAGAGGGCGGCAGCGCACTACAGCGGGCTCTCACCGCGTTCGCTGGACGCGGCCAAGGCGCGCGGAGACTTGCCGTTCATCCGGTTCAGTGCACGCAAGGTGCTCTTTCGGCGTGAAGACCTCGACCGATGGCTGAACGGCATGCGCGTGGACGCGACCCGCGGCGGGAGGAAGTAACGCCATGTCATCTCCTCGCGAAACACCTCCAATTTCCACCCCCGCCCCGGATGCAGCCAAGGGCAGCTCGACAGCGGCACCGGGCGAGGGTGGCGGTCCAATGCCCTCCGAGGATTCAGCGTCCATCAAACATAATGCGACTCTCTGGATTGCCGTCGGCGTTCGCGATCGAGCTCGTATCTTGACCGAACGCCCGGAAATCGCAGGATCGCTCTTGCTCGTCTGGTCGGAGCTGCTGCTTCTTGCCTTCCGTCGCCGAAGCTTGACCATTGAAGCGTCTGACTCATACGTTGGAAAAGCCACCGGGCTTCACCGACAAACCGTACTCAGCATGCGGCGCGCCCTGGTC
>CAYRKB010000150.1:8519-9129 GCA_964424705.1 uncultured Victivallales bacterium
AAGGACAAGGGGATGTCGAACCGAAGGATCAGGGGTTGTCGAACGACCCCATCCAGTCAGATCGACAGAAGGAAACAGGTTGTGGGGCCTCATCCGCGCACGCCGGCCGCTGCGCGCCGCGCAGACGCGGTGCTCGCTGGGGTCGGCCTTCGGCCTCCGCGGTATATCTCTCCTACCAATCTTCTACAACACACAGACAACACACAAACCAAACCAAATCCAAGAACAAGAGTCGTCCCGAAGACCGGACTCCGTCGGTGGGGCACCCTCCCCGAGAACGGGGACCCCTCCCGCTTGGCCGCCTGCGTCCTGCCGCCGCCATCGGCGTCGTCGGTCGCGGCTCTACCTGCGGCGCATACCTGCGCCTTCATGACCTGCGGTCGCGACGGTCTCGGTTGTGAGTCCGTTGTTCTGCCCTCCGGCGCATCCCGGCGGCAGGTGTCGCGCCAGCGAAGCGCTGCTAAAGCCCCACAGTGAACCGCAGCTGTTCTACTGCGAGGTCACTCCCCCTGCTTTTCGCCGGGCCGCGCCTCCGGTCACCGTGCCCGCCTCGCTGCTGTTGTTGTTAGTCCGCCCCGCCCTCTGTCCGGCGCCCCTCGCCCCAAGGCTG
>CAYRKB010000151.1:0-9034 GCA_964424705.1 uncultured Victivallales bacterium
AGGCGACGGTCCTGCTGGGCGGCCAGCCCCGTGAGATTGGTCCGGAGTGGACGACCTGAGAACAACACCCGGATGGCGTGGACGGTGAAAAGTCAAGGAGAGTCGAAAACGCAATGAGCATGATTGAACGACACCAACGAACACTTACCCTGGTTGACGGGCGCTTCACTTACACTGTGGTGGGGAAGCCTCTGGGTTGGGACCGGATCGGATTTACCCTTGGCACACACCACGGCACCGGCAAAGGCGGGTTCGAGTATTATACGCACTCCGGTCCCGAAACGTTCAGCGGTGCGGAGGTGACCCCCCTCACCGACGGACTCGAGATGCGAGGGACCTACTGTGCCCCCGGCCTTGAGGAGACAATCACCTGCCGCCTTCTCGACAATGGCGCACTGCGCGTGGAACGCCGCATCACCAACAAGGCCAAGGTTTCGCACGTGATCCGCAGCGCCTCGGCTGCCGGAATAGGGGGCATGGGCGGACCGGTTTTCACCGACAACCATATCTGGCGGGCGCGCTATTGCCACATGGACAACGTGCGCACCGAGAAGTTTCCCTGGTGCCGTCCCGAGTATCCCTATGTGCGGCCGTTGCCGAAGAGCGACACGGTCCTCGGCCATCAGGAGAGCCAGGCCATCCCGGCGCTGCTCCTGACCAACGACACCTACAGCCAGCTCCTGATCGAAGGCCAGTTGCGGCAGGACCGCACCCGGGCCCAGTGGACGCTTGCCGCCGGAGCCGGCACGCCGGTGCGCACCTACGAACTGCAGTGGTCCATGCACCAGGGCGGGTTCGAGCTGCAGGCCGGGGCCAGCCTCGACCTGGAACCGATGTACTACGAGATTCTGGAGGATACCCATCCCCAGGCGGCCTGGACCGGCTACATCGACGCCGTCACGGCCGAGAACCGGCTCTTGCCGTCGGACGATATCCTGTTGTCGCAGGCGTTCTATTGCTCCTGGAACTACGGTGTCTTCCACGACATCAACGAGGAGAAGCTGCTCAAGACCGCTCAGTTCGTTGCGGCGAATATGCCGGAGGTGAAACACTTCCTGATCGACGGCGGCTGGCAGAACGAGGAGAGCGGAATCAACTGCCCGAACTGCGCCAACTTCTATCTGCCGGAAGGCACGTGGCACAACGCGGAGCGCTTCCCGAACGGTATGAAGGCGATGGCCGGGAGGATCCGAGAGGCGGGGCTCACGCCGGCGATCTGGTGGACGCCATCGGCGGGCCTGCACACGACATTGGCGAAAGAACACCCCGAATGGCTGGCCAAGGATTCCACCGGCAACGTCTACCGCATCGTCGACTACGGCTATCTCGACTACTCGCTCCCGGCGGTCCAGGAGTATCTGCACAAGGTGTTCCGGATCCTGTTCAGGGAATGGGGCTACGAGGCGATGAAGATGGATTTCTGGTCGCAAAGCGTCGAATCCGAGCAGATCCGCTATGCGACCGGTACCGGCATCCAGTGGCGCGACTGGCTTCTCTCCACGATCCGTTCCTACCTGCCGCCCGACGGCTTTCTAATGACCTGCGTGGCGGTGAGCATGGGGAACCCCTTCCTGGGCAAAGGTGCCAGCACCTACCGCTGCGGTATTGATGTCGGCGCCTGCAAGTGGCACGAGCATGTTACCGCCTCGGCCTGGACCCTGCCGCTGCTTGCCGTTCCAGGCAACCGCACCTGCCTTCTCAACGTCGACGGCGTGGGCTGGAACATGGCCCTGTCCGACGCCGAGAACCTGCACCGCCTGACGTTTGCCTTCATCACGATGGGCAGCCTCGAAGTGGACGGACGATTGGAGGAGCTTGCGGCCGGCAGGATCGCGTTGCTGAACCGGCTGTTCACCGACATGGACCGCGGCCACGCGGTGCGCTGCCCGGACGAGGATGCGTTTACGGGTCGGCCTTTGCCGAAATGCTTGTACGTGGACTATCCCCATGACAGCCGGACGGCCCGGCGCGGCATCGCCAAGCATATCGCGCTCTTCAACTGGACCGACAAACCGCAGTACACCGGCTACACCGCCGCCGATTTGGGCCTGTCCGGCCAGGTGACGGCGCGCGATTTCTGGTCCGGCGAGACCGTGGAACTGCCGGGGGGTAATGTCTTCGCGCTGCTCCCGCCGCGCAGTTCCCGGCTGCTTGAGGTGCTCGGGTAACGCTAACGGGCAGGAATACGGTCCCAGAGTTGGCAGAACGCACATGGAAGGAATGCATCTAAGATGAAGAAAACCACATTGCTTTCCGTTGCCGTCGCCTTCCTTTGCGCAGGGACGATGTCCGCCGCGGAGAATCCCAATCTGGTGCCGCAGGCGGTGATTACCGCCAGCGTGGAGTCCGGCTCTGCTGCGGCGGTGGCCGACGGCCTGATGCCCGCCCTCGGCAGCCGCGACCAGCGGAACAGCGGCTGGAAGGTAAAGCCGGACGAGCTGCCGGCCTCACTCGTCTTCACCTGGCCGGAACCGGTCACCGTCTCGACGGTGGTTTACTATGGGCGTACGACCTGGGGCTTCGAGGTCTTCAAGGACTACGCCGTCTACCTCGATGATGCGTCGACGCCCGTCGTTGAGAGCACCTTCCAGAACGGCCATGGTCCGCAGCCGGTCACGCTGTCCGCGCCTACCCGTGCGCGCACGGTGCGGCTGGAGTTCCGCTCGCGTCATGCCGGCGACAGGCCCGGTGCGGCGGAGGTGCAGATATTCGCGGCGCCGCCCACACAGGAGGATCTGCTCTGCCGCTTCACGGACCTCTCGATGGACTACCGCTACGCCTACTATCCCTCGCACAACCTGGTGCGCATCCATCTGCCGAAGCCGCCCGCCGACGCGACGGACTGGCATCTGGTCCTGTGCCCGGAGAAGGGTGGCACGGTGCTGGCCGAACGCTCTGGCAAACTCCCGACCGCCGCGGGAGGCGAGGCAATGCCAGTGCCGGCCCTGCCCGAGGGGGACTACACCTTGACGCTGACGCTCACCGGTGGCGCCAAGCCGGTCATCGAGGAGCGCGGCATCCGCCGCGAGCGTCCGGAGTGGGAAGGCGGCAAGCTCGGTCTCGAGGATATCGTGGTTCCGCCCTTCTCGCCGCTGGCGGTCGAGGCCGACGGCCCGGTCGTGCGCAGTATACAGCGCGTCCATACGCACGGCGCGGCCGGACTCTGGCGACAGGTGATAAGCCAGGACCGCGAGCTGCTGGCCGCGCCGGTGCGCCTCGAGGTGACCCAGGGTGGCAAGGTGCATGCGGCCGGCGGCGGGGCCGGGCGCATTCTCGAAGCTACCCCGACGCGCGTGCATGGCGAAGCCGGTTGGACGGCCGGTCCGCTCGCGGGCATGACGCGCTTCGCCTACGACTACGATGGGATGATGTCGCTCACGCTCGAACTGGCGCCGACCGAGACCGAGATTGAGCGCGTGCAGCTCGTCATCCCGCTCACGGCCTCCGAGGCTTGGCTGATGCATCCGGTCACGACCGGGCTCCGCCAGCACTTCGCCGGGCGCATTCCTGCCCTGCCGGAGGGAGTGAAGACGGCCGCCACCGTCTGGACGTCCGCAAAAGTTCCCGACCGCCTCAATGGAACCTTCGTGCCCTATATCTATGTGGGCGGACCCGAGCGCGGCATCTGCTTCGCGGCCGACAACGACCGCGACTGGATCCATGACAGTCGCGACCGCACGGAACCGATCGAGATCGATCGCGACGGCGAGACGGTCAACCTGCGCTTCAACCTGGTGGCGCTTCCGTCCCGCCTGGCCAGGCCGCGCAGCATCACCTTCGCCCTGCAGGCCACCCCCGCAAAGCCCATGCCCGAGCATCCCTACAACTGGCGTCGCTGGTGGGCGACGGGAACCGACGGCAAGATAGAGGATGTTGGCATCGACTTGTGGCCCAGCAACGAGTACTGGGGCGGCGGCAGTCACGCCACCTCGATCTATCCGGCGTTCAAGGACTACCGCTTCTGGGATCAGTTGGCCCAGTATCGTCAGACCCGCAAGCGCGATCCCGCCTTCGAGGAGCAATGGCTAGCTCGCTTTTCGAACAAGCAGAACTACGAGAATCTCAAGTCCCACTTCAACGCCGGATGGCTATGGGCGGCGAACTCGCGGACGATCACGCCGGAGACGAAGAAATACAGTTACGTGATCCCGTATACCAACCCGCGGGGCGTGGATGGCGAGACGGAGGGGTTCCACACCACCTACCTTGATGAATGGCTGGCGGGTGACATTGCGGATCCGGCCTGGCAGAGTCGCGACACATCCAAGCGTCCGCGGCGGGCCCAAGCCGCCCACCCCGGCGGCTGGAATATGTACGAGATAGAACCGGTCCCCAGCCGAATCGATTCGCTGCTCTTCTATCACAAGAAGATGCTAGAGACCTTCGCCGACGGCATCTACTGGGACAACTTCTTCCTGCAGCCGAACTACGCGCCCGCCGAGGCCGGCGGACCGGGCTATGTGGACGACGACGGTCACCCGCGCGCCGGCGTGAACCTGATGGGTTTCCGCGACCTGGTCCGGCGCACCGCCACGATGATGCACGTCATGGGCAAACGCCCGTTGACCTACATCCACATGACCAACGTCAATATCGTGCCCATGCTCTCCTTCGGCACGGCCAGCCTCGACTGGGAATGGCGCATGTGGGGGCGTGAGAAGGACATGGAGGTGCAGGACCGCATCCGCCTCGACGAGATCCAGGCGCAGAGCCTCGGTCTCCAGTCCGGCAGCCTGCCGGTCGCCATCTACGGCGTCACGCTCCAAGGTGCCTGGCTCTTCCGCACCCTCATCGCGACGTGCGTGCCGCATGAGATCCGCATCTTCAAAGGATACGGCAGTCCGGATGTCTCGTTCGTGCAAAACGAACTGGCGCGCTTCGGCTATGGGATGCCGGACTGCCGCGTCTTCCGTTACTGGGAGGATGGGTTTCCGCTGAAGACGGAGGGCGCCGAGATGCGGGCACTGGTGCTGGCGCGGGACGGCAAGGCCATGATGGCGCTGGGTAATTTCGGCCCGGCTACCACGGCTGCCAAAGCGGCATCCTATAGCGTCCGCCTCCAACTGGATCTGGCCGCGCTTGGGATTGCGGAAACCGCGCAGGCCTGGGACGTGGAATTGAAGGCCGGGCGCAAGAAGGCGGAAAACCTGGCCGTGATCCAGCGTCCGGCCTTGCCCGACGCAACCCACGACCCCTTGGCGGGTGGCGGGACGGATTTGGAGCTTGAGGAGAAGAATCCGGGACTGCTCAAGCGCCTCGCCCCCGGGGTGTTCGAGTTGGAGGTCGCGCATCACGATTTTGCATTGATCGTGGTCGAGCAGTGAGAGTGTGGCCGGAGCTTCCGGCTCCGGTGAGAGATTTTCTCTGATCGGCGGAACAACCCGGTTGGAGAAAAAGGTGTTATGAGGACAACGAACGGAGTTATCGCGATGACCACGACTGTGGCGTTGCTCGGGTGTGGCTCTATGGCGTTACGATCGGCGGGGGCGGAAGCGGCCGATGCGGCGCCCGATCCGACGCTGCCGGGGCTGGCGGAACGCGCTGAGGCGGCCATCGCTGCGGCCGGCGAGGGCGTAGGCCGTGAGTTTGCCAACCGGCTGCGCAGCGAGCATCGGCCGGCCTGGCTGAGCTATTTAAAGGGGCAAGCCCCCAAACCGGCGCATCCCGGCCAGGCGGAAGTGATTGCGGACTTCGTGAACCTGATCGAATTGATTGACGCCGCCCGGACGTGGCCGGCACCCGGAGAATTTGGAATCCCGAAAGCACGGAAGCCGCCGGCCATCGACGGCAAGCTCGATGACGAGGCCTGGGCGCATGCCACGGTCTGGACCGAAACCTTTCCGTTCAGTAAAGCTGAGGCGGCCGACCTCAAAACCACATGGAAAACCACATGGGACGACAACTATCTCTATTTCGCCTTCGATTGCCAGGATCCGGATATTGTCGCGGCCGAACACGAACGGGACGGTCCTGTGTGGCAGGATGACTGCGTTGAAATGTTCATCTGGTCCGACCCGGCTTTTCCCGTCTACTGGGAGATCGTCATTGCGCCGAATGGCAGTGTGTATGACGCTGTAAACTTCAAATACGCGGAGCGCTGGGGCGGCGAGTTCGATCCGGGCCGTGACGTTCAGGGGCTAAGGCACGCGCAACGCATCCGCGGCACGATCAACGATTCGAGCGACGTGGACGAAGGCTACACCGTCGAGGTTGCCGTGCCCTTCAACCAGTTGCCGGGTTATTCGCGCCGCGGCCCGAAGCCAGGCGATCGCATTCCTTTCATGCTGGTTCGTCTCGACCGCTCCCGCGATCAGTTCCGTGCCTATTCGTTCCGTCCCCTGCAGGGGTGGGGACACAACCTTTGGAACTACGCGGTGATGCGACTGGAAGAATCGGTGCCGGGCAGGTACAAAATCATGAACCCCGCCACAGCCAGCGAAATGCACCGGCCTCAGCCGGATGCAACGCACGACCCGCGGCCGGAGGCTCCATGAGCCCGTTTGCAGGAACATGGAATTGGCGCGCGGCGCACGTCGCCGCGGCGGGATTGGCCGCCGTGGCGGTGCTGGCGGCCGGCTGGCTGCTGCACCGCACTGCGCTGTCGCCGGCCGAGGTGGCGGCGCGCGATGCCGCCCCGTCGGGCATCGACTGGAGCACCGTCACGGACGATCCGGACGAGCGGTTGACGATCCGCTGGCTGGGGGGGGCGCGCGGCGGCGGCAGCGATGGAAGCTGGGTCCAGCGACAGATCGAGGCGCGGTTTAATGTCGAACTTGTGCCCGTGGTCCTCGATGCCCGCGGTTACAACACACGCAAACCGCTGATGTTCGCCGGCGGGGACGTCGCGGATGTTATCGTCGAGATGGATCCGATCATGCTCCAGCGCGACGCGTTCCACGGTTTTCTGCTCGATGTCCCGTACGAGGTGCTGCGCAATCATGCGCCGCACTATGTCAACGAGATCAACACGCAGGCACCGGTTGCCTGGCTTTATGCCTACTGTGGCGGTCGGAATTACGGTTTGCCGACCTGGTGGCAGGGCGACTGGGCTTGGCCGGGGGTCTGGCGGGCTGACTGGCTGGAAAAGGTCGGCATCGCGAAGATACCGGAAACCTTGGACGAAATGCACGAGGCCTTCCGCCGTTTCACTTTCAACGACCCGGATGGCAACGGTATCCGGGACACCTATGGGTTCAGCGGCGACGGCCAGGCCTGGTGGTTTGCGTCCTTTACTGACATCTTTGGCGCTTATGGCGTTATTCCGTACGATTGGATGGAGCGGGACGGCAAACTGGTTTGGGGCGGTCTTCTGCCCGAAGCGCGCCAGGCACTGGCGTTGCTGCGCCAGTGGTATGCGGAAGGCTTGCTCGATCCGGAATTTGTTACCGATTCCTACGGCAACAAGGGGCTCGACGGCAAACTGCTCCACGGCGTGATCGGCTACTGTGCGGGATATGCCGGCTGGCACAACTTCGACCCGAACCAGTCCAATGCCATCGTCAACCGCATGCGGGCGATCAACCACGCCGCCCGGCTGGTGCCGGGGAAGCACCCCGTCGGCCCGGCGGGCCAGCGCGGTGTCAGGGTCTGGGGCAACGGCGGCGGCATCGTGGCTTTCGGTTTGCACCTTCGGAGCCGGCCTGAAGTAGTGTTGCGGGTATTGCGCATGCTGGACACAATGGTGGCCGAGGAGGAATGGTGGCTGATCAGCCGCTTCGGTCAGCGCGGTCTGCACTGGGACTACCGGTTGCCCGACGACGGGACCCCGGAATCGGGGCCCGGCAGCGGCTTCGTCAAGCTCCCGCCCTATGACGATGTCAACCAGTGGTTCCGCTCGATGTTGGGGTACTTCAACCCCGGCGACAGCGCGGCCTTTCGAGCCAGGTACGCTGATCGCCAGTTTGTTGAGTTCTCCGGGACCCACTGCCATCCGCGCTGGGGGCTGCCGGATGCGCTGGGCAAGCCGGACGTCGTGCCGTCGGCCGCCCGCTATCTTGGGGATCTGCGAACCTTGCAGATGAAGGTGTATGCCGAAATCATCCGTGGCGACCGCCCGCTCGAGGACTTCGACTCCTTTTGCGAGGAATGGCGGCGGCGCGGCGGGGACGCCATGACGGCCGAAGCCAACGAACTGCACCGGCAGCGCCGGATCATTTATCAATGCGTGGGAGTGCCCGGATCATGATGGAAAAACCTCTATCCACTTGGAAATGGAACCGCACGCAGATCCAATGGGCGGCCATGCTGGCCCCGTGTTTCCTAGTGCTCTTGCTGTTCCAGTACATCCCCATGTTCGGCAACATCATCGCCTTCAAGGATTTCCGGCTCGACCTCGGGATCCTCGCCAGTCCGTGGAATGGCCTGGCCAATTTCCGGTTGCTGTTCGGCGGCGCCGATTTCGTGGCAGCGATCAAGAACACCCTGGTGATCTCGCTGCTGCGCCTCGGCATCGGGTTCTGGGCACCGATCATCCTGGCGCTGCTGCTCAACGAAGTCCGCGTCACCTGGTTCAAGCGCACCGTGCAGACGGTCACCTATCTGCCCTATTTCTTTTCCTGGGTGATCCTGGGCGGCATCTTCCTGATGGTCTTCTCACTGCGCGGGCCGGCCAACCTGATCGTGGCGGCGGTGGGACTCGATCCGGTGACCTTTCTCACCGAGGACCGCTGGTTCCTGGCGCTGCTGATCGGCACGGGTATCTGGCAGACCGTCGGTTACGGGGCGGTGATCTATCTGGCGGCTCTGGCGGGGATTCCCGTGCAGCTTTACGAGGCGGCGGCCGTGGACGGTGCCAATCGCTGGCAGCAGATGCGGACGATCACCCTGCCGAGCTTGGCGCCGACCATGATCGTCCTGTTCATTCTTTCGTTGGGGCATATTCTTAGCGCGGGGTTCGACCAGGTCTACAACCTCTACAACCCGATGGTCTACGACGTGGCGGACATCCTGGATACCTACGTGTTGCGCCGAATGCAGACGATGGACTTCGGGTTGGCCGCCGCAGCTGGTTTGTTCAAGTCTGCGGTCGGTCTGG
>CAYRKB010000152.1:0-7295 GCA_964424705.1 uncultured Victivallales bacterium
AAACCCGGCGAATCGTCTCGGCCAATGTCTCTCTGGCTTCAGTGTAGGTTATTGCATTCATATGGACAGGATACTGTACATATCTCTGTTTTGTCAATCTCATCCTCTTGAATGCCAGCTTCTGCACTTCGGCAGTTCATTTCTGTTGGCCAGCAACAGGCTTTCTCAGCTTTGTGTGCTGAAGAATGCGCGTGGCGCACGACGAACGCAAGAATGAAGCGTTCCACAGGCATACCCACGCCGGGGCCAGAGCCCCGGCCCACAACAGCAGAAGTGCGGGTGGCTCATCGTGGGCTGCCCGGACTGTTTCCTTCTGATATGGGTTGGCAGCCCGGCAGACCTCAGTCTTTCGGGGTCACGCGCACTTCCAGGGAGAGGACGGTCAGCGTGTCGCCTTCATTACGCAGAACCAACGCATTCCGCCCGTCACGGAGCGCACCGGGCGGCACGGCAAAGACCGCCTCACGGACGCCTTTGTCGTTACCCGGCAGGGCCGCCATCGACCGCGCCGGACCGGCCGGCACCTGGTTGACATGCAACCACAGCTGGTCCGGACACGCGGTCTCCGCACCCGTAAAGGCGACAGCCGCCTGGACGTCCTGGGTCGCTGTCCCGGCCGCCAGCAGCATCTGGAAGACGCGCGGTTCGGCCCGCTTCAAAGCGATGGGTACCTGGAGCACGCCGTCGGTTTCACCGACCGCCCAGCCGGCCGTGACGGTGTGGATCCGGGGCGTGGACCGCAGTTCCGTCAGGTCGCGGAGCTCGCGCAGTGTGTCGAAGGAGGGTTCCCTCGGCGGCGACTCCCAGGCCTGCTCCCGGGCGCAGAAGAAGTTGAACAGTTCCACGCCGTTGGCCCCCGTTGCCAGATGCCCGGCCGCGAAACCACGCAGCAGGTCCGGATTGACCGGCAACCCCCGTACGGGCAGGCTGGTACGGCGATCGGCGGGATAGTCGGCGCAGGCGTATACCGCCACGGACTCGCCGACTAGCGCCTTGAACTCGTCAACCGGAACGAACCACTGACTGTTCAGGAACGCACCGGCTGAAATCCCATCAATGATGCCTTCCCGCGCCCACGCTGCCACGTCAAAGCCCAGTTCATAGGCGGAAGCCGGGGTCGCAGCCACGCGAGCCAGCAGTTGAACACGCCGCCCGGAACCCGCCAGCAGGGCATGTACCTCCCGGATAAAGCCCGTCATGATCTCGCAATGCCGGTCGAACTGATCCCGCGGGAAGTAGCTGCTGAACCGCAGGAAATCCAGTTCAAGCACATCAAGGTCGTACTCGTGCACCAGCTCGCGGATCAGGGCCAGGTAGTGATCGCGCACGGCCCGGTGTTCATAGTTCAGGCCGGTGGCACTCCAACTGCAGACCGGCGGATTGGCCAGGCGCAACTCGGGATGCTCCATATAGAAGCGGCTGAAGAGATGCGTGCCCGGAGTGGGGGCATCGTGCATGTCGTTCATGCGGATCGAGACACCGGGCGCGACTCCCTTCTGCCGGCACCGCGCGAGGGCGCGGGCCAGGTAGTTGCAACCCTGATCGGCCAGGTGCTTCATCTGCACCACCCAGGCTTCTCGCACGGCCACGTCTTTATCGGCCACGGGCCCGAAGAACTCGCGGCGCCCGGGAGCATAGCCTTCCCAGAACGTCTGCCAGGCCTTGCCGGGATAGTTCACCCGTTGCGCATTGGGATTGATCAGCATGAGGTCGGCGCCGCCCCCGGCCACCTCATCGACCATCCGGTCCACGTGCCGGGGCTCCAGCGGCTCGCGGGTGACGGCAAAGAGGTTGGTACAATCCTGGTTGTAGATAACGCGATAGGTCTTCATAACGGCAATCCTCGCATGGCCCGTGGCGTCGATCCAGACTTTCCGCGCAGCAGGTCGAACCGGGTGCCCCACTGAAGTACAGTGCGGGCTGCGCACGCACTGCAAGCCCAAACGCGTGCGTGACCAGGAGGCCAGCGGGTGCGCAGCCCCCGCTGTACACTGAGATCAGTCGCTCGCCGCCATTGAAAAGGTGAACAGCAACCTGAAGCAGGTGGCCGCCGGGTAGCGGAAGCAGAAGGCGCCGGCCCGCTGGCCCCGCCGAAGTACAGTGCGGGCTGCGCACGCACTGCAAGCCCGAACGCGTGCGTGACCAGAGAGCCAGCGGGTACACAGTCCCCGCTGTACACTGAGATCAGTCGCTCGCCGCCATTGAAAAGGTGAACAGCAACCTGAAGCAGGTGGCCGCCGGGTAGCGGAAGCAGAAGGCGCCGGCCCGCTGGCCCCGCCGAAGTACAGTGCGGGCTGCGCACGCACTGCAAGCCCGAACGTGTGCGTGACCAGGAGGCCAGCGGGTGCGCAGCCCCCGCTGTACTGAGATCAGTTGCTTGCCGCCACGCAACAGGAAGGCCCCTTTCCATCCATCGCCTTCGTTGGCCCTGACGTTGTCTGCAAAGTCGGCGGTCACGAATGGCGAATCGGCGTCCAACCGTTCTCTAACTGATCAACCGCTGCTTGAGTTCCTTGCCGTCAACATCGCCGGGCGGAATCCCCCGGGCCACGGCCAGGGCGGCCGCCGTGCCGGCCGCCTCGCCCAGGTACATGCAGGTGGGCATGACACGCAGGGACGCCAGCGCACTGCGGTCGGCCGAGATGCAGCGGCCTGTCACAAGCAGACCGCCGACGGACTCGGGAACCAGGCAGCGATACGGGATCTCGTAACAGTCCCCTTCCGGCGGACTGTTCTGCCGCTTGAACGCCATGTCGTAGGGGAGGGTGTGGCCGGGCGGCGAGTCGTGAAAGTCGATAAAGAAACAGGCCCGGGCGATGCCATCGTCAAACTTCCGGCCGCTCAGCACGTCATCGCGCGTGAGCGTGTAACGCCCGACGATTCGTCGCGATTCACGGGTCCCGAGGACGTCCCAGATCCTGGCGATCTCACAGTGTTCGTAACCGGGCAGATGCTTACGGCAGAACTCGACGACATCCAGGATGGCCCACTGGCAGTCGGCTATCGTTGCGCTGACCGCCACCGGATCCGAACAGTCGACGCCCTCGATCTCCCAGTTGGTCAGGACCAGCGACCGGCTCGCCTTATGAAACGGAAACGTTTCGCGGTCAGGCCGGAAGATGCCGCGCGGCACATGGAGTTCACCGCGCCGCCGCGCCGCGCGGATCAAGGCTACCAGCGCCTCATCCGAGGGCTTCTCCCGCTGGTATCGTTCGACGTCCACCTCGCCCAGGGAGACGCGGAAGTTGACGTGCATCAGGCGGCCGTCGTCCGGATCGCCCTTCAGGCAGCGGGCTCCCGCAAACGCGGCCACGTCGGCATCGGCCGTGGCATCGATCACCACAGGCGCCGCGATCTCACGCAGCCCATCGATGCCGGCCACCCGCACTCCCCGGAGGGTCCCTTTCTCGAAGCAGGCGTCGACGACGGTGGCGCCAAACAGAATATCGACGGAGGCTTTCCGGACCATCCGCAACGCAACGGTTTTCACCGTCTCGCCATGCAGCGTCACGCGGCCCAGACGGCAGGTATGCATTTGCGGATCGAACCGGCGCCGTGCCTTCCCCAGCGCGGCCACCCCGGCTTCCAGTTCATCAAACACACGCCCACCCGGCGTGTCACACCAGGTGTGCACGCTGGTACTGGTGCCGATACCCCCCACATGGAAGAGACGCTCGATCAGGAGCACGCGCGCCCCGGCCCGACCGGCGGCCACGGCCGCCCCGATGCCGGCCGGCCCCGCCCCACAGACGATCACATCGTATTCCGACTTCATAGACTCACCCCTTTTCTGTAATGGGTCTCGCGAAAGCCATTCAATCGATCCGTCGCCAGGTACCGGCGGCCTTCCGGTCGAGACGCTTCAGCGTGTCGCGGCGCAGCCATTCGAATTCCGGCCAGTCGGCGGCTCCTTCCAACACACGCCGGTTGCGGCGGGCTTCCGCATACATGGCTTCCGCCCATCGCTTCGCCGCATCCCACCGTCCCGCGGCTTCAGCCAGCAGCTCAGTCACATGCAATCCGGTAAACCGGGCATGGACCAGCAGCCGCTTCAGGAATCTCCGCTCCCGGCCGCGGCACGCCACGGCAGCCAGATCAAGCGCCCGGATGAGTCCCGGCAGGGCCCGCCTGAAACGCGCCACCTTGACCGGGGAAAAAGCGCGCTCCTCTTCGCGGCCGTGCCGGTCCGGCAACAGGCACGCATAGACCAGGTTGAGGTAGCGGTCGGCCAGCGCCGCATGCGTCCCGAAGGTCAGCTTCAGAAGACGGCGGCGCTCGGTGGCGTAATCCGTGGCCTGATCCCAGGCGGCGCGGGCCTGGAGCCAGCGCATCAGCGGGGTGGGCCAGAAGGACTGCGCCCGCGAGCAATCCACCCAGCCGGTAATCCCGTGCCCGGGATAGGAGGTCAGATCGGCGCACGCCGCTTCCGGCACATTTCCCTCGAAGATGTCGCGCTTGATCGGCAGCCAGCCGTAGTAGTCGAAGACATAGTTTACGCCGCTGAACTGCTGCCGCCACCCCTTGAAGAACGTGAAGAACTCGCCGTTCATGGGATGATGCAGGCGGTTGACCGGCGGGAAGGTCTGCAGCGGTTGGTCGCTCACGCAGCGCGGGTCGTCCAGGCGGTGCAGGTAGCAGCGCAGGAACGGCGCGTACATCAGGATGACGTTGCCGCGGGAGTTGTCGATGGCCGTATGCGGCGGCTCCATGAGCGTGCAATACCCCAGCACCTCGATCTTCAGGTCGGGCCGTACCCGGTACACCTCGCGCGCCAGCCGGTTGATCAGCCTCACCCACAGATCCGAGGGATGCGTTTTGGCGCAGTCCGGACACTCGCACCAGTTGTTGAAACCGTCGGCCATCCAGACCCCGAGCACGTCCACCTCCGGATGGGTCTTGGCATACTGGCAGACGCGCTTTGTCATGGCCGCATGCGACGCCGGCTGGGACAGGCAAAGCTGGGCGTGGAACGAGCGGCGGGGCGTTCCGTCGGCATTCCTGGCGATCAACCGGTTCCGTCCGGCCGTCAGGCGAAAGGACGGGGGCCGCGCCGCACCGGGGGGCACCCCGAGTGCCCAGCGCGTCCAGCCATGCCCCATCCGTTCCAGGATCAGGCCCCGGTCCTTCACCGCCCGGTCGATGCGCCGGTCCCAGGCCCGAATGCGGGCCGCCGGTTGCGGGCCGACGACTTTCTCAAACCACGGCCGGCACGTGTCGCCTTCAAGGAAGAAATGATTGAACCGGTTGCGGGCCATCCAGGCGATGAACGCTTCGCCCTGGTTCACGTCGTACGCCCCGGCCAACGCGAATCCCCGATGCCGCAGGGCCGCTCGATGCCGGAGGTCGAAGCCGTCCACTGGAATGCGACCCAACTTGGGAATGATCTCGCCCTCGCGACCGGGCACGATCCAGGCGAATCCGAGACGCTCAAGATACGTGTAAACGGCGAACAGCACGCTGCGCGGGTTGCTGCCGGCCAGGATCAGCTGGCGTCCCCGGGAGCGGACGATGATTTCGTCCTGGCCCGGATCGTCTGCCGGCAGGTCCGGGACAAACCCGGACAGGCTTCCAAAGGTGCCCAGCACGAAATCGGCCGACTTGAACGAGCGGGTGCTCCGGAGGCGCGTTCCGGTACGCGCCTTCCCCAACCAGAGCGCCAGTTCAGCCGCCGCCAGGCGGGTGGCAGGATGAGGCGAAGGACAGGTGAAGGATTTAAGGATCATAGCCCAAGGCGGGTTATCGCCCGCACCCCGATGGAGGGCGGCGCTCCGTCGCCGCCGTTTTCCTTTCGTCCCGGCGCCGACGAAGCGGCGCCCTCCACAGAACAGGCACCGCGCCTGCGTCGCATTCCGTGATAGAGAGTCTGGGACTCGTTGTTTCCATGTGTGACGAGACAAGCACGATCACAGCTTCTTGTAGGCCAGCCCTATGCGGCTGGCGCGCCTCAGGCAGGGACGTGCCGTTGTTGTGTCATTCCTTCTCTCTCAGATCGGCCACGACGTTGCGCTCTTCCGCGTCGTACAGTTTCCAGATCACGTCCAGGCTCCGCAGGGACTCCCTGGCGTTGGTTGACGGAATCCGTTTCTGCTCGATGCAGTCCAGAAAGTCGTTCATCTGGTCCACGACCGGCTTTCCGCCTTTGCCGGCCCGCCTGGCGACGACAACCTGCTTGGGGTCGTCAACCTTCTCGCCGGGTGCCGCCAGCGCCTGTAGCGCGGGCAGGTCGCCGCCCGTCAGGCTGCGATGCCGCGTAATCGTGCCTTCCGCGTGGTTGAGTTCGAGCATGCCTTTCGTGCAGTGTGCGTGCACGCTGTAGCGCAGGCGCGAGCCGCGCGCGCCCCACGTGCCGAAATGATAGCCCGTGGCGCCGGACTTGAACTTGAGGCTGACGTTGCTCGTGCCCTCTTTCTCCATCCAGGGCGTGCCCAGGTTGGTCCCGACGTGCGTGCCGCACACGGGTTCACCCATCCAGTGCAACAACAGATCGATGTAGTGGCAGCCGTGGCTGAAGAGCTGTCCGCCGCCCAGCCGCTTGGCCTGGCCCAGCCACGCGCCGCGGGAGGTGTCGGTGTATTGTTCCGTCCAGATCGACACGTGGAACGTCTGTCCGTACGTGCCTTCACGGATATAGTTGCCCAGGGTCGTCCACAGGGAGTCGTAACGCATGATGTACCCGACCGACAGGACCGGGTCGGGTGACTTGTCCATGGCGATCAACTTGAGGCATTCCTCACGGGTCAGCGCGAGGGGCTTCTCCATGAGGACGTGCTTGCCGGCCTTCAGGCAGTCGACGCCCACCTGGTAGTGCAGATCGTGCGGCAGCGCGACCACAACGGCATCCACATGCTTCAACAGCTCGCGGTAGTCGGTCACAGCGATGGCGCCCGGCGCCGCGGCCGCCGCGGTCTCGGCGCGCTCTTTCTCAATATCCGCAAAGGCCGCAAACCGAACCCGGTCCTTCAGCGGTTCCAGCGTCCGCACGTGACTGGCCGCCATGGTTCCGCACCCGATCATGCCCAATCGAATCATTGCTTGTCCTCCTGTTGAAAAGATGGGGCATACTAGGACGTTCCCCCTGACCACGCGACGCAAAAGTGGGCAAGAACCAACCGGTGGTCATGGGCGTTGCAGACCGGAGTGAGGACCGGCTGAAGCCGGTACACCAACCAACGCACCACCCCGTTGGTGTCCCGCCTTCAGGCGGTCTTTGGTTGCCTCCGTACGACAGGGCCACTGCAATCCGGAGTGAGGACCGGCTGAAGCCGGTACACCAACCAACGCACCACCCCGTTGGT
>CAYRKB010000152.1:7395-9033 GCA_964424705.1 uncultured Victivallales bacterium
GTCCCGCCTTCAGGCGGTCTTTGGTCGCCACCGCCTCGCTCGGAACTTGAATAGTATGGCCAGAACAGCCACCACACAGGTAGGATATTTATCCAGTCCGAGTATCCATTGTGGAGAATGCCGTCCCATGACCCGACCCAACGTGATCTTTGTCTTTGGCGATCAGTGGCGCGCCCAGGCCGTCGGCTACTCGGGCGAAGACCCCAACGTCAAGACCCCCCACATCGACGCCCTGTCACGTGAGAGTCTCAACGTGACGAACGCCGTTGCCGGGTGTCCCGTCTGCTCCCCTTACCGCGCGAGCCTGCTCACCGGCCAGTACCCGCTCCGGCACCGCGTGATCGTCAACGACGTCTTCATGCAGCCGGACGGCCCCACCCTCGCGGAAGTGTTCCGCGAGAACGGCTATGCCACCGCCTACCTGGGAAAATGGCACCTGCATGGACAGGGGCGTACCGCCTACATCCCGAAGGAACACCGTCTTGGGTTCGAGTATTGGAAAGTGCTGGAATGCACCCACGAATACAATCACTCTGCCTATTACGCCGGCGATTCTGAAGAGAAGCTATTCTGGGAGGGGTACGACGCCATCGCCCAGACGCATGACGCGGCGCAATACATTCGCGACCGAGACCCGGAAAAGCCCTTCCTGCTGCTCTTGTCCTGGGGCCCCCCTCACAACCCCTACGATGCCGCCCCCGAAGCGTTCAAACGACTCTACGACCCGGAAAAGATCGTCCTCCGGCCGAATGTTCCCGACGATTACGAGAAGCTCGCCCGTACCGAGCTGGCCGGCTACTACGCGCATTGCTCGGCGCTCGACGCCTGCGTGGGCGACCTGTTGCGCACCCTCCGCGAGCAGGGCCTCGAGGAGAACACCCTCTTGGTCTTCACCTCGGATCATGGCGACATGCTCGGTTCGCAGGGCCAGCATCGCAAGCAACGCCCCTGGGACGAATCCATCCGCGTTCCGTTCCTGCTCCGCTACCCGGCCCGTTTTGGACACCAGCCGCGCCGGGTTGAGGCCCTTCTTGATGCGCCGGACATTATGCCCACCCTGCTCGGCCTGGCCGGATTGCCGATACCCGCGTCCGTGGAGGGCCGGGACTTCACCGCCTGCCTGGACGGCGGCGCTGATCCATCCGGCGGCGAGGCGTTGATCATGTGTCCGCACACGTTCGGCGAGTTCAAAGCCGTGAGCGGCGGCCGTGAATACCGGGGGCTCCGCACCAACCGGTACACCTACGTGCGGTCCCTGCAAGGGCCGTGGCTGCTGTACGACAATGCCGTGGATCCCTACCAGATGCAGAACCTGGTGGACGACCCGGCCCACGCCGGAGTGAGGCGTGAGCTCGACGTGCGCCTCCAGCGGCGGCTGGATGCCCTGGGCGACCGGTTCAGACCCAGCGCGGAATACATCCGGGAGTTCGGGTACATCGTCGATGCCCACGGCACGATTCCGAAGTAGGCTGCCCGGCGCGGCCCCGTATGTCCGGACCGTTCACACGTTCCACTCCGCCGCGCAGGGGCGCCCCATCAGGCCACGCCAGAGCGGTCCATGGATCAGCGGATTGGGTGTGGGCGCGGTTGACATGACAGGCGAAGAGTGCAGGACATTCGCGGGACCGGGCGAAAGTC
>CAYRKB010000153.1:0-9019 GCA_964424705.1 uncultured Victivallales bacterium
TGCGGTTTTCATGCGCCGCTATCGCGGCCATGAAAACCGCAGGCTCCACTTTGGCAGAGGATCTGAAGAAGAAGGCCAAACTCCATTCCGTGGACCTCTCCATCAAGGCGGTCGGGAAACACAACTGCCAGACGTTGTCTATCGACTATGCGAAGGAACCGTTGGCAGCATTGCTGGTTCTCTGTGACTCGCTTCAGGCATGGCGACGGCCTCAGTTCCCACATTTTTCGGTTGGTCCAGCCTGGATGATGGCTGCGCTGGCAGGCACCGAAGCACTGGATACAAGGTTGGATGCGACTTGTGGACACCTTGTCTCGAACTTAGCTTTCGAGAAGCGTGGAGGAACCCTTGTCCCGGCATTCGTACCTCCCCTCGTACTACGCCTGAAATACGATGGCAACGTAAGCCGGGATTCGTTTGTCTTCAACCTCTGGCTGGACATGGCCTGCAACCTCCAACGCGTTGACTTCCACAAGATCCCGTATAACATCGTGGTGCAGATCGTCACACCCGCCTATCAGCATGCCTCGGGTGCCAGGTTGGTCAGACAGGTTGACCGACTTCGCGATGCGGCTTGGGAGACGCACATGGCTTACCTGACCAAGTGGCTTGAGATGTCGCGTAAAGAGGAACAAGGTATTCCTGACGTGGACAAGATAACAACAAATGACTGCTGCGCGAAACGCCAATTATGCTACCACACACGCTACGAAGGGACGGGTGCCGAACGAAGGCCTGTGCAGGAGATGATCTCGTTCAGTCTCAAGAAGATGACCGGGAAGCTTGATCTGGTGACTGAGACCATGTCCAGATTCCGGTCCGACCTGAAAGGATGGAAGGACTACCAGGAGGATCGCCTCTTCATTGGCGACCACTCACCCTGGCACCACAACCAGAAGCGGTAGCCCCTAAGCCGTGATGTACCACCAGAAGTGAAAGTCGGCTAGCGTCAAGCACTCCAGAGCGGTTTGCTTGTGACCTTCTTGACGTGACTGTTGATCCTGCCGCCTGTCTTGGCGACGACCTTGCGGAGGAACGCCATCTGGTCAAGCACCCATTCCTTGTCGATGTGCTGCTCGATTCTGCCACGGTGGGCAATCTGGCCCCTCACTTCTACGAGCATGTCCAGTCTCTTCGCCACGGCCGCGGGCTGAAGGTCATCGAATGCCCATGACTCGCGGATGTCGGCAATGCCCAGGACGCAACGGACAAAATCTGCGGTGTTCTGCGCCTTCGGCGTGTTGAAACTCCGGTCGCGCCCCTCTTTCAGCTTGGAAAGTCTTGAGTGTAGGTAACGGCGCCAACCATCACCTGCCAGATCCCACACGGCAACCTCGTTCTTGTCCCCTTTGAGTTCCACCGCAATAAGCTTCCTGATCTCTTTTGGCAAGATCGAGGCGTCTGGAACGTGCTCCACAAGGTGATTGAGTCCTTCACTGCAGATGTCCTCAATATAGGCCTCCCACTGACTGACCATCATGACAACGGCTGCCCGGAGGAGAACATCCAAACCCTCGGGCATCGGCTCTTGGTCGTCCGCGTCCGCCGTGAAGAGTCTGACCACCCCATTGTGCAAGTCAATCAAAACATCGCTGTCACTCAGGGTGGAGAAGCGTTTGAAGGCTTTGCTTGGCATTTTATCTCTCCGAGATGTCTGGGGTCATTTCGACTCCTTCCGCCACTCCTCCACCCGCTCCCGCAGGTACGCCACGAACGGGGCGCGCTTGCGGGCCATGACCGGGAAGGAGGCGAGGATGTGGGCGAAATCGTCGGCGTCGAGGCCGTAGGCCTGCGCCACGGCTTTCTCGTTGCGCCAGAGCTCATCGAAACAGGCCGGATCGTTGGCCAACGCAATCCGATCAGATTCCGAAGCGCCGCGCCAATCACCCGAGGCCGCAGAACGGGATAGAATGCCGGTCAACGTGCGCAACACGTCGGGAGGCGGAACTGGAACTCGGGAAAGCGCTGTCCATGTCAAGCTTGTGCCAGCGGATCGCGAGCGTACGAGGAAGTCGAAAGAAATTGAGTTGATTACAGTACAGAGGGTATTAGCGGGCAGTACAGTGGAAGAAAGCATAGGCAACTTGTGGTTGGCGCAGGATCGAGCCGGCAGAATGGCAGCAAGGCAGGTACGCTCATTCGTATTGCTGGCGATGTCGCGGAAAACAAGTTTGGCGCCCGGATCGGGTGGCGTCCTGCACTTCTCGAGGTGGACCCAGCGTACGACGGGCGCCACGTCCACCAGCCATTGGTCGATCTGCTTCCCCTCGTACAACGGCCAGAAGCCCTTTGCGAGCATGGCGGAGCGGACATCGACGAACGGGATTGCGAGATCGGCCGGCCAGTCGAGACCGCAGACCTCCTTCGGCCACCACAGCTTACCGTCGGGTCTAGTCCACAGGGCGCGGTCATCCGTCATATGGTACTCGCGGTAGTACCGTACTCCCAAGGAATCCGGACCCGTGCTGCCGAGCAGGGGTCTTGGCGTCTGGCCAGGCAAGCGTCCGCACATGTTGAGCACGACCTCACGGTCACGTTTGTTTCGGAACTCCAACAGCGCGAGTGTGCCGGGGGAGAAGAACTCCAGTTCGTCGCGCCTGACATCAACCACCGCATCAGCGGGAGCGCCTTCTTCCAGTTCCTTCAGATCGTGACGCATGAATGTGGCCTCAAAAGCCCCAGACGGGGCATCAGCCCGAACCGGTTCGGTTTTCTCAGCCACAAGGCAAACAAACTTGTACCGCGAATCAATGTCGAAGATTTTCTGTCGGTTCTCGAACCCGAAGAAACCCAGAACCCGAGAACGGTCGAACAAGAGGTGCCGTACGCCCGCACAACCGTCCGTGCTATAGATTGCGCTAGGAACAAGATAGCCAAGGCGGCCTCCAATCCGAAGGTGCTGGTGAGCACGCTCAACTATGAACTTGAACAAATCTTTATCGCCCGCAGTGCGTTCCCCGTTCACCACCCACCCATGGAACTGGAAGTCACCGCCCTTCACCAGGCACTCGCCGATGGTCTGAACGCGTCGCTCATACTTGGCAAATTCTGTCACCAGACTTGGTCGTTCCGAATTCAGTTCGCGAATGCGGGCGTCCAGCGCGCCGCCGGTGAACGCACGGATCAGCACGTCGGCGCGGGCGTAGAACTCCTTGCGGTCGGGCTTGACCTTCTCCCACGGCGGGTTGCCCAGCACGGCATCGAACCCCTGGCCTTCGCCAAGGAACACCTCGGGAAACTCCAGTTGCCAATGGAAGAAACGTTCGCGTTCGCGCACGGCCTCGAACTGCGGCCACCATGACCGGGTGCGGCCAAAAGTCTCCGGATTCGTCTCGCCCAGCAGGTTGACGAAATCCCCCCAGATGGCGGGGACGAACGCCGAGGCGGACCGCAGGTCGAACAGGAGATGCGTGCGCGTGAGAGCCTCCTCGGCTTCACGAAGGCGGTCGGCCTTGTAGCGGTATTCCTCGGGTGTGTCGGGACGTACGTCGTCAGGCAGTGCGTGTTCGATGAGCCGACGGGCGTCGAGGGCATGGGCCAGGGCATCGCGGATGGGTTTGGCGAAAAGGTCTATGGGCGGCGGCGAGCCTCGTTCGAGGTCGGGCAGCGGCGGTTGGCCCAGCGATTCGAGGCGCGTGCCCAGCAGCGAGTTGCCGCAGCGCACATGGTGGGCAAAGAACGAGAGCGGCCGGTCGCCGGCCAGTGACTCGATCCAGAGCGCGACCTGGGCCAACTGGACGGCGGTGGGGTTCAGGTCAACGCCGTACAGACATTGCTCCACGACCCGGCGCTTGCACCAGGCATCGCCATCCCCATCCCATGCCTTCCGGCGGGCATCCGGCCCGTGATCGGGCAGGAAGTCAGGTGGCGGGGCCTCGCCATGGACGTGCCGGTACGCGTCGCGAAGCGCCTGACCCAGAAAGCGCGCCGCACCGACAAGAAAATGCGCGGATCCGCACGCGATGTCGATCACGCGCAAGGCGAGGATAGCCTCGGGTGTCCGGTCCTGCGCAAGTCCGCCGAGGGCGTGACGGCACAGGTATTGCACGATCTCCTCGACCGTGTAGTACGAGCCGCTGCTCTTGCGCGCGGCGCCGGGGGCGAAGAAGAAGGCATCCGGTTCAAGCCGCCGGATCAACTTGGCCGGTGCGCGGTTCTTGATCGCGCCACCCTCCTCCTCGGATTCCCCGGCAACGCCTTCGTCCGCTTCGTCATCCGCGTCAACCTCGTTCTCGCCGCCTTCGGATTCCTCGTCCTCGGGTTCCTGTTCGGGCCTCAAAGCCATCAGCAACGGATCATCGAGCAGTGTTGGCGGTCCCTGGACTATCAGGTTCTTCTCACGGCACAGGCGCACCGCTTCGGGCGGGGTCAGCACAAACTCGCGTCCCTGAACGCGAAGCTCGAACATCGCCTCCGTGGCCAGCCGGGGTTCGTACTCCAGCAGCCCCTCGTAGACCGATCCGAGTTGCTCGATGGCCAGTTCGCGGTAGGAGATGCGCTCGCGGCCCACCCCCTGTCGCGGCTTGGCGGTGGCGAGACCGAGCAGAAGCGTGGCCACGTCGGCGTCGCAGAGGCGCAGCCGAATCAGCCATTCGCCCTCGCGCGTGTGCGCGCTGAAAAGCGGTCCGCCGCGAGGGGGGATGTTCTCCAATCCGGGCATGGGCGGCAGCCCCTCGTCGAAAATGCGGAAGGTGGCCTGCAGGATGGACCACTGCTCGAAACTGTTGCGCGCAATACGGTCGGGCGGCGTCCGCAACAAGCGGTCTACAATGCCTTCGAGCGCGTAGACACGGCGGTAGAGGCCGTGGGTCTGCAACCGTTCATCGCGGCTCTCGGCGTAAAGAATGAAGAGCAGCCGGTAGAGCAGGTGCAGCCCCACATCGCGCAGCGTATCGAGTGACGGGGGCGTCGGCAGCTCGGACGGTCGCTGGCGCAGGTCGGACAGGAGACCGCGGATCGCTACCTCGGCGGCTTGGAAGACGGCATCCTTGAGTGCGGCCGAGACGCGAGCGCGATGCCGGAGCGACTCCTCCTCCATGACGACGATGGGCGGCGGCTTGTTGTCCGAGGGGAGGAAGTTGCCGCAGTGCAGCAGGCGCCGGGCGGTGTCGAGCGCGTCGCGGTCCGCCCGTTCAGCAATCCCGGCAAGGGAGACATCGAACGAGGCGCCCTTGGCGCCTTCACCCTTGCGCCGGACGAGTCGCAGCGTCTGGGGAGAGAGGAGGAATCCGTAGGTCAGATCATGCTCGTCGATCAGGGACTCCAGCCGCTGCCGCGGACCGGCCGCATCAAGATCGTCGGCATCGGGGCACAGGTAGAGAGCGGGGAGGAGAAGGTGATCGGTGACCGGTGGCCGGTCACCGATCGCTGATGACTGATCATACGGGATGAGCAGACGAAACCTGGGATCTTCCGCGGGCTCCCCGAGCGCGTAGCCCCAGACCTCCTCCAGCAGCGGGCGGGCGAACTTCTCGCGAAAAGTTGTCAGGTCGGGCGGTTCGGTCGTGTCGACACGCTCGACCAACTGGCCGAGGCGCCAGAGCAGCTTGTCGAGCTTGGCGGAGGTCAGCCGGGGAGCGGCCGTCTCGCGACGCGTGAATACCGACCCGACCCAGTAGTCGGAGAAGAAGCCGCGTCGGTTATGGAGGGAGGTGGTCATGAGGTTAGCTGTGGTCGGTGATCGGAAACACCAGCAACACCCCCAGGGGGTGAAGCGGTGGCGGCGCTTCGCCTTCGACGAACGCATCTATGTCCTGGAGGCGTTTGGCGTGGAAAGTTTCGACGGATGCGCGGCGGGCTTTGAACCCGTAGGTCTCGCGCTGGTCAAACAAGACCATCTGACGCTGCCCGCCAAGAGTCCGTTCATCTCCCGTCTCCGCGAGCCTTTCCTCGTGGTCGATTTCCTGAAGCCTGTCCGTGCGATATTGTTCAGCATCCTCACGAAGCAGGGAGGCGCTGCGCTCGCGGGCTATCTTCCGCTGGCGAATCACACCCGCCAGTTGCTCGCTGACAACACGGTTTGCTGACTGTGCCATTTGGTCGAACATGGATTGGAAGACTTGCTCCACGGACGCCCATTGCACATTTCCTGCAGGTGAGTCCGCATTCATGGCCAGCGCACCGTACGAGTCGTCGAGCACGGTGCCGTCGGCGGCAACGGCCACGCGGAGGAACGTGCCGTCCGGCGGACGCTGCGCGGCGGCGAACGTGAAAACCGCATAGGGGCCGACCGATGTGGCGGCAGGATGGCGACGCACGGCGATCCGCTCCCCGTCACGGCCTTCGACCAGAGGGAGCGTCAGCGCGCGCCACGCATCGATGAAGATCGTCTGGGCAAGAGGATGATACCGATGGACGAACTCGACCTCATCCGTGGGGCGGTCAACGGCAATGCTGCGCCGGAACGTCAACGCCTTGTAGCGTTCCGCGACGCCGAGACCTTGAAAGGTCGGTGGCGTCAGCAAAGAGAAGACGCCATCCACGGGGGTGGGCTGAAGGTCTCGCCCAAGGGCGGCCAGCATGAGGCGTTCCAAACCGGAGTCATCGCCGGTCAACGGGTTCGCAGAGTAGGGATCGTTGACCTCGCCGCCGTAGGTCGTGCTGTCGCGCAACGTGAGGAGCGGGGCCATCTCGCGCACGAACCGGGCGCTATCTTCATCGAACAGCCGGAAGAGCGACGCCGTCCGCTGCTCGTTGGCCGTCTCCGCATCCTCCCCATCGAGTTCGCCAAGCGCTCGGTCTATCCGCCCTTCCGAAAGCAGACCGAGGGTGTCCGGCGTCGAGACCTGATCGCTTTGCATGCGATCGATGCGCTGGATGAGCCGGTCCAACACGCGGTCCTCCGGCGAGTCGGGGTAATGGAAGTACGCGATCTGCGGGGGGCGTTTCTGGCCGTGGCGATCCACGCGACCGTTGCGCTGCTCAAGACGAACAGGATTCCAGGGCAACTCAAGATGGTAGATGCGGCAGCAGTGGTGCTGGAGGTTCAGTCCTTCGCTGGCCGCGTCGGTGGCGAGCAGGAGGCGGACATCGGACTCGGTGAACCGCTTCAGGGATGCCAGGCGCTTGCGGACGCTCAGTCCGCCGCGCAGGGTCACGGTAGTGCCGGCGAAATCGTTCTGGCTGCCCAGACAGGACGCCAGCGATTCCAGCGTATCGACGTATTCGGTGAAGATGATGGCCTTCTCGCCGGGGAGCGGCAGCACCTCCGCGCGAAGTTCGGCGATCAAAGCGGCGAACTTGGCGTCCGGTAGCGCGGCGCATCTGTCAAGCCGCTCGACGATGGCCTTCAGCTTCTTTTTCTCGTCGTTGCGGCGGCGCGCTTCCACGGGAATCGCGGACCGGACAAGCCGTCGTGCGAGCCGCTCGTGTTCTGTTTCGCCGAGCGGCAGGTCGCCCTGCAGTTCGCGAATTTCAGCCCGCGAGGGCGGCTCCTCCGGTTCGCCACGCGCCGTGATGGCTTCAAGCCGATGCTTCACGGTATTGGCCAGCGCCGTCCGGCTCGACAGCATGCGCTTCTTCACGATCTGCATCGCGAACGAGACCAAGTCCTCCTGCTCCGTTCCCGCTGCGGCGTTTGCAACCTTGGCGCAATAGCCGGAGACGAGGCGGAAGATTTCGCGATCCTCTGTAGAGAGACCCCGTACAGGAATACCCCGAACGGGCATGCGCTGCTGGAATGCCGGCACAGGGGCGCCGACGGCGTCGGTGCGGTGAATCTGGCACTTCATCCGGCGCACCATGCTGCGCGTGACGCGGCGTTGGAGAACGTCGCGCGTCCCCTCGAAGGTGGCGTCCGTCGGCGACACGAGTTCAATGAGTGAACGAAAGCTGTGCCGGTAGCCATTGTGGGGCGTTGCGGTCAGGAGAAGCAGACAGTGCGTTCCCTCGCGCAGGCGCTGTCCGAGGCGCGTCCTGTGGGTGGCGTAGGGGTTCAGGGGCGATCCCGACTCGGCCAGGGCGTGCGCCTCGTCGACGATGATAACATCCCAAGGGCGTTCGAGCACCTTGGCCGCTACGTCACGGCGCTTGATGTAGTCCACGGATGTGATGACGCGCTCCAAGAAGGACCACGGCTTCAGACCCTCCGCCAAGCTTGTCTGGGCACGGTCGAGTCCTGCGGCGTTCTCGATCATATGGAAGGCCAGGCCGAACTTCTCCATCATCTCGTCCCGCCACTGAGGAATCAGCCCTGGCGGAACGACGAGCAGAACGCGACTTGCACGGCCACGCGCGAGCAGTTCCATCAGACAGATACCTGCCTCGATCGTCTTGCCTAAGCCGACGTCATCGGCGATCAGGAGCGATGGGCGGGGCATACCAAGGAGCCTTGCGGCTGGCACGAACTGGTAGGCCTCGGGCAGGATGCGCCCGGCGTGTATGGATGCCAGGGGGAGCGTCTCGGTGCTGGCCAGCCTGATTGCCTCATGCCGTCTATGCCAGAGGCCGTATGGTGCCAGTGCCCTATGGTTGAGCGTGGGGCCAACGTTGGCGACGGCCTCGAATGATTCAGGAGGACACAACGCTTCGGATGTCTCCCCCGAGGATACGTCGCGCAGTCTGAACAGAGTCCGGCGCTCGCCGACTTCCGTCTGCTGCTCGACGGTCCAGAATCTGTCTCTCAAACGAACGGTCGCCATGGCCGCACACTATAGTGCCAATAGCGCTCTGTCGGCAAGCAACAACAGCAACCCTGTACGTCGGCTGGGCGTATCGTTTCTGCGAGGCGTTGAACGACTGCCGAAACGCGAAGGACCCACTTTTTCGGTCGCCGCAGGCGATTGCAACAGAATCCCGCGGTGGATCTCCGTTCCGCGTGAATGCCGGTCATCGCTGTTGCGTGCGCCCTGACGGGCGGGGCAGAGAGCCTCGGCCCGTTATCCGAAAAATCCGTTGCTTCCCGGATTGAAGCCCTCGCGGCGGTGCGTGCCGAGCGTCTGGACCATCTTCAACAGCAGGTCGCGCTCGATCTCGCGGGTGCCGGGACTTCCGAAAAGGTTGATGCGCTCGCCCGGATCCG
>CAYRKB010000154.1:0-8952 GCA_964424705.1 uncultured Victivallales bacterium
CCTGCTGCATGACGTGTTCCAGGAAGAGGTCGTGGATCGCCTGGCGCGCCTCGTGCAGGTCTTCCTCCGCGATTCTCGGCCGCACGTTGCGGACGTGCCGGACCGAAGCGACCTTGTCCAGCATCTGGTCCACGACGGGGCGCGCCTGCTCGTTCCCCGCGAAGATGACCGGGAGCGCGAACCCGCCGCCGAAGCGCGGCTGGGGCTTGGCGCCGCGGATGATCTCGGCCAGCATTTCCACGTGCCGGCAGGTTCCCCCGTTCACGCCGCCGGCCAGGAGGATCATGTCGGGCCGGGTGTGGCGCAGCGCGTCGATTCGCTCGTAGTCCTCGCGCGGGTCGTCGAGGCTGACGGTGTCGATCACGATCGCGCCGGCTCCCAGCGCCGCGCGCTCTGCGCTCTGCGCCGTGATCCCGGCAATCACGCCCGCCACGGCCATCTGGAGCCCGCCGCCGGCGCTGCTGGTGGAGAAATATGCGTTCACGCCGTCCTCGCCGCGCATCGGGCAGATCAGCGCACCGCCGTCGAGCAGGCGCCGGCCCGTCAGGTCCTCGATTTCCTCCACGGCGTTGCGCACGCCGATGGTGACGTCGGAAAAGGGCTGCTCGACGGTGGTGGGCGCCTCCCCCCGCGCGGCGAGGCGGTATTCGCCGGAGGGCATCAGCAGGACGAGAATGGCTTTTGTCGTCGTGCTGCCGCAGTCCGTGGCAAGGAGGACCCGGCAGTCCGCCGCGCTGAACGTTGCTTTGGAAGAAGCTGTGCTCATGGCGCCGCGTCCTCTTTCGTTTCCTGCTCCAGGTCCCGGATGCGCTTGCAGAGGCGCACGACCGCGCCGTCGTCCTGCAGGAGCAGGCCGAGCGCGTTCAGCGGCACCGGCGTCAGCCCGTTCGCAATCGGGGCGACGGCGATGCAGGCGTTCCCGCTGAGCGGCGCCACCGGCCGGTTGATCTCCAGCATGAAGGCGACGAAGCTGCCGATCTTGAGCGCCACGGCCCACCGTGCAATCCGCTCCACCAGCGCCTCGCTCTCCACGTCTGTAAGCTGTGTCTGCATGGGCTTTGGCTTTCCGCTATCGGAGCCTCACGGATTCAGAGACCGGAATTTGGACAGGATAACAGGATGAGTGGATTCAGGATCCCGTTAATCGCTTCCATATTCAGCTGGTCAACTGCCGCACCTTTCGTTTCACTTCAACTTTGGCCTCACCGAAATTGATGAGCAATCCCACAGGGATCCCCGTCGCCACGAGGTAATTGACCAACTGGACCTCATGCGCCTTAATCAGCCGCTGCACCGATTTCAATTCCACAATGACCGCGTCTTCCACCACCAGGTCTGCCGTAAAGTCACCTACGCTCTGGCCGTCGTACGTCACCGGAACGGATACTTGGGACGCCACTTTCAGCCCGGCTTTCCTCAGCTCAATCAGCAAGCACTTCTCGTAAACGGATTCCAGAAAGCCAAAGCCCATGGCATTGTAAACCCGATATGCACATCCAATGATCTTGCGCGTGACTTCCTCATGCTCCATGGGCTTTGGCTTTCCGGACCCAAGATCAACAGGACATCCTGTCATCCTGTCTACTCTCTCGTTCTAAGAACTTCCTCACGCACAGCCAATGATCCTCCGCGTGACTTCCTCATGCTCCATGGGCTTTGGCTTTCCGGACCCAAGATCAACAGGACATCCTGTCATCCTGTCTACTCTCTCGTTCTAAGAACTTCCTCTCTGGCGCGACGTCCGATCAGGTCACCTTCAGCCATTCGGAAAACAGGAACCCGAACCGCTCGATCAGCCCGCTCAGGCGCGACATGAACGTGTTGCCGAAGAACGCGCCCAGCGAGAGCATGAGATACCAGCGCCCCAGCTTGGCCGGCGCCCGGACGCCGTACTTGCTGCGGCCGAACGCGAAGAAGAAATAGGAGAGCACCGAGATCGTGCCGAGCACGAAGATCAGGTTCTCCGCGCTCATCCCGACGCGGCCCATGACCGTGGCGTCGCGCACGATGCCCTCCCCGACCCACAGCGGCTTGAACGTGCCGCTGATCTGCGGCAGCAGCTGGTTCAGCACGTTCTTGAAAGCCATGCCCGCCCCGGCGCCCAGCCCGATGCACAGCGGGATCCGGCTGAGCCAGTAATGGCGCCTGCTGAACTGGAAGTACCAGAGCAGCCCGATGAGGCCCGGGATCAGCAGCAGCGCGCTGCCCAGCGCCGCGGAGGAATAGCCTGCGCCCGCGAGGCTCTTGAAGCCGCCCCACATCGGGATGGCCCACTTGGTCCACAGCACGTCCTGGATCGTGATCGCGCAGCCCATGCCCGTGGCGCAGCCGAGGAGCGCGTGCTCGAAGGACTGGTAGAAGAAGTTGTCGCGGATCAGGAACGAGTACACCGCGAGCGTGCCGAGCGCGGAGATCCAGATCTGCGCCCGCAGGATCCAATACTTCGCCGCCAGGCTGCCTTCCGCCGAGGCCGCGTGCGTAATCCGCACCTCGTTCAGCATGAGAAGGGCGAACAGGATCACAACCGCCGCCGCCCACACTCTTTTCTTCGCGGTATCGTTCATGGCTGTTTGACCTTCTGCCGCCGCGCCGCCAGCATGGCGATGTTGCCCAGCACGATCGCGAGCACCACGTACAGCGTGGCAAAGGATTGAATCGCGGCCCGCCGCGTGCCGGTGCCGGTGATCTTCAGCAGCCGCTCATAGGCCGCGGCGCCGGCCGCGCCGGACACCATCCCGCACATCTGCCCCGAATCGACGAACGGATAGGCGGAGGAGCTCGAGATCGAGGCCGTGCCGACTGCGTACGGCGTGCCGTACACCGCCTGCACGAAGCCGATCCACGAGATGTACTCCCAGTCATAGGCCACGCGGTAGATCAGCGAAATGCCGCTGATGTCGGTCACATCCTTCATCATGGGAACGTCGGCGAGCGGCGTCCCGTTGATGTCCGCGACCACCGTGCGCCGGATATCCTTGGCGAGCGCCTGGATGGTGGCGCCCGCGCCCGCGCCCTGGAGCGCCACGGCCTGCCAGATGCAGTAGTCTTTCCCGTACTCCTTGCCCAGCTCCTTGGCGATCCGCCCCGCGATGTCCTTGCCGAAGCGCTGCCCCTGGCTGAACGTCGTGTTGGTGAACAGCGCGAACCGGATCTTCTTCATGAAGAGGTGGCGCACGATCACCTCCGTGGCGGGCTCGGCCTCGGCGATCCAGCCGGCGTCCATGGAGGAGTCGATCAGCACGATCTTGTCGGCGGGCAGGTTCTCGATGCGCTCGTACAGCTTGCTGACGGCGGCCGGCACGGGCGCCGGGATGGAGACCGTCCAGAACTGCAGGAGCACCATCAGCAGCGCGAACAGCAGGTACAGTATGCGCGGGTCGCACCGCTGCACCCTGTCCCAGAAATTGCTTTGCGGGTTCGACGTCATACGCTGTCTATTTCTTCTCGTCCTCAAGGCCCGCGTACACGCTGTTGTCGAGCCCGAGCCAGATCCTCAAAGCGATGGAGAACCCGCCGATGGCCAGGCCGATCAGCACGCCCCGGTAGGCGCAGGCGTTGATGACCGTGAGCAGCTTCTCCGCCAGCCACGGCAGGCGCAGGTAGTTCAGGGAATCCGGCAGGAAGCTACCGAGCCACGTGCCGATGGGCATCTGCCCGATCATGACAATGCAGGCCGACACCATCAGGAGGGCGGCATCCACGCTGCGCACCCGGAACGACCGGTAGGCCGCGCTGATCATGTAGAAGGTGATCATGGAGAACACCGCCACCCCCACGGGGCGGAGAATGGCCTCGAACATGAAGTCATAGCCCATCTGCCAGCCCGTGCCCGTCATCTTCTCCGACTTGCCGATCAGCGTGAAAACGGCCATGGCGATCAGGAAGAAGAAGAAGACGGCGCTTTGAGTGCCGCCCTTGTGCCGCTGGACAATCCGCTTGCCGTGAAAGAGCGTCAGGTTGATCAGGGCGATAAAGACCGCAAAGGAGCCGATGACCTGCAGGTAGGTGCCGGCCGTCTGGATGAACCCCGACAGATACGTCGAGCGCGCCGGGCGGCCCACGGTCTTCACCGTCAGCGGCTGCGGGCCGCCCTGAGGCCCGGGCAGCGCGACGATCGCGGTTCTGGCGGCCCCGGCATCGGTCTTGTGGGTGGCCAGCAGCAGCTGGTCCGACGACGGCATCAGACGCAGGCCGGTCACGGTGCCCAGGCCTGCCAGAATCTCCAGCGGGGCCTGCGCGAAGGCGCCGTCGGCCTGCTGGGTGTACCGGACCAGATTGGTGCCCAGCGCAAAATCGATGATCCACTCGCCGTCTGCCTTGTGCCCGTCGAACGCGGTGACGCCGTCCGGGTACTCGCGGAACGGGATCAGCGGGGCCTGCGCGAGCCGCATCGCCGCGAGGCTTTCTCCCTCGGCGGCCCACACCTCGGGGCCGGTGCCCATCTTCTTGATCACAAGCAGCATGGCCCACTGGTTCCCCGCGCGCTCGACCGCAAAATAGTTGAGCTCGCCCGACAGCGCGCCGTTCGGCTCGGAGACCGTCGGGCGGGGAACGCCGTTCGTCGCGAAGAGGACCACGCCCGTGCGCAGCCACGTCAGGCCGGACGGGTCGCCGGTGGCATGGCAGAGCGTGGCGTTCTGCTCGCGATCCAGCCCGAGATAGAAGAGGTCGATCCCGTCGCTGCCGGCGACCGCCGCGAGCTGCTTCATCCCGCCCTTTTCATGGGGCGCAAAGAGCGAGCGCTGCATCACCGGCTCGTCGGGGACGCGCCGCCATCCGTTCGTCGCGTCCGGCGCCGCAACAAGCCGCCCCAGGCCCGACTTCTGCTGGTTGTATTGGCCGACGTAGAAAACGGCCGGGCCATCCGGCGTCTGCACCAGGGCCGGGGAATGCACGGAGTCGCTGTCGAAGTCGCCGCCGAGCTTTTCCGGCAGGACGTACTCGAGGAAGAAGTACAGCCCGCAGACGAAGGCGATGGTTTTAAGGAATGCGCGCTTGTTCATGGTTGCATCATTGCACGAACGGCGTGATCCAGTCCTGCTGGAAGATGGTGAAACACACGATGCCGGCCACCATGACGATCAGCAGCAGCATCTTGGCCCAGTCCTGCCCCACGAGGCTGCCGGTCAGCACCGGGTCACGGCTGAAATAGGCCCCCGCGGCGTAGAACTCTTCGCCGAACACGGTATAGTCGCAGGAGACCATGAAGAAAGGAACCTGGTAGATGCTCGGCGTACAGGCGATCTGCACGGCGCCGGTCTGCTGGCCAGCCTCGGCCAGCACCAGCGCCTCGTAGCCGAAGGGCCCGAACAGGAAGCTGGCCCCGACGTTTTCCCGCTTGATCCACCCGGCGACGCCGGCGGCGTAGGGCGACTGCTCGCCCGTCATGTAGCGCAGGTTGTCCTCGACGGGGAACAGGCCTTCCTTGCCGACCGCCGCATAGCCGTCCTTCCAGTACGCCTCGGCCATGGCGTAGGCCATGGGATCCGCCAGCGGCACCATGACCGGCATGGACAGCTTGCCGGCGCGGCGGACGACGTACCCCATCACGGCCAGGGAGCAGAACAGCTCCACGCCGGGGCCGGTCATCCCGGGGTTGAACATGATGGGCCGGTCCTGCTCCGTCGCCTGGCCGATGACCTCGTCGATCACTTCCAGCCCCGCGATCGGCCGGAGGAAGACGGGGTTGCCCTTCTGCACGCGGCGGATGTTGTAGAGAATGAATCCCGAGAACAGGAAAATCAGGATTAAAATCGGTGCCGTTGCGTGTTCCATAACGGCCTAGAGATAGACCACAAACCGCCGCCAACGTCAACCGATTTTGGGGCGCGGGTTGGTTTCGGAGAATAGCCGCCGATCTTCGCGGTTAGGCGCGGATTCAGGAAGATTCCACCTACGATCTGCGGCGGTCCTTCATGATCCGGCCTTCATCCTTCTCAATCCCTCGTGCTGCGTGGCGAAATGGCTTCTTCTTCCGTCATTTCTGGGCCTCGTAGATTCGAGTCACCTCTTCCGCGGTCAGTGCGCGGGAAAAGATCATCACTTCGTCCATCGAACCATTGAACCAGGACCGATTGGGATTTGCTTTGGGGTCGGGCCCGCCGATGTAGCACTTGTTATGCACGGCGAAGTTGGCGCGGCTCCAGTCCCCATCAACAATCGTGTCCGGCGCAGCCGCGCGGTCGGCTGAGTTCCAGATGAAGATCTTGCCCGATTCCGGGAAGCGAAGGAAATGCATGACTGTGCCACGGCAAGTTCTTGCATAGCTGTAAATGTTATTCATTTGCGGCGCGTAACCGCGCGTGGTGGCAGGAGGTCGGGAAGAGAGAATGAAGCGCGTTGGCCACGGATCTTCGCGGATAGGCGCGGATTCAGGAAGCTTCCACCTACGATCTGGGGCGGCCCGCCGCGTGATCGGTCCTGCTGGTGAGTTTCCCGCACACTGATCCCCGGCCTCCGCCTCATGCTGCTGACGCCAGGAACGGATATTGACTTGCCGGCATATCTGCCATACATTGTAAGGTAGTTGCGATGATTACTTTTGCAGAGCATGCGGTGTTCACCCGACGGATCACAGAACTTCTCACGGACGAGGAGTACGCGGACTTCCAGGCGCACCTTGCCGAGAATCCGCATGCGGGGGACGCGATTCCCGGGATGAGCGGCCTGCGTAAGATCCGGTTGGCACTGCCGGGTCGCGGGAAGCGCGGCGGCGCGCGTGTGCTGTCTCTTCTCTTCTTGAGGGCTGAAACTGTCTTCCTGTTGTATGTCTTTACGAAGGGTGAATTTGAAGACCTGCCACCGGACAAGCGGCGGGTCATCAAGACGCTGGTAGAGGAGATCAAGAAGGAGTTCGATCGATGAAGACCAAGGACCTTGAACTCAACGCCGATGAGTTGATTCAGGCGTTGACGGACGTGCGAGACCATGTGACGAAGCGCCGCAAAATCACGATGCGCACAACAACCGTGGCCCTCCCGGCGCGCGTGGTGCGGATGCCGCCACAGGAAGTGCGGGAAATCCGCCGAAAGCTGAAGGTAAGTCAGGCCGTCTTCGCGCGGCTCCTGAATGTGCCGGTCGTGACGGAGGCGAGTTGGGAGGTCGGCCGCCGCAACCCCAGCGGCGCCGCGCTGCGTCTCCTCCAGATCGCGAAACGAAAGCCCGAGGTCCTGCTGACTGCTGCAGAAGCCTGACGGGAGCTGCGGATCTTCACGGATACTTAAGCTCACGGCGGTCGAGGCCGCCCACCCTCCAAATAGGGGAATGCGCCCGTCTTCCTTGGAGAGCGGATGTCCTCAGCCGCCGTCCGGTGTCCAAAAGGGAGCTTAAGTAAGCGCCATTCATCTCAGAATGACGAAGGTCAGGATCAGCCACGGCTCGCCTTCCTTCGCCATTCTGCGGTTCCAGCGGAAGAAGACGAAGTGCACTGTGATTTTCAGAACGGCTGAAGAAGAGCGCTTTCAAAGCGGCGGTGACAGCCCGGACAGTTCGGCCTCAAAGCGTCCTGCGCGTCTCCATTCCTTCATGATTGGACTTCACGTTCGCCGCACGCTCACACGAAGTGATGGGCTCCGCCACTTCGCGGAGTAGCAGCGCTCTCCTCGCCTCGTCCCCTCTGGTTGAACACTCGCTGACGGCGGAACTTTTCTATGCCATCAGAATATACAACATCTGTATTGTCCCAATTATACATTTTCACAATACGTACATTGTTTTGTTGTTGACAATATACAATCTTTGTCTTGTACTATCATCAACGCCAAGGTAGATATTCGAATTTCACGGGAGAACGGCCATGAACAGGAAGAGCCTCGTCAGGGAGCAACTTGAGGCCTCGCTCCAGCGACTCGCCCCTCTTCGCAGCATTTCCCCGCCGCCGAAAGGGTGGATCCGCGCCATACGCAACGCGCTGGGAATGACGGCTCGGCAACTGGCCGGCAGGCTCGGCGTTGCGCAACAAGCCGTGGCGCGCATTGAGAAAGACGAGCTGGCCGGGGCGGTAACGATCAAGACCATGAGACGCATCGCAGAAGGCCTCGACTGCGTATTCGTCTGCGGCTTCGTACCGCGCTCAGGCCTGGAAACCACCCTCCGCAACCAAGCTCAGCAACTTGCAGCCAAGAGGCTCGGACAGGCGGCCCAAACCATGGCGCTGGAAGACCAGGCGCTCACCGAGGCGGAGAATCGGAAGATTCTCGCAGGAATGATTGACGAGTTGGTAGAGAGCCCTCCCTCGCAACTGTGGGAGAAATCATGATCGTGTTCGAATACCCAGAGGGTGCCACGCCCATTGATCCGGACGAGGCGGAAGGTCTGCTTCTCACACACATAACGGCGCGTGGTGAATTGAATCGCTGGGAACAGGACAACATCATGGACGCCCTTGCCTGGCTGGACAGGACAAAACCATCGGATATTCTGAATGAGCAGTTTATCAAATCCCTCCATCGCCACATGTTCGGCAAAGTCTGGAAATGGGCCGGGCACTTCCGGCAAAGTGACAAGAGCATCGGCGGGTCATGGCATCAGGTGCCCATGAGATTGAGGGACCTGTGCGAAGACGCCCGCCTCTGGATAGGGCTCCGGGAAGAGTCGACAGATCAGATGGCCGTCCGCTTTCATCACCGGCTCGTGTCGATTCATCCCTTCGCCAATGGGAATGGTCGCCACGCGCGACTGATGACCGACCTTCTCCTTGAGAACATCTTGAAAAGCCCTCGCTTCACATGGGGGAGTGCGGACCTGTCGAAATCCGGCGACAGCCGGCAGGCGTACATTGCAGCTCTCCATGCCGCCGACGAACACAACTACCAACCTTTGGTGGAGTTCGTAAGAACGTAAGACGCATCGACCCGGTGGTCCTACCTCCCCGTTTCTCTTCGGAGCTCGTTCGCGGATGGGCTTGGATCAAGAACTTTTCGCCGACCTGGATCCGCGGCCACCGCGAGGAGA
>CAYRKB010000155.1:0-8907 GCA_964424705.1 uncultured Victivallales bacterium
CAGCATCGGCCAGCACGTCGCCGCGCTCGTGGACGATCACTCCACGGTGGAATTCGGCATCGGATCCATTCCGCAGGCCGTCCTGGAGTTCCTCACGGACAAGAAGGATCTTGGCATTCACACCGAAATGTTCACCGACGCCATCATCCCCCTGCTGCAGTCCGGGGCGGTGACGGGAGCGCGCAAGACGCGCGACAGCGGCAAGGTTGTCGCCAGCTTCTGCATGGGCACGCGCAAGCTGTATGATTTCGTCGACGGCAACCCTCTCTTTTCATTTCACCCCACCGAGTATGTGAACGATCCGTTTATCATCAGCCAGCAGCACCTGCAGGTGGCGATCAACGTTGCCATGGAGGTGGACTTGACCGGCCAGGTCTGTGGCGATTCGGTCGGCAGCCAGTTCTATTCCGGGTTCGGCGGCCAGGTGGACTTCAACCGCGGGGCGGCACGCTCGGAGGGCGGCAAGGCGATTATCGCCCTTCCCTCGACCGCAAAGAACGGCTCGGTCTCGCGGATCGTGACGCGCCTGAGCCCCGGCGCCGGGGTAAGCGTTTCGCGCGCCGACGTGCATTATGTCGTCACCGAGCACGGGGTGGCCTACCTGCATGGCAAGAGCGTGCAGGAGCGCACCATGGCGCTGATCACGATCGCGCATCCCGATTTTCGCGCGCAGCTGCTACGCGAGGCGATCGCGGCGAAATACCTGCGCGCCGACATGGCCGGCGTGGAAGGCAAGCTGGTCGTCAGCCCGCCGGATTTCAAGACCACGCTGGTCCTGAGCAACGGCACCCCGATCAACTTCCGTTCGATCCGCCCCACCGACGAGCCTCACATGCGGGATCTGTTCTACGCACTGTCGCAGGAAACGCTCTACTACCGGTTCATGACGCGCCTGAACCACGTCCAGCGCAAGCAGATTCAGGATTTCGTCTTCATCGACCATCTCACAGATGCCGCCATTGTCGGGACGATCCCGGAAGCCTATGGCGACGAGATCGTGTGCATCGGGCGCTACTATCTGGACCCCAAGACGCGCCTCGCGGAAGTGGCTTTCGTCGTCAACGACAAGTGGCAGTCGCGCGGCATCGGTACGTTCCTTCTGAACCACATGATCACGATTGCCAAGCGCAACGGCATTGGGGGCTTCACGGCCGAAGTGCTCAAGGCCAACCGCGCGATGCAGCGCGTCTTCGAAAAATGCCAGCACATGGTCACCTGCACGCCGCACGAGGACGTGTTCAGCTATCGCATCCAGTTCAGTTGAGGGTGCGGCGCTTGCGCCCGCTCGCGCTCGCGCTCTCAAGGCGCATCTTCTGCGCGGCTTTCAAGCTCTGTTCCTTTTCCCGCGCCCACGCCGCGCCCACCAGGGCCCTCCCCTCGGCGGCACGGGGTGTGCCTTCGATCCAGCGCAGCGACTCCAGGGCGCCCGGGTAGTCGCCCGCGGCCAGACACAGCTCGATCATGACATAATGATGTTCAGGCGACCAGAAGGCCCAGTCGAGGTACTCACGCCAATAGTCCACAGCCGCTTCAGGGCTCCGGCGCGACATCAGGCGGGCGCTCATCTGGCGCAGGCGCCCATCGTACCGGTTCTGGCGAAGGCCGCGCCCGGTCCACAAGGCGGCTTCCTCGATGCATGCCTGCCACTGCTCCCTGGACCCGGAATTGCGGTCGGCGAAAGCCACATCCATGGCCCACTGAGAGAGCCAGTGATTCGCCGGATACCTGCGATAGGCGCGCTCACAAATGCGCAGCACCTCGTCGGGACGTGCCGCACCTGCCGCGTAGCGGGCGCGATAGTAGTCCCAGGAGGCCACGGCGGCCCGCGCCGAGTGGAGAAATCCGAGAACGCCTGCGGCGATGAGCGCCACGCCTGCCACCAGTTTTCCGTATCTGCTCATCTCGCTTCACAAGAAGGCACGGCGTTCATCGGCCAAAACGCCACCAGGGAGCAGCGCCCGTGGGCTCGGACGGCGGCGGCGCAAGATTCAAGGGAAGAAGCCACTGCCGCTTAAGGATCTCCGCCGCGGCCGACGCCTTCCGAAGGCTGCGCTCCGCTTCGGCAAGCAGCTTGTCCGTGCGCTTTAGAACCGCCTCGGGATCTCGCACCGGCTTCTGGTCCAGGCTCTGCTGCACCATGGCCCTCACCGCATCTGCAGCCACGAGGCTCAGCGCCGCGCTCCTCGCAATATCGGAGGCCAGGATCGCGGCGGCATCAGCGGCGGCATTCTGCTGGTCAAGCTTTGCCTTCGCCTGCACAAGCTCAGCTTCCCTGCTCTTGAGAAGCGCTGCAAGGACCGCGTTCTCCGCCTCCCGGCGAGCCGCAAATGAATTCTCCAACGCGCGCACGCCCATGTCGCGGGTAATCTCAGCTTCGCTCAAAAGAGCCGCGGCGGTGCTCGCGGTTTCGCGCAGCCGGTCCTCGGACACACCCGCCTGTGCCGCCGCCAGCAGCCCGGCCAGAAAGAGCAACACGCTGGCACTCAGCCACTTTGTTCCCATCACAGCTCGCCTTTGCATTTCCGCGTTCAGTCCCTGGCGCATCAGAGAATCCACTTCCGACCCACGACGATCATGTCGTCCCGGCGGATGCCGGGATCGTCCGCTTCCAGGGATTGAATCTTCTTCGCGTCTACCCTCGTCGCCTTGTCGCCACGAAATATGTCGATGCTCTTGGGATCCGCATAGTCCGTGAAGCCGCCCGCCGCAGTCACGGCACGCATCAGCGTCATGCTCACGGACAAGGGATAACGCCCCGGTCGCATGACTTCGCCGCGAACATAGTACTCATCGTCCTGGCCGATTACGACAATGTTGATGTTCTTGAAAAAGCCGCCTTGGATATAGGCGTCCTCGATCATCTTTTCAGCCTCCGAGGTCGTCTTGCCGTCAATCCGCACCGAGCCGATGAGGTCAAGGTTGACCTCGCCCTTCTCGTCGACCACGTCCCTGATTTCATCCTCGCGCGGAATGCCTCTGCGGGAGATGAGCACCTTGTCTCCCACCCGCAGCGCGCGCGGCCCGGACACCGCCGGAGGGCTTACAATCCTGTTGGTAGACGCCGGAGGGCTCAGTTTTTCAAGCCATGCCATGCGGCTGCTCTTCTCGCGGGGATGGTACCGGGTCATCCGGAGATCATCCTGGTGAGTCATCGCGCACCCGCACGCCAGCACACAAACGGCCGCCAGCAAAAGAATTCCGTTCCGCACTCCGAACACCATAAGCCTTTCTCGGGCAAACCTGATCACGCCTTGACCGACGGCGCAGCCGGCTCGTTCTCGACGTCCTTGCCGCTCTCTTTGCCGCTCTTGGGATAGTAGTAGTTCTGGTACCGATAGTAGTATGAATAGTCCCGTGAGATATTGATGTTGTTCAGCACAACGCCCAGCAAGTTGCCCCCAACGCTCTCGATCATGTTCTTCGCGCGGCTGGACACCGAACGGGGATACTTGCGGTGCTGGATCACCTGCAGCACACCGTCCACCTCGCGCACCAGCAGGGAGGCATCGCTCACGCCAATCACAGGCGGCGCGTCAAAGAGTATCAGGTCGTAGCGCTGTTTAAGCTCCTTCACCAGTTCGCGCATGCGGCGCGTGTCAAGCAGGCCGTGCACGCCGGATGCCAGCCGCCCGCTCGGCAGAAAATGAAAGTTCGCAAGCCGGGTCCCTTGAATTGCCTGATCCAGGCTGACTTCGCCCACCAGCACGTTGGCCAGCCCGGTGCGATTCGAAAGGCCGAGGATCTTGTGCTGACGAGGGCGGTGCAGGTCTGAATCCACCAGCAGCACGTTATCGCCCAGTTGTGCGCACACGTACGCAAGGTTGAAGACCGTCAGAGATTTGCCTTCCGCCACGCTGCCACTCGTGACGCAGAGGGTCTTGCCCTGCTTGAACTTCTCCGAAAACTGCAAATTGGCGCGCAAGCTGCGGTAGGCCTCCGCATGAGCCCCGTCCGCGCCTTTCTCGACAAACGCCCGGACTTTCTGCGGAACGATGCCGACAACCTTCACCTGTAAAGTGCGCTCTACGTCCTCCACCGTCTTCACGGAGGTATCCACGTATTCCACAAAGTAGGCAAGGCCCAACCCGCAGAAGAGCCCCGCCATGATGCTCAGCATAATGTTCACCAGAAGCTTCGGGCTCACCACGTCGTCCGCGTCCGGCGGCTTGGCGGCTTCGATGATCTCCACCGTGGTCCGTGGCACGCTCTGCGCAATTCGCTCCATGAGATATCGCGACTCGAGCGCATCGCGAATCTTCTTGGCGTGCTCCTGCTCCTCGAGGGCCTTGTTGAAGGCCCGGTACTCGGATCCTTCGGCCACGCGATCCTGAGCCTTGAGATCGTCGACCATCTTATCCAGGTCCGTCACCTTGGCCTGAGCCGCCTCGTACTCGGTCTGCACCGCGAACCGCAGGGCTTTCACGGCTTCGTCCAGTTTCTTGTTGATCTCGGTGATCGCGGCGTTCGCGCCCTTGACGTCGGGATGCATCGGGCCCAGCGAATCCATCAGCATGCGGCTCAGCTGCACTTCCAACTCGCGCTTGGCGGCCACCAGCGACTCCAGGCCCCGGTCGGTCACAATCAGGTGCCCGACGTCCCGCAGCTCGTCGGGCGTGAGCTTCGCCACTCGATCGTTCTTTGCCTTGCGCTCGGCCAGCTGCGCGCGGGCCTGGATCAGCGACTCGTCCAACATGGCGAGGCTTCGCTTCTTCATCGAGGTGTCGGACGAGGAGGACGAGGCCATAACGTCGATCTTGTATTCCGTGCGGATGCGCTCGACTTCATCCGTCGCCGCTGCAACCGCCTTGCGCCGCTCTTCGAGCAGCGCCTGCATGGCCTTCAAAGCGGCTTCGCTCGTGCGGCGGCTGCGCGCCGAGCTCTGCTCCTTGTAGACCTGCGCCACCATGTCCGCCGCCAGGGCCACCTCAAGCGTCACGGAATCCTTCGGCTCAGAAAGGTACATCTGGCACTCGATCAAGTTCGTGTCACGGTACTGCTGCACTTTCAGCGACTGCCGCACAATGGCCACGGCGCGCTGAAACGCCTTCTCGGAGGGGAGATGGTCGAACCCGTAGGCGCGCGCCAGCTTCTTGTCCAACTCGCGGCGGCGCACGACGTCCTCGATCACGGGGCCCGATTGGATGATCTCGAAAACCGTGCGGAGGAACAGCGGGTCAAAACGCCCGGATTCCTGACCCCATGCCGAAGGATCCGGACGCTCCTCCTTTACCTGAATGAGCACCGAGCTCATGTAGACCTTCGGCATGGAATACGTCACGAGAATGCCGGTCAGGACGACGAGCAGAAATACGGCGATCACAATCTCTTTGCGGGAGCGGATGACCCGCCAGTAGTCCAGAAAATGCAGATCTTCTTGTGCTTCTGCCATTGTATCATCCCACTGCCCGTACGCACGTCCAAGGCGTCGCCGGCTCACAAACCTTCCGGCGGAGCGGGAAGGGCCATTGGGTCTAGAACGTGACCATCAGCGAAAGCCTGGTGGTGTTCTTCGTAAACGAGTAGCCCACATCCGAATTCACGTCCGAATAGAGCTGCGCCAGCTTGATTGAGCTGGCCGGCCCGATCTTCATGGCCGCATCCGCCCCGGCCGATAGAGTCTTCTCATCGCCGCCGGCCTGCCGGCCGGCAGCCTCCGGAGCCGCTTGAGCATCATACCGGCTCAGACGATATGCGCAGCTCACTCCGAGCGTCACCGAATGCGCGCTGTATGCCACGCGCGCATTCAATTCGTCGAAAGCCTGCGACGCGTACGGCTGCACGTCCGATTCGCTGAGCCCATGGGTATATACAGCATTCAGCTTCAAGACCGGAAGGATGTCGCCATTCAGCTCCACCGCGCCGTAGCCGCCAAGCTTCGAGTCAAGGGAGGCGTCCTTGTAATTTACCTGCTGCCCGCCAAAAGCCACCGCGCCGCGGAGGGCCCGGGTGAACGATTCCTCGGCGCGCAATGAGCACAGCAGAATGTCGGTGTCGCGGTCGACAGCGCCCTGCTCGTTGAACTGGTGGGCGGTAAGCTTTGTGATGGCCTGGATGCCTATGGTCTTCGTCAGCTGGCGCCACACTGCCAGCCCGCCCTCAAGCCCGTCTTCGTCCGAATTGGCTCCGACAACCTTGTCGTCGTACTTCTTGATCATGTGACGCGCATAGATATCCAGGTTGGACCGGCGAAAGAACGTCCAATTCGCGCCGCTCTCGAAATAGTTCAGAATGTAGCTGCGGTTTCCTCGTATTGAGCCGCGCGAAGTGTCTACCGCCGGGTCATCCGTGTAGTAGGCATTTTCGCTGGCGCGCAAACGCAACTCCGGCGTGACTCGCAGTTCACCGGACAGTGCCAGCGCCTGCTGGACATCGAAGGAGTCCTGATAGTCGCCCGGATTGGTGCGATACCGCAGGGGCGGCGCATAGCTGAGATTCAGCTGGCCGCGCCGGCCGCTCAGCCCCACGGCTGCGCACGGCGTCACGACGAAGTCAACGGTGCTCTCCCCGTTGGTCAGGGAGTCGCGGTTATCCGTGAACGAGCTGCTCATGTCCACCGAAAAGCGGAAGATATCATCCGCGCGGAACTTCATGGCGTCGCCAGATGGCGCTGCCATGTCGAGACCTTGCGAACTCCCCGTGTCGGCGCTCACGGCAACGTCCGCCTCGCCCTCAGACGCAGCCGCCTCGCTCCCAGCCTGCTCCACCTGCGCAGAGGCACGCGGCAGCACGAACCCGAACGCAAGAAGAACCACCAGAATCCCCTTTACCGCTATTCGCATGATTCGCCCCCGATTCCGTCGTTTCCGCGCCCCTTGCTGTTATTCCCATCCCGAAGACACAATTGGAGTTATAGTTACCCGGAACGTACGTTCGCGTCAACACGAAAGTCTCCCTTTGCCCTTGCCTTTGCCCTATCGGCCATATACCCTGCGCGCTGTTTATGCCGTGGACTGAGTGCAGCGTCTCGCGAACGAACGCGCCGCGGCTTCCCAGACGAAAGCGAACAGAATCATGCGCGCGACAATTTTCTTCCTGCTCGCCGGCCTCCTCTGCTTCTGTGCCGGAACCGCCCCTTGCGGCGAGATTCACGACGCGATTAAAGCCCGCGATGAAGCCAGGGTTCGGCAGCTTCTGAAGGCAAATCCCGAACAGGTTGTCGGAGCCAGGGCCGAGGGAGGCTCCACGCCCCTGCACTGGGCGGCCGCGGCAGGCGATGCGACTATGGCAAAGATGCTGTTCGAGGCCGGGGCCGACGTGAACGCGATCACGGACAACCGATCCTCGGCCCTGCACTGGGCCGCAAACCGTGACGCAGCGGAAGTCGTGCGGCTGCTCCTGTCCCACGGGGCCGACGTGAACGCGAAGTCGGCAAAAGGCTGGACCCCCATGCACTGGGCTGCCGTCGGCAACGCCACGCAGACCGCAGAAGCCCTTTTCGAACATAACGCCGATCCCAACCCGCGGGCGGCCGACGAGATGACGCCGCTGCACTTTGCGGTCCGGAAAGCAGCAACCAACATGGTTGTGTTGCTGCTCGCGCACGGGGCCGACCCCCTTGCGGAGGCCCAAGGCGGCATTACGCCGCTTTCCCTGGCGCGCAGCCCTGAACTGCAGCTCATGCTGACGTCAAAACCCGACCTGGAACCAAAGCCTGAGCCAAAGCCCGAGCCGGCGCCCGTGCCGGGTGAGTTAACCTTCCCGGACGGCTCGCAATACAAGGGCCTGACCCTGGAGGGCCGCATGCACGGCGATGGCACTCTCTCGTTTTCCGGCGGAGAACGGTACACCGGTTCGTGGCAGCTTGGGCACAAGCACGGGCGCGGCACATACGTATTCCCCGACGGCGAGGAGTACACGGGCGAGTGGGTCAACGACCACATGAAAGGCCACGGCACCTATACCTACCCGAACGGCGGGCGACTTGAAGGCACTTGGAAGAATAACCACTTCGTCGATGGAACCGGCACCTATGTGTTCGCAGAAGGCGACCGGTATGAGGGCCAATGGCGCAATGACAAGATGTCGGGCGCTGGCGTCTACACGGGCGTGGACGGCCGCAAGGTGGAAGGCACATGGCGCGCCAACAAGTTCCTCGGCGCGAAGCCCGCGGCCGCAGCACCCTCAACGGATTCATCGCTATGAAGGAAAAATACCCCTACGCAGAGATCGAGCCGAAGTGGCAGGCATACTGGGAAGCGCAAGGGCTCTTCAAGGCCGATATCGCTCGCCCCGGAAAGAAGTTCTACGGGCTCACCATGTTCCCCTACCCGTCGGGCACGATGCACGTGGGACACGGCCGCAACTACATCATCGGCGACGTGCTGTCCCGTTACAAAACCATGCGCGGGTTCAACGTTCTCTCGCCCATGGGCTGGGACGCCTTCGGCCTCCCCGCCGAGAACGCCGCGAAGGATCGCGGCATCCATCCGAAGCATTGGACCCGCCAGAATATCTCCCAGATGAAACAACAGCTCGTTTCGTGGGGCGTCGGCTACGACTGGGACCGGGAGATCGCCACCTGCCACCCCGATTACTACAAATGGACCCAGTGGGTCTTTCTCAAGCTGTTTGAACAGGGCCTGGCGTACCAGAAAACCGCCCCGGTCAACTGGTGCGACCTGTGCACCACGCTCGCCAACGAGGAGGTGCTCGCCGACGGCACCTGCGAGCGCTGCGGGCGCAAGGTGGCGAAGCGCGACCTGAAACAGTGGTTCTTCCGCATCACCGCCTACGCGCAGAAGCTTCTCGACGACCTGTCGCTCCTCGACCAGTGGCCCGAGAAAGTCCGCAACATGCAGGCCAACTGGATCGGGCGCTCCGAAGGCGCGCGCGTCCAGTTCACGATCGCCGAGACCGGCGACCCGTGCCCCGTCTTCACAACGCGGCCGGACACGATCTACGGCGTAA
>CAYRKB010000156.1:0-8841 GCA_964424705.1 uncultured Victivallales bacterium
CCAGCCTGAGCGGCAGGGTCAACGCCTTGATCCTGGACAGATAGCCCTCCGCGATCGCGGCCGGCAATGGGTATTCATAGGCGAGCGTCTCGAAGAAAATGCCAAGGTCTTTCATGTCGCCGCGGTCCGGGGTCGCTGTAACGCCGAGGATCTTGGCGAGCGGCCACTGTGCAAGGACCGTCTGATATGAGTCGCTGAGGATGTGGTGTGCCTCGTCGATAATGATATGGGTCGGCGGGGCGATGGCTTGGCGGCGCGACGAGCTGAGGAGCGACTGAATGCTGCCAATCGTGATCATCTCCATGCAACCGGCGCTATGCTCCTCCGCCTTCTCGATGGCGCAGGCCAAGCCAGTGGAGAGCTTGAGTTTGTCGGTAGCTTGCCGGATGAGTTCCTCGCGGTGCGCGAGGATGAGGACGCGCCCGCCGCGCGCTACGGCGTCGCGCGCCAGGGCGCTGAAGACAATCGTCTTGCCTGTGCCGGTGGGCAGGACGATCAGCGTGCGGTTGCAAGACTGCCAGGCAGCCCAGATGCCTGGGTGCCTGGCGCTGCCGTGCATGGATTCAAGCTGGTACGGGCGCAGGATCATTTCTGCTTTGTTTCCCATGCCATGGCGCGGACCGTGTTAACCAGGATGGCCTGCAGTTGGTCGCCGATCGCGAAGCGTTCGCGATTCACCGCGAGACTCTTCTCGATGCTTCCATTGGCGTGGCGCTGGCCGGCAGCTTTCCAGTCGCAGAGCATTTCGACGAGGTCGATCAGCGTCATGCCGGCGATGCCGTTGACGTGGTGCTCCGGATGGTGGGCATTGGCCGCGTAGTGATGCGCAAGCACAGGCTTGAGCGCCTCGAGGAACTCCTTGTACTCCGGGCTGCCATAGGTGGAGGAGAGAAGGAGCGGCGTCATGGCATCGAAGCCGTCCTTCTCCGGCGGTTTCAGTTTGCTTTCGTCATGGTTGAGCGCCCTGTCCATCAGGGCGTATCGGCACTCGTGAATGAGCGATCGCACCGTGCGTCTGTGCTCGTTGGTTTCCCATGCGCTGTCGTGGGCCGTCATCGTTGCGGGCTCCTAGAACCGGGTGGTGGTGGCGTTTTCCTCTTCCGGGGCGATGAATTCCTTGATGTCGTTGGACGTGCCGGACTGGACGCCGGGCGCGTCGGTGCGTTTGGCGTACTTGCGATGTTGGATCACACAGCGGCCGCTCTCGTTCACGATCTTCGACCAGTCCGGAACAAACTTGCCAGTATCACCATGTTTGCGATGCCCCAGCGCGGTGAAGAACTGCGTAATCTTCCATTCCAAGTCACGGTGCAGCCCGATCTGTTCCTTAACCTCCACCGGAGTGTCGGCGTCGACGTCGGCGCTGGTCACCATGAGGCTGATGATCGCGACATTGATCGTGCCGAACTTGCCGAATTCCTTGCGGGTCCGCTCCAGCTTCGTAACGGTGAAGAACGCTTCACCTTCAGGGAGGATGACGAAATCGCTGCCCTGGTTTGTGGGATCAACCGCCTCGTTCCAACCGAATCCGCCTGACGTGTCGCTGTTCTCTTTTGCTGCCATGGTTACTGTGCCCCTTTCGTTGATGCGATGACCTTCTTCCAGTTTGCGGTGTCGAGACAGGCTTTGATGAAGCCCTCCTCCAGCTTGGACATATCCATTTCAGCCTTGATGTAGTTGCGTGAGACGGCAAAGGCTTTGAGTTGTTCGATCGTGATTCCGTCGCGCTTGAGTTGTTTGTCCAGGCGCGGGTCGATCGTCACCGACGCGCCTTTCGGCGGCTCCTGGGAAGGCGGAGGCGCGGGTGGATCTGCGGGTCCCGGGGTTTCTGTGGACAGCGGTTTGTCCGTGTCCTCGCCTGGGTTGATCAAATGCCCGTCGTGGGCGGAGCGGAGCTTGCCCTTGGCTTTGAGTTCCTCCAGGCGCTCAGCGGCCTTGCGCTTCTGTTCCATCTCGGCGGTCTCTGCGGCCTCGGTGGCGGCCTGCGCGTCGTCATCCGTCTCCCCGGAGATCCCCAGCAAGGGGCACAGTGAGTAGCGGCGCGCATACGTGATTGCGCCGCCCATCTCTTGCGGAGGCACTTGTCCGACCGGCAAAGGATAGAGGCTTTCGACGTATTGTCCGCTCGCGTGGACCAGTCTGGTTACCAGCATGCCCGGTTGTATGATCTGCACGATCGCCAGTCCGTTTTCAGACAGTGGGCCGCGCACATGGTCAAGCACGTCGGCCAGGTCGGTATACATGTAGCGTCCGCCTCGATACTGGCCGTGTCGGGTCTTGGGCGGGTTTGTCATTTTCGCCTGCGCCTTCGCAAGCGCTGCCGCCAGTTTGTCGATGGGCGCAGGTGCGCAGAGCGGTTGGCCGGCGGGTTGAGCGGTGTCGTTCTGAGTGTCGTGTTCGGTCATGTACGTATCTCCTTCTTTAGAAGCGGATCGGGGCATCTACGTCTTCCTTCGCGGCGCCGTCGTCGATGATGATTGAGCATTCCTCGCCTACGCTGACGCGGCTGCCGATCGCCTGCAGGTTGCGGGTCTGGAGCCAGGCGCCGAAGTCGTGGAGCGTTTCGGTGTCCATGACTTCGAGTTTGTCGAGCAGCACAAAGCCGCATTCCGGCTTCATGGCCGCGCTGATGGCGGTGGCGACCCGGAGCTGCTCCGAGCCGCTCATGCAGTCCCAGCGCTGGCCGTTGAATACGAGCTCCGCTTCCTCGTCGATCGAGAGGCCAGGGAGCGGCATCGTGACGGAGGCGAGCAGCTCGAGCCGGCGCGTGCGGACCGTCTCCAGCTTGTCGGTCAGCGCCTGGTAGTTCTCCTTCAGGTGCTCCGCCTCAGCCTCGGCGTTACGCTTGCTCTCGTTCGCGCGGACCCGGGCGTTCAGCGAGTCAATCTGTTCCAGCTCCTTCTTGATGCTGGTGGTGTCCTGGTCGGTAAGATCCTGGGCTGTGGCTGCGGCCGCCGCGGCCGAGGTTGTAGCGCGGTCGAGGTCCGCGGTGGCCCGAGCGGCCTCAAGCGCGGCTTCCTCGAGGGCGGCTTTGAGTTCATTGACCCTGCGGTCAGTCATGGCGACACGGGCCTGCGCGGCACGGATTGCGTCGCGCGCCCGTGCAGCGTCGTGGCGGAGCGCGTCGTTACGGGCGTTCGCGCTGAGGGCGGCCTGCATCCGGGCCGCCATGTCTGCGCCCGAGAGCGGCTTGTCCGGTGCGGAGGGATCGAACGGCAGTTCCGATGCGTACTTGGCTTTGCGGTCGGCGATGACGCCGATGGCGTGGCGCTCCTCGAAAATCGATTTGGCTTCCGCGTTGAGTCGCTGGAGTTCCGGTCCGAGTGTAGGGAATGAGTCGAGGAGCTTTTGCGCCTTCTCCTTTCCCGTGGCCTGCATGAAGCGCGGGAGGTCCAGCGCGAAGGCATTCACAAACTGGTTGAGCAAAGCCTGACCGCCTTTTCCGTCCGCTGACGTAACCTTGAGGCTGGAGTTCTTCCCCCTGCGTTCCACGGTGAGGCCGTTGTCCATGGTGATCTTGGCGTAGCCTTCTTCTGCGCCTTCCCGGATGGGCTGGCTGGGCCGGTAGCGGTCGCCGCCGAGCAGCCACATGATGGTGTCGAGAATGGAGGTCTTGCCCTGGCCGTTCTTGCCGCCGATGACGGTGAGGGCCTGCGCTGTGCAATCGAGCGACACGGCGCGGACCCGTTTGATGTTTTCGATTTCAAGGGCGGTGATCTTCACAGGCACTGGTGCATTTGCTTTCATGGTCGGAATCCTTACGTTCGTTTCATTCTTCTCACAAACTCATCGATCTCCGTCCGGAAGAATCGATACTGCTTCCCGATCCGGCCAAACGGGATTTGACGGGCGCGCACCATCCGCATCACCGTTTCGCGGTGGATCTGCAGGTATTCGGCGACCTGGTCGGCGGTCATGGGTATATCGGTATTCATGACCCTCTCACTTCGCGTGGCGTTTTTCAAATTGCGGCAACAAGTGCTCCCTAATCACTTGGCTCACAGTTGAATGTTTTTTGGCTGCACTCCGCTTGAGCCACGCAACCATCTCATTGCCCAGGCTGACGCTCAGTTTTCGGACGTTTTGTTTTTTCATTGCGCAAAATAATACGACAGAGTAGGACAGAGTGTGAATCTGAAACACAAATGTTTATTGAACGCGATTAATTTGTTTCCACGAAAGGATAAAAGTGGCATTCTGTCCTACCAACAGGGGACGCATATGAATCGAAAAATGGAGCCCAAGAGGGTGCGGACAGAGAAACTTTCTATTTCACTGCCAACGGAAATGGTGAAATGGATAAATGAAATGGCAGAGGCGGAAGAAAACGGCAATGTGTCTGCGTGTATTCGTCGGCAATTGCATGCGCGGTTTCTTTCGGAGAGAGCGGGAAAACAAAGAGCAAAGCGCTGATTATGAAGCACAACGGAGGAACCATTCGGAAGACGCCGGCCGGGTACATCGCATACATCTATTTCGCCCACAAATGCACGGCCCACCGCGCCGATACCCTTCACAAGGCAAAGAAGTGGATTGATGACAATGTCGGCCCCATCCGTGCGGGCTGGGCGCCCCTTTCCCACTGCGAGATGCAAGACTACCATGCCGCCATGGCGCTGCTCCCTGCCGGCTCCACGATCCTCGACGCCGCCCGCGCCTATGCAGCCTCCGTCGCCAAGACTCCGTGCCCCACGACCAGCGAGGCGTGGGCCGCCTTCTTTGCCGATAAGACCGCTGCAGGTCTGCGGCCGAGGACTCTGCAACAGACCCGTTTCCTGGTCTCTCGTCTCGCGCGACAGTATGGCGCCGAGCGAATAGATGCGCTGTCGGCGGCTCGATTGTCCGCGTATCTCTCCGAGATCGCACAGGCCGCCGTCACCCGAAACAACTACCGGCGCGCCTGGGGGACCTTCTTTGGTTGGGCCATCGCCCGGGGACACATCGCGCGCAATCCTGTTGACGGCATCACCGTGGCACGCCAGGAGGCGCCTCCGGTTGGGATTCTGACGCCCAAGCAGGTGGGCGCCTTGATGGTCTCGTCGGTCGGGCATGGCGGGTCCATGACAGCCTACTTGGCGTTCGGCCTGTTCGCGGGGGTACGGACAGCCGAGCTCATGCGCCTGCAGTGGACTGACATCTCCTCCGCTCAAATCCACATTCGGAGTGCCACTTCCAAGATGGGCGAAGAGCGGTATGTCGCCATCCGTCCGCCGCTCGATCGGTGGATCGCCAAGTGTCGGCGGCGGAAGGGCCCCATTTGTCCGGTCGCCATCTCAGCCCGGGATCGCCGCCTAACGGAGATCCGGGAATCGGCCAAGGTGGTCGAGTGGCCGCCCAACGCCATGCGCCACTCATACGCATCCTACCTCCTCGCGCAAACCGGAGATTCTGCCCTCGTAGCCCACCAACTCGGGCACCACGATCCGGACACAACCTGGCGGCATTACCGACATCTGGTAGAGAAGGCGCAGGCCGACGCGTATTTTTCTATTCTGCCTGCCAAGTGACTGTCAGGTTTTTGTCAGGTTTGACGCCGCCTAATGCCGTTTCGTGTGGCATAGAGTTGCGCGACGGCAAGAATCCATTTCGCGACCAAAACATCAGTTTATGGCCGAAATCATTGAATGATCAGCACTGGAAGGGGTTTGAAGGATGGAGCGGGAGACGGGGATCGAACCCGCGACGTTCAGCTTGGGAAGCTGACATTCTACCACTGAATTACTCCCGCCTAAGGAGAAGGCAACACTAGCATGCCCCGGTCCGTACGCAAACTGTTTTTTCTGCGGCGCGCCTGCGCCGATCAGCAGGCCCGTTCTGCAGGGCCCCTGCTGCGCTGCGCTCCCACGTTGCGCCAGCGATCCTCCAGGGATCAGGCCTTTCCGGGCGATTCCAGCAACGACTTGATCTTGACCACAAGCGCCGCGATGCTCACCGGTTTCTCTATGAACGCCTGCACGGGCATCCATTCGGGATCCATGTCGTGCGATGAGAACCCCATCGGAAACTCATCGTTGATCGATGTGAGCAGGATGATCGGCAGCTTCTTGACAGCCCGCGTCTGACGCACGGTTCGCGCCAGATCGAACCCGCCTGCGGGATTCGACGGAAACATTACGTCGAGAATCAGGAGGTCCGGCTTCGTCTTCTCGATGACTCCGATCGCGCCGTCAATCGTGTCGAACGCGCACACCTCGTATCCGTGCGCCTCGAGCATCGCCGTCAGATTCTCCACCGCCGCCGCGTCGTCATCGATGATCATAATACGTGACATAGCGAGCCGCCTTTCTATTTGCCAGCGATCTTTCTGCCCGCTGCCGTCAGAAGGCCTGCCACTCCGCCGAGGACCTCGTCCGCCGCTGCCGCCAGCAGCCTGGCATCGTGCACAATGCGAAAATTTATATCCCCCTCCCCGCCCGACTGCCGCAGCCCGGCAAGGATCGCGCACACCGCCTTCACAAACCCGTTCGGATACTCCAGTTTCTCCAGGATCGCACGCACTGGATCCAACTCGCCGGGGCCGGCAAGCCCCCCGAGCACGGCGGCCGCCATCACCACGTTCGGGTCGGCGTCCTTCTCCTCACAGAGAATATCCTCCGCGCAAGCCATGGTCCGCAACGCGCTCGCCTTGCGAGGCTCGTCCGCACCGAGGTGGTCCTGCATGGCCTGCACAAGGGCCTGCTTCCGCATCTGGGTCTTCAGGGTGCGATACTGCTTATACTTCACCTCGCCCAGGCACTGCGCCGCGTACCGGCACCAGTCCATGCAGGCCTGCGTATTCTTCCGCACCACGGCTTTCTTACAGGCCGTGCACATGCCATCGGCCTCATCACTCCAGACTTCCACATCCCCTCCGCAGTCGGGGCACGACACGATCTCGATCTTGGGCTGCGCAAATGCGCCGGATCCCGGACAGGCCTTCATACCCACGGTCTACCTCGCCTTTCCAGGCTGCGCTCGGGCCGCCTTCGCGCCACCGGCAAGCAACCGCTTCACCACGGGACAGCTCATGCAGGGAATGATCTCAGCCCCGGCATCCGCCCCCGCCGGCCTGCAATTCTTGTTACCGATGAACCAGCAGAACTGGCCACTGCCCATGGTGTAGCTGGCACAGCCGGCGCGCTGCTTGGCATCGCACCGCCGAACATCCCAGCAAGGCACGTCGTCACCAGCCTGCTTACGGTACAGCGCCACAAGGATCAACAGTTGGATCAGCACGCGCGCCGGCACGCCCCGCCAGCCCTGCTCGTAGCTTTGGACTGCTTTCAAGGACATCCCGAGAGCGCCTGCCAACTCCTCCTGAGTTCGCCCTAGCAGCTTGCGTATGCGCTTCACAGTCGCAGCATGCCTCCGCAACGCGTCACCTGCATGTTCATGCTTCTCGTTCATTGGCTCTCCGAAGTCACCGCGCAGACAATATACCACAAAGAAGGGTGCCTGCATACCCCCGCACCCAATGTCGCCCCCCTGCCGAAACCTGCCGAAACCTGCCGAAACCTGCCGAAACCTGCGCCTGACGTTGAACGGGGAAGCGCCTATCGTGGGGCAGGAGGCGGGCTGCATTCCGGCATTCGGCCCTGAAGGAAGGCGGCGGCCGTGCGCTGCCGCTATTCGAGGTCGGTGCGCGGCTTGAAGAAGCGGTCCTGGATCTTCTCCATGTAGAGATAGATGCCAGGGGTGACGAAGAGCGTAATGACCTGCGCGAACATCATGCCGCCCACGACCACCAGCCCCAGAGGGACACGGCTGGATGCGTCCGCACCGTACCCAAGCGCTATCGGCATGGCACCGAGAATGGCGCACAGCCCGGTCATCAGGATCGGGCGGAACCGGACGACGCAGGCGTCGTGGATGGCGTCATAGCTGTTCATCCCCTCTGCCTTGCGCTGCAGCGCAAAGTCCACCATCAGGATACCATTCTTGGTGATCAGCCCCAGCAGCACGAAGACCCCGATATACGCGTAGAGCGACAGCTGACTGCCGAACGCGAAGAGAGTCAGGAACCCGCCAAAAAGAGCTACAGGCAACGTGGTGAGAATGGTGAAGGGATGGATGTAGCTCTCGTAAAGAATGCCAAGCACGATGTATTTCAGGAAGATCGCGATGAGCAGCAGCATGCCGAGGCTGGCGATCGATCTCTTGAACTCCAGCGCATCGCCGACGAACCGGCCGCTCACGCCGGCCGGCAGCACCTGCCGGGCTTTCTCCTCCACGGCGGCCGTGACTATTCCCAGCGGAACACCGGGAAAGGCACTGAAGGAAACCGTGGCGGCCTCATGCTGCTGCGCGTGCGGCACGTTCTGGGGCCCGGCTTCCTCCCGCCACCCGATCACCGACTTCAGGGGGACCAGCGATCCCGTCGTGGTCGACCGGAGATACAGCAGCGCGAGGTCCTCCGGAAGACGCTGGCTGGACTTCTGAATTTCGGCAATCACCTGGTATTGGTCCTGATCGGTCGTGAACTGGGTCACATAGCCGCCCGCAAAAGAGAGCGCGAGAGCCTGCTCAATGGATGCTGCGCTGATGCCAAGCGCCGAAGCCCGGTCCCGGTCGATGAACACGTTTAGCTTGGGCATGGTGAGCTTCACGCTGTTCTGCATGGCGAAGGAGATCAGGAAGGGGATTTTGCGCATTTCTTTCTCAAGGTCCTGGCTGGCCTTGTAGACGGTCTCCCGGTCCAGGCCCGTCAACATGTAACTGTAGTCGGCGCCAACCGCCGTGGGATCGCCGCCAGCGCTAATCTTGAGGACCGGCATGGCTCGCAGGCCGCAAATGCCATCCGGAATGGCGCCTAGCTGCATTGAGAAGCCCTGCGCTATCTGGTCAATAGGGCGGCGTTCGGAC
>CAYRKB010000157.1:0-8681 GCA_964424705.1 uncultured Victivallales bacterium
ACCTCCGGGCCGTCCGCGGACGCCTCGGAGAGGCGTCCCTACCGAAGCCCCCCTGTGTGTCACTGAGGAATTTCGATCCGCCGCGCCCGCCTGCAACGCCGTGCAGGAGCGCAGCGTCTTCTCGGGGAGAAGGACGGGCGCACTCTTGCTCTCGGGCGTAAGGGGGCAGTGAATGGCAGGGGCTCCCTGCGCCCTTGCGGCGCAGGAGCCGCAATTCAGGCTCCTGCCGGGTAAACCGGCAGGGAGCCCTTACTGACTCCTGCCGAGTAAACCAGCAGGGAGCCCTTACTGACTCCTGCCGAGTAAACCGGCAGGGAGCCCTTCTTTCACTGACCGATTACTCCCGGGCTGCCTGTTTTCTTGACTTTTCCTTGTGCAGGGCCGACATTGGTCGAAATTCTTCGCGTTCTCCGCATTCCGCGGAAGCGGAGTGAACGGGGTGGATACTCATGAGCGTACGCGTTCGTTTTGCGCCGAGCCCGACGGGGCATGTTCACATCGGGAACATCCGGGCGGCGATCTTTAACTGGCTGTTTGCCCGCCACGAGGGCGGCAAGTTCCTGCTGAGGGTTGAGGATACCGACCTCGAGCGCTCGACGCCCGCTGCCATTGAGACCCTTCTCGACGTCATGCAGTGGCTGAAGCTGGACTACGACGAGGAGCTCGTCTACCAGACGAAGCAGCTTCCCGCGCACATGGTCGCCGCGGGGCGGATGGAGGCGGAAGGCAAGGCGTACTGGCACACCCGCAAGCCCGGCGAGCCGCCCGCGCTGTATTTCCGCATTCCCCTGGACCCTGATCTTCCGGGCCAGATCCGGGTGACGGGCCCGGCCATGATCGAGCTCCACCCCGGCACGCCGGTGACGGTGGACCGGACCGGCGTGACGTTCGGCCAGCTCAGCAGCAAGGGCAAGTCCATGGCGACCGAGAGCTGCCTGGCGGGCGTCAAGGACCTGCGCCTTTTCGACGCGGCGGGCCAGTGCCTGTTCTCGCTGGCCGGGCAGCTTGACGCCGTCCTTGCCGGCTCCGCCCAGTTCTCCATTGAGCAGGCCGCGCGCATGGAGTTCACGCGCCGGGAGATCGTGTACCGCGACCTGGTGAAAGGTGAGCTGGCCAAGCCGCTCGACGGCATGAAGGATCTCGTGATTGTGCGCTCCACGGGCGCGCCGGTTTTTCACCTGGCCAACGTGTGCGACGACATCGCCCAGCGTATCACGCACATCATCCGCGGCGACGACCACGTGGAGAACACGTACCGGCACATCTTCCTCTTTCACGCGCTCGGCGCGGCGCCACCGCACTACGCGCATCTGCCGATGATTGTGAACCAGCAGGGCAAGCCGTACAGCAAGCGCGACGGCGACGCGTATGTGGGCGATTTCCGGGACAAGGGCTTTCTGCCCGAGGCCCTCTTCAATTACCTCACCCTCCTTGGCTGGTCGCCGGGGGAGGACCGCGAGAAGCTCACGCGCGAGGAAACCGTCCGCCTGTTCACGCTGGACCGCGTCAAGAGCGGGCCCGCGCAGATGGACATGCGCAAGCTGCTCGACCTGAACCGGCAGTACGTTTCCGAGCTGCCGGCGGACGTATTCATCGCGGGCGCGCGCGCCGCGCTGCGCGGGGCGGTATGGGTCGATGGGGCGGACGATGGCTATTTCCGGCGCGTGTGCGCGCTGATGCAGACGCGGACCCACGCGTACACGTTCGCCCGGGACTGGGAGCATTTCTTTGTCGACGAGCCGCAGCACGACGCGGCGGCTTTCGACAAGCACGTGCGCAAGGACGGCGTGCCCGCCGCGCTGCGCGCGCTGCGCAGCGCGCTGGCGACGACACCGTTCGCCGTGCCGGACCTGGAGCGCTCCATTCGCGGAGTCGAAGCGGGGGCGGGCATCGCGGAGGGGAAGCTGAACCAGTCGATCCGCCTTGCCGTGACCGGCGCGGCGCAAGGCGCCGGAATCTATGAGACCATGGAATTGCTGGGCCGGGAACGCGTAATGAAGCGCCTGGAGCGGGCGCTGGGGATGCTGACATGAGTGAAAATGAACAGGCGGCTCCGGCCGGCGATTTTATCCGCGAGATCATCAACGACGACCTGAGGACCGGAAAGCACACCGGCGTGGTGACCCGCTTCCCGCCGGAGCCGAACGGGTACCTGCACATCGGGCACGCGAAGTCGATCTGCCTGAACTTCGGGATAGCCGCCGACTACCATGGGCGCTGCCATCTGCGCTTCGACGACACGAACCCCGAGGCCGAGGATGTCGAGTATGTCGATTCCATCATGCGCGACGTGCGCTGGCTGGGGTTCGACTGGGGCCCGCATCTGTATTACGCATCGGACTACTACCAGAAGCTGTACGACTGCGCGGAACTGCTCATCAGCAAGGGTAAGGCCTACGTCTGTACGCTCAGCGTGGAGGAGTTCAAGCAGTACCGCGGCGTCCCGACGGAGCCCGGGAAGGGCAGCCCGTGGCGCGACCGCCCCGCAGAGGAGAGCCTTGGTCTGTTCCGGCGCATGCGCGCCGGAGAGTTCGAGGAGGGTCAGTATGTCGTGCGGGCGAAGATCGACATGGCCTCGCCCAACCTGCACATGCGCGACCCCGTGATCTACCGCATCAAGAAGGTCTCGCACCACCGCACCGGCGACGCGTGGTGCATCTACCCGATGTACGACTTCGCGCACTGCATCAGCGATTCGGTCGAGGCCATTACGCACTCGATCTGCACCCTCGAGTTCGAGGTGCACCGCCCGCTCTACGACTGGTTCCTCGACGCGCTCGGGCTGCCCTGCCATCCCCAGCAGATCGAGTTTGCGCGCCTGAGCATCACCTACACCGTCATGAGCAAGCGCAAGCTTCTGGAGCTGGTGAAGGGCGGCTACGTGGGCGGGTGGGACGACCCGCGCATGCCGACGATCGGCGGCCTGCGGCGGCGCGGGTACACGCCCGCCTCGATCCGCGCGTTCTGCCGGGCGGTCGGGGTGACGAAGTTCAACAGCCTGACCGACGTGGCGCTGCTGGAGCACTGCATCCGCGACGAGCTCAACAAGACAGCCCCCCGCGCCATGGCCGTGCTGAACCCGCTGAAGGTTGTCATTGAGAACTATCCGCAGGGGCAGGTGGAGGAGCTCGACGCCGTCAACAACCCGGAGGACGCCTCCGCGGGGATGCACAAGGTCCCGTTCTCCCGCGAGCTGTACATCGAGCGGGAGGATTTTGAGGAGACTCCGCCCAAGGGATTCTTCCGCCTTTCCCCGGGCCGGGAAGTGCGGCTGCGCTACGCCTTCATGGTCACCTGCACAAGCGTGGTGAAGGACCCGGCCACGGGCGAGGTGACGGAGGTGCGCTGCACGTACGACCCGCTGACGCGCGGCGGCGATGCGCCGGACGGCCGCAAAGTGAAGGGGACGCTCCACTGGGTGTCGGCGGCGAAGTCGACGCCGGCCACCGTGCGGCTCTACGACCGGCTCTTCACGAAGGAGCGCCCGGACGACGCGGGGGAGGGCGAGGACTTCAAGACGTTCCTCAACCCCGCCTCGCTCAAAACCCTCACGGCGCGCGTGGAGCCCGTGCTCGCCGGCGCCCCGGCCGGGACGCGCTTCCAGTTCGAGCGCAAGGGGTATTTCTTTGTCGACCCGGAGGATTCGCGGCCCGGCGCGCCGGTGTTTAACCAGATTGTTCCCCTCAAGGACGCATGGACGAAGGCGCCCGGAAAGAAGAGCTGATGCCAGAAACCGCAAATGCCCCTGAGGCCGCGCCGCCCGCGCCCTTTACCACGCGGCGCGTCGTGGCCATCGTCGGCCGCCCGAACGTGGGCAAGTCGGCCATCTTCAACCGGCTCGCGCGCGAGCGGGTGGCCATTGTGCACAACGAGCACGGCGTGACGCGCGACCGCCTGATGCGCGAGGTCACATGGGGCGAGGAGCGCTTCGAGCTGATTGACACGGGGGGCGTGCACAACGTGGACCGCGCGCGCCTTGCGGACGAGATCGAGAAGGGCGTGCGCGGCCAGGTGGACGCGGCGATCGAGGACTCCTCCGCCGTGATCTTTGTGGTCGACCTCGAGGCCGGCATCACGGCGCTGGACCACGAGGTGACGCGCATGCTGCGCACGCGCGGGCGACGCGTCTTTGTGGCGGCCAACAAGGCCGACAGCCCGGCGCGCGATGCCGCCGCGCTGGAGTTCGAGTCGTTCGGCTTTCCCGTTTTCCCGGTTTCCGCGCTGCACGACCGCGGGTTCGATGCGCTGATGGCCGCGGTGGTGCCGGCGCTGCCGCGCGAGGAGAACCGGACTCTTGCCGCGCCGCTCAGGGTGGCCATTGTGGGCCGCCCGAACGTGGGCAAGTCTTCCTTCATCAACAAGCTCCTGCGCAGCGACCGCGTGATCGTCTCGCCCGTGCCCGGCACCACGCGCGACAGCATTGAGGTGCCGTTTGTCCTTGGGCAGGGGGCGCAGGCGCGGCACTACCTGCTGACCGACACGGCGGGCATTCGCGAGATCCGCAAGATCGACACTTCGGTTGAGCGCTTCAGCGTGATGCGCGCGGAAAGCAGCATCGCCGGCGCGGACATGGTGGTGCTGGTGATCGACGCCGCGCAAGGGCCGACCGCGCAGGAGCGCAAGATCGCCGCGATGATCCTGGCGCAGTCCAAGGGCTGCATGATCCTGGCCAACAAGTGGGACCTGAAAAAGGGCACCTCCGAGAAGGAGTTCCGCGCGGAGGTGGACTACGGCTTCCCGTTCCTGAAGTACTGCCCCGTGGTGCTGATCTCCACGCTGACCGGGTACAATATCAAGCGCAGCATTGAGACCATCGACCTCGTGGGAGCGCACCTGCACGCCACGCTGCCGACCGGCGTGCTCAACCGCACGCTGCTGGAGGCGAGCGAGCGCGTGCAGCCTCCGATGGTGAAGAACCGCCGGCTGCGCGTCTTCTACGCGACGCAGGTCGGGACGGCGCCGGTGCGGGTGCGCCTCTTTGTGAACGATCCCACCCTGGTGAAGCCGGCGTACCACGACTACCTCGTCAACACGCTGCGCAAGCGCTTCGGCCTCGAGGGCGCCCACGTGAAACTCGATTTCATCGCGCGAAGGCGCGAAGAAAAAAAGAAGTTTTTCACCCCCCCGCGGAAGCTGCATTCACGCCGAACGTAGAGGAAAACGCAGTATTCGCCGCGTTTCCAGGGCGCCCCAAAAGTTTCTATTTTTTTCGCTTGTCCGGATCTACCTGTGGGGGGCATAGTCGCCCCCGTCTTCAAGAGACACTACAGGTTGTATGTCGGTATTTCGCTGAAATCCACGAAAACGGTGCATTTGAGGAGGATCGTGTCATGTTGGATGTGCGTGAACCCATCGGGATTCGGGACGGAACGCAGGCTGCCCGCACACGGGGTGCGCGTCTGCGCCAGGGCCGCAAGGGCGGCGAGGAACGTTCGGCCAAGGCCAAGGGCTTGAAAATTGACTGCATGTTCAGCCGGAAGGGCGTGAGCCCCTTCGACGAGATCGAATGGGATCGCAGGCGGGCGTCGATCTCGGACGACAAGGGCAACGTCATCTTCGCGCAGGATGATGTCGAAGTGCCGAAGTCCTGGTCGATGCTGGCCACCAACATTGTCGCGTCGAAGTACTTCTTCGGCCCCCCGGGCACAGACAAGCGGGAGAAGTCCGTGCGCCAGCTCGTCCATCGCGTCAGCCGCACCATTGCGGACTGGGGCCTGAACGCCGGGTACTTTGCGACGCCCGAGGACGCCGAGGCGTTCTATGGCGAACTGACCGCGCTGTGCGTGAATCAGTACGGGTCGTTCAACAGCCCGGTATGGTTCAACGTGGGGCTGTACCACGTGAACGGCCACTCCTCGGCGAGCAAGTCCAGCTACTGCTGGAGCGAGGAGGAGCAGCAGATTGTTCCCGCTCTGAACTCGTACAAGACGCCGCAGGCGTCGGCCTGCTTCATCCAGGCGGTGGAGGATACGCTGGAGGACATCATGCGCCTCGCCGCGTCGGAGGCGCTGCTCTTCAAGTTCGGGTCGGGGACCGGCACCGATCTGAGCACGCTGCGCAGCAGCCGCGAGAAGCTCTCGGGCGGCGGCATTCCGTCGGGCCCCCTGAGCTTCATGCGCGTGTTCGACCAGGTGGCGGCCGTGGTCAAGTCGGGCGGCAAGACCCGCCGCGCGGCGAAGATGCAGAGCCTGAAGATTGACCACCCCGACATCCTGGACTTCATCGAATGCAAGATGAAGGAGGAGAAGAAGGCGTGGGCGCTTATCGACCAGGGGTACGACGGCTCGTTCGGCGGCGAGGCGTACAGCTCGGTGATGTTCCAGAACGCGAACATGTCCGTGCGCGTGTACGACGAGTTCATGCAGGCCGTGGAAAACGGCGGCACCTGGCAGACCAAGGCCGTCCGCACCGGCGAGGCGATGGACACGTACAACGCCCGCGACCTGATGCGCAAGATCGCGGAAGGCGCGCACACGTGCGGCGATCCGGGGCTGCAGTATGACACGACGATCAACCGCTGGCACACGTGCAAGAACAGCGGGCGGATCAACGCCAGCAACCCCTGCTCGGAATACATGTTTGTCGACGACAGCGCGTGCAACCTTGCGTCGCTGAACCTCATGAAGTTCTCGGACGAGACGGGGACGTTCGACGTGGAGCGCTTCAGCCACGCCGTGCGCATCTTCATCATCGCGCAGGACATCCTTGTGGATGCGGCCAGCTACCCATCGAGCGACATCGCGAGCAACTCGCACCTGTTCCGCCCGCTGGGGCTGGGCTATGCGAACCTGGGCGCGCTGAACATGCGGCTCGGGCACTCTTACGACAGCGAGGACGGACGCGCTTTCGCCGCGGCGGTGACGGCGCTCATGACCGGCTGCGCGTACCAGGCGTCGGAAGAGATCGCGCGGGCCAAGGGCCCCTTCACGAAGTTCGAAGAGAACCGCGACTGCATGCTGGAGGTGATCCGGATGCACCAGGCCGCGGTGAGCGGGATCGACAGCGCCGTGTGCGCGCCGCACCTGCGCAAGGCGGCGGAGCAGGTGTGGAAGCATGTGGCCGAGAACGGCCCCCGCACCGGGTTCCGCAACGCCCAGGTCACGGTGCTGGCGCCGACGGGGACGATCGGGTTCATGATGGACTGCGACACCACCGGCGTGGAGCCCGACATTGCGCTCGTGAAGTACAAGCAGCTCGCGGGCGGCGGCTCGATGAAGCTCGTGAACCAGTCCCTGCGGCCGGCGCTGCTGAGCCTCGGCTACAAGCACGAGGACGCTGAGGCGATCGTGAAGTATGTCGATGAGCACGAGATGATCGAGGGGGCGCCGCAGCTCAAGGCCGAGCACCTTCCCGTGTTCGACTGCGCCTTCAAGCCCAAGAACGGCAAGCGGTTCATCTCCTACAAGGCGCACCTCCGGATGATGGGAGCGGTGCAGCCTTTCCTGTCGGGCGCGATCAGCAAGACGGTTAACATGCCGCCGGACGCCACGGTCAACGAGATCATGCAGACGTACATCGACGGATGGAAACTTGGCCTGAAGGCCGTGGCCATCTACCGCGACGGGTCGAAGCGCACGCAGCCGCTCAACACGAGCAAGGTCGTGGACAAGGTCTCCGTGAAGGCTCTGGAGGCGGCCGCCCCGGCGCCGGAGCCGACGCGCCGGCCGTTCCGGCGGCGCATGCCCACGACGAGGCAGTCGCTGACGCACAAGTTCGAGATCGCCGGGCACGAAGGGTACCTGACGGTGGGGATCTATGAGGACGGCAGCCCCGGGGAGCTCTTCATCACGATGGCGAAGGAAGGCAGCACTGTAGGCGGCACGATGGATTCCTTTGGAACGGCCATCTCGCTATGCCTGCAGTACGGCGTTCCGGTGAACGAGCTGTGCCGCAAGTTTGCGCACAGCCGCTTCGAGCCGAGCGGATTCACGCGTAACCCCGAGATTCCGAACGCCAAGTCGATCATCGACTACATCTTCCGCTGGCTGGAGCTGACCTTCCCGGGCGGCAAGTGCCGCACGATGGTGTCGCCCGCCGCGCAGGATGCGGAAGGGGTGACCACGGTCGTCATGTCGCCGGTGCTGGAGCTTGAGGCCTCTAAATCGAAGCCTGACCGAACGGAAAACCAGTTCAATCATTTCATGGAAGACGCTCCCGCATGCGACGTGTGCGGCACGATCACCGTGCGGAACGGCGCCTGCTACCGCTGTCACAACTGCGGCAACTCCATGGGCTGTTCGTAAGACGGGACGCGGCGTCGGCTGCTGAGACCGAGTCGGCGGGGTTGGGCATGAGCCCAGCCCCGCCGTTTTTCTTTTGCGGCCCTCCGTATCTTACAAACTTCTTACAACTGTCTTACGCGCTTCTGACCACAGAATCGGCCTGCGGGTGTTTACTTCTTTCACGCCAGGAGCCGGGAGGGTGTGCAATTCCGGGCCGAGAGGAGGTGAACGGTGGCGGAGGAAGAAGGGGTGCGGCGGGGAAACAGCGATTGGAATTATGGCTGCGTAGCCCGCGTAAAGCGGGCTCTACTGAGGCCGTGACCGGGGTAGAGCCCGCTTTACGCGGGCCACGGAGACGGGCAGTGCTCGTGGTAGAGCCCGCTTTACGCGGGCCACGGAGACGGGCAGTGCTCGTGGTAGAGCCCGCTTTACGCGGGCCACGGAGACGGGCAGTGCTCG
>CAYRKB010000158.1:0-8630 GCA_964424705.1 uncultured Victivallales bacterium
CAGCCCCGTGCTACGCGGCACGGCGCAGAACCCGGACGTGTATTTCCAGGGCCGCGAGACGGTCAACAGCTTCCACGACGCCGTGCCGGCGATCGTGCAGAAGACGATGGACAAGTTCGCGGCGCTCACGGGGCGCGCCTACAAGCTGTTCGACTACGTGGGCGCACCGGACGCCGACCGGATCATCATCATCATGGGCTCGGGCGCGGAGACGGTGCATGAGACCGTGGATTACATGCGCACGCGCGGCGAGAAGGTGGGCGTGCTCAAGGTTCGCCTGTACCGGCCGTTCGACGTTCGGGCCTTTGTGGCCGCCCTTCCTGCGACAGTCAAGGCGATCGCCGTGCTCGACCGCACCAAGGAGCCCGGCTCCGTCGGCGAGCCGCTCTACACCGATGTGCGCACCGCGATCGGCGAGGCCATGGAAGGCAAGTTCGCGCCCTGCACCCACTACCCGCGCATCATCGGCGGCCGCTACGGCCTGGGCTCGAAGGAGTTCACACCCGCCATGGTGAAGGCGGTGTTCGACAACCTGTCCGCGGCCAAGCCGCTCAACCATTTCAGCGTCGGCATCAACGACGATGTCACGCACCTGAGCCTGGCCTGCGACGAGAGCTGGCACCTAGACACCGGCAAGCGGATCGAGTGCATGTTCTACGGCCTCGGCTCCGACGGCACGGTGGGGGCCAACAAGAACTCGATCAAGATCATCGGCGACGCCACGGCCAACTACGCCCAGGGCTACTTCGTGTACGATTCGAAGAAAGCCGGCACGCTGACTGTCTCGCACCTGCGGTTCGGCCCGAAGCCGATCCAGAGTCCCTACCTTTGCACCAAGGCGGACTTTGTTGCATGCCACAACTTCTCCTTCCTGGAGAAGTACGACATGCTTTCCCGCGCAAAGGATGGCGCGGTGTTCCTGCTGGCAAGCCCCTACTCCGCCGAGGAGGTCTGGCAGCACATTCCGGACGAGCCCGCGCAGCAGATCATCGACAAGAAGATCAAGTTCTACGTGATCGACGCGGTCAAGCTGGCGCACGAGCTGGGGCTCGGCGCCCGCATCAACACGATCATGCAGAAGGGCGACGAGCTCGTCCAGATGAACTTCACGGCCGTGGATTGCACCCTCGCCGCCCTCCACCGGGTTACGGTGCCCGCTAAGCCCGCCGGCAAGCAGAAGCTCCCGCCGACCGTGCCCGCGCACGCGCCGGAGTTCGTCCAGAAAGTCACCGCGACGATCATGCGCCAGGAAGGCGACCGGCTCCCGGTGAGCGCGATGCCGATCGATGGGACGTGGCCGACCGGCACGACCAGGTACGAGAAGCGCAATATCGCCGTGGAGATTCCCGAGTGGAGCCCGGACCTGTGCATCCAGTGCGCGCAGTGCTCGCTGGTCTGCCCGCACGCATCGATCCGCACCAAAATCTACCCCCCGGCGCAGCTGGAGCAGGCGCCCGCCGCCTTCAAGAGCGTCGACGCCAAGGGCACGGACTTCGCAAACATGAAGTTCACGGTGCAGGTGGCGGCGGAGGACTGCACCGGCTGCGGCCTGTGCGTGGAGCGCTGCCCCGGCCGCGAAAAGGACAAGGTCACGAAGGAAGAAACCGGCCGCCGCGCGATCATGATGAAGGACCAGCTTTCGCGCCGCGAGCACGAGGTGCCGAACTTCGATTTCTTCCTCAGGATCCCGGAGCTCGACCCGTCCCTCTTCAACATGGCCTCCATCAAGGGCAGCCAGCTTTGCCCGCCGCTCTTCGAGTTCTCCGGCGCCTGTGCGGGCTGCGGCGAGACGCCGTACGTCAAGCTGCTCACCCAGCTTTTCGGCGACCGCGCCATGATCGCCAACGCGACGGGCTGCTCCTCGATTTACGGCGGCAACCTGCCCACCACGCCCTACACCAAGCGCTCCGACGGGCGCGGCCCGGCCTGGGCGAACTCGCTGTTCGAGGATAATGCCGAGTTCGGGTACGGCATGCGTCTGGCGGTGGACAAGTTCACGGTCTACGCCCGCGAGCTCCTGGAAAAGATCCTCGTTTCCGATGCCTGCAAGGGCATTCCCGCGGAGCTGCTCACGTCGGTGCGCGATGCCGACCAGTCCACGCAGAGCGCGATCGAGGCGCAGCGCACGCGCGTCTCCGAGCTCAAACGGCGGCTGGCCAGCTGCGAATGCGAGTCCTGCCGGCAGCTGCTCTCGCTGGCGGACTACCTCGTCAAGAAGTCGGTCTGGTGCGTCGGCGGCGACGGCTGGGCGTATGACATCGGGTTCGGCGGGCTCGACCACGTGCTGGCCTACGGGCGCAACATCAAGGTGCTCGTGCTGGACACGGAGGTCTACTCCAATACCGGCGGGCAGGCGTCCAAAGCCACGCCGCTCGGCGCGGTGGCCAAGTTCGCCGCGTCAGGCAAGGCGTCCATGAAGAAGGATCTGGGAATGATCGCCATGACCTATGGCTCGATCTATGTCGCGCAGATCGCGATGGGATCCAACCCGACGCAGGTCGTCAAGGCGTTCACGGAGGCCGACGCGTACGACGGCCCGGCGCTGATTATAGCCTACTCGCACTGCATTGCGCAGGGCTTCGACATGCAGCAGGGCCTTGCGCACCAGCGCGACGCCGTGAATTCGGCGCACTTCCCGCTCTATCGATTCAACCCGGAGCTGACGAAGGCCGGCAAGAACCCGTTCATCCTCGACAGCAAGCCGCCCACGATGACGTTCAGCGAGCACGCGCTGAAAGAGAACCGGTTCCAACTCCTCGCCAAGGTCAATCCTGAGCATGCGACGCAGATGATGGCATCGGCGGACAAGCAGGTGGTTGCCAAGTACGCGATGCTGCAAAGGATGGCAGCAGCCGCGGTGGAAACGGCCCAGCCCGCCTAAAGGCGAGCTGGCTGGCGGGCCGCTGCGCACGAAAACGCCGCGAGGTCTGGACGGGCAAGTGGCCATCCTGCCTCGCGCCGTTGGCGCGGCGGTTTCCGGCGATTGCCACGGCCTCACCGGACCTTACGGGAAAGTGCCGGTGCTTCTTCTAGTGAAGTTCCGAACGCCTGCGGGCGACCTCTCTGATCCGCGTTTATCCGTGGCCGCTCCTATTCCCAGGCTGCATCGTTCCGGATTAGACCAGCTCAGGGCAGGCCGGCGGCGAGCCATTCCCGGGCGCATGTGAGTTCCGGGGATCGCCACCCGGGGAGATGCGGAGAAGCTCGGAGAGAACGCGGCGGGGTCGCCGCATCTCCAGTCGGAGTTGCCCGTTGTCGCTCCCGGCTTGCTTCTGGAGTCGCGACGCCCTCGTCGCGGAGATAAAGAAACGCGCCTGAACGGACAACTCCCCGGAACTCACATGCGCCCGCCCCTCCCTATACTTGCCTATTACTCTTCTTTCCTGAAACAAGTTGTGTATACTTGCCATGCCTTGAGAGAGCGGGAGAGAAAGGCATACCCTTATGGCGGATGAACTTCAGAGCTTGCTCGACAGGATCCAGACCGATGGCGTGGCAAAGGCCGAAGCGCAGGGGCAGGCCCTCATTCAGCAATCGGTCCAGAAGGCGCGCCAAATCGTCGAGGCGGCCGAGCACGCGGCCGGCGCAACCCGTGCCGGGGCCGAGCAGGACGCCGCGGCGTTCGCAGCGCGCGGGCGCAAATCGCTGGAGCAGGCCGCGCGGGATGTAATCCTCACAGCGAGCAACGCCCTCGCCGCAACCATGGCCGCCGTCCTTCACAAGGAAATCGTGAAGGCCCTGACGGCGGACACGCTGAAGTCCCTTCTGACGAGCGTTGTGGACAAGTACTTCCGCCACTCCGGCGCCCCGCCGCACATCGAGATTCTGCTCAGCCCGCAGCAGCAGTCTGAACTCAAGGATTTCGTGGCAGGCCGGTTCAAGGAAGAGCTGGGCAGGGGCCTGGCGATTCGCGGCGACGCCAGCGTGCTGTCGGGTTTCCGCGTCACCGTCTCGGGCGAGAACGTGGAGCACGACCTGACAGGCGAAGCGATTGCCGCAGCCATGAGCCCGCTGCTGCGGCCGGACATCGCCGCGGCAGTCCAAAACGCTTTGAAGATGCAATGAACTACTACTACATGGCAGCCACTCTGCCGATGCTGTCGATGGAGCATCCGCCGGCCATCCGCTTCGCCGGTTTTTGCGCGCTCTGCGCAGAGCACTTGAGCCGTGCGGACCTGGCGGGCCTCGCGGAACTGGATGCCCCGCTCGAGACGCAGGCGCGGCATCCGTTCGTCGTCGCGTGGAGGGCGTGCGACGGCGCGCTTCGCAACGCGGTGGCCAGGCTGCGGGCCCACCGCCTTTCGAAGGATCCCTCGCTGCATGTGCGCCCGGGGCCTGAAAGTTCCGACGCCGACCGCGCGGCCGCCACGGCGTTTGCCCGCCCCTCCCCCCTGGACCGCCATCTGGCACTGGACCGCTTCCGCTGGTCCCAGCTCGACATCCTGGCGGGAGATAACATCTTTTCGAGCGCAGCAGTGCTCGCGTACGGGGTTAAGCTCCAGATGGCGGAGCGCTGGGCCGGCCTGCGCGAAGAGTCAGCCGTGGCGAAAGTAAATGCAATCGTCGGGCGCCCTCCTTCGGGCCGCCCTGCGCCGGGAGAGCCTCAGGCATGAGCGCAAACACGGGAAGCATCGTGGGCGTGAACGGCAACATGCTCACCGTGGAGTTCACCGGCACCATCAGCCAGAACGAGATCGGGTTCGCCCGCACGGGCGAAGTGGGCCTGATGTGCGAAGTGGTCCGCGTGCGAGGCAATCTTGCGGACATGCAGGTCTTCGAGGACACGACGCATCTCGCCGTGGGAAACCCGGTGGAGTTCGCCGGCCACATGCTGTCCGTCGAGCTTGCCCCCGGCCTCCTATCTCAGATTTACGACGGGCTGCAAAATCCCCTGCCCCAGCTCGCGGCGGAATGCGGTTTCTTTCTTCAGCGCGGCAAGTATCTCCAGGCCATCCCGCGTGACCGGGCCTGAGCCTTCACGCCGAACGCGAAGCGCGGCGACAAGGTAACCTCGGGCGAGACGCTCGGCACGGTGCCGGAAGGGATTGTTCAGCACCACATCATGGTCCCGTTCGACAGGCAGGGAACGTGGACGGTGCAGGAAATCGCGCCGGCCGGCTCCTATCGCGTCGAGGAGAGCATCGCAACCCTCGCGGACGAACACGGCTCCACTGCAGCCGTGACGATGCTCCAACGCTGGCCGGTGAAAGTCCCCATTCAGGCGTACAGCGAGCGCCTGCGGCCCACCGAGCCGCTCGTAACGCAAATCCGCATCGTCGACACATTCTTCCCGGTCGCCCGCGGCGGCACGTATTGCATACCCGGCCCCTTCGGCGCGGGCAAGACCGTGCTGCAGCAGCTGACCAGCCGGTACGCGGAGGTAGACGTCGTGATCATCGCCGCCTGCGGCGAACGCGCCGGAGAGGTGGTGGAGACCCTGCGGGAGTTTCCCGAACTGACCGACCCGCGCACGGGCCGCAGCCTGATGGATCGCACGGTTATCATATGCAACACCAGCTCCATGCCCGTGGCCGCCCGCGAGGCCTCCGTTTACACGGCCGTCACCATCGCAGCCTACTATCGACAGATGGGGCTGAACGTGCTGCTGCTGGCCGATTCCACGTCGCGCTGGGCGCAGGCCCTGCGCGAGGCGTCCGGGCGCCTGGAGGAGATCCCGGGCGAGGAGGCATTCCCCGCCTACCTCGAGTCCGTCATCGCCGGCTTCTACGAACGCGGCGGCGTAGTGCGACTCAAGGACGGCCGCACCGGGTCCATCACGATCGGCGGCACCGTCAGCCCCGCGGGAGGCAACTTCGATGAGCCGGTGACGCAGGCGACTCTCAAGGTTGTAGGCGCGTTCCACGGCTTGTCCCGCGCCCGCTCGGACGCCCGTCGCTACCCCGCCATCGACCCGCTGGACAGCTGGAGCAAATACCCGAGCGTGGTCCCCCAGGCGGGCATCGACGTCGCGAGAGAGATGCTGCGCCGCGGGTCGGAAGTGGCGCAGATGATGAAGGTGGTCGGCGAGGAAGGCACCTCGATGGACGACTATATGCACTACCTGAAGGCGGAGTTCCTTGACGCCGTGTACCTGCAGCAGGATGCGTTCGACCCAATCGACAGCGCCACCTCGGCGGAGCGCCAGAAGCATGTGTTCGCGTTCTACGAAAGACTGATCGGCGCCCATATGCGCTTCGAGGACAAGGCGAAGGCGCGCCGCTTCTTCCATCAGCTGACACAAACGGCGAGGGACTGGAACCACGTGCCCATGGCGGGTGACGATTTCGGCCGGATCGAGAAGGCCATTGCGACGATGGTGGCGGAGGTGGCGGCCCATGCGTAAGGTCTACCACCGCATCGACAGCATTGTCGGCAACGTCATCGAACTCAGGGCCCAAGGCGTGAGCTACCGCGAGCTGGCCGAAGTGCGCTCCCACGACCGCGTTTCGCTGGCGCAGGTTATCCGCCTTCAGGGCCAGCAGGTCTCGCTGCAGGTATTCTCCGGCGCGCGGGGCATCGCCACCGACGCCCAGGTGCGCTTCCTGGGCCACACCATGCAGGTTCCCTTCTCGGACGCTCTGCTGGGGCGCATCTTCACCGGCGGCGCCGTGCCGCGCGACCACGGCCCCGCGCTGCACGACAACCTGGTGGACATCGGCGGCCCGCCGGTGAACCCGGCCAAGCGCATTATGCCCCGCCACATGGTCCGGACGGGCATCCCGATGATCGACGTATTCAACACGCTCGTCGAATCGCAGAAGCTCCCCATCTTCGCGCGGGCGGGCGAGCCCTACAACCCGCTGCTGGCGCGCATCGCGCTGCAGGCCGAAGTGGATGTGATTATCATCGGCGGCATGGGCCTGAAGCATGATGACTACCTCTTCTTCCGCGACACGCTGGAGGAAAGCGGCGCCATGTCGCGCACCGTTATGTTTGTACATACGGCGGCAGACCCGGTCGTCGAATGCCTGCTGGTGCCCGACATCGCCCTCGCGGTTGCCGAGCAGTTCGCCCTCCAGAACAAGCGCGTGCTCGTGCTCCTCACAGACATGACGAACTTCGCGGATGCCTTGAAGGAAATCGCAATCACCATGGAGCAGATTCCTTCCAACCGCGGCTACCCGGGCGACCTCTACAGCCAGCTCGCCGCGCGCTACGAGAAGGCCGTGGACTTCGACACCGCCGGCTCGATCACCATCCTGGCCGCCACCACGATGCCCGGCGATGACGTGACGCACCCCGTTCCGGACAATACCGGGTACATCACGGAGGGCCAGTTCTACCTGCGCAACGGGCGCATCGAGCCCTTCGGCTCGCTGAGCCGCCTCAAGCAGCTTGTGAACGGAAGGACCCGCCCGGACCACCGTGCGATCATGAACACCATGATCCAGCTGTACTCGGGATACAAGGAGACGGTCGAAAAGCAATCCATGGGATTTCGCATGAGCGACTGGGACCTCAAGCTGCTCAAGTACGGCGCGCGCTTCGAGAAGGAGATGATGGACCTCACCGTGAACATCCCGCTCGAGGGCGCACTCGACCTGGGCTGGCAACTCCTCGCAGATTGCTTCGAGCCCATGGAAACGGGCATCACGTCCGACTTGAGCGCGAAATTCTGGCCGCTGAAGAAGGAGTAAGCAGTTAGGAGCAAGAAGCGTGAATCGAGAATCTGCCTTTCCCTTCTGCGATTGGGTGGTGTGGCAGAAGGCCCATCAGCGGGCTTTATGCATTTATCGACTGACTCGGTCTTTGCCATCTGACGAAATCTTTGGGCTGACATCTTTCGGAATTCGAAGAAACAGCAAAGGAAACCGTCTTACTCCTCCCGACTCCTGACTCCTTTCGCCTTCCCCATGTCCAGAATCAAGCACACCAAGACCGAGCTGAAGGCGCAAAACGACGCCCTCCGCAGGTTCCTGCGCTTTCTGCCGATGCTGCAGCTCAAGAAGCAGCAGCTGCAGATGGAGATCCAGTCCATCACAGGGGCAATCGCCCTGCAAGAGGGCGAGGAGGCGCAGGTCCGCGCCGACCTGCAGCAGTGGGTCAAGCTGATAGGCGACGACGGAGAGGTCGGTCATGTGGTCCGGCTGCGGACCGTCCTCTTCGACGAAGGGAACATCGCCGGGGTCGCCATTCCCGTGCTGCGCGAGGCGTTGATCGAACGCCGCGACTACGACCTGTGGGCGACTCCGCCCTGGCTCGACGAGGCGGCTGCCGCGGTCGAAAGCCTCATACGGATTCGCGTCGCGCGGGAGACGCTGGAAGAGCAGCGGCGACGCATTCTGGAAGAGCTGCGTGTCACATCGCAGCGGGTGAACCTGTTTGAGAAGGTCAAGATCCCGGAGTGCCGCGAAAACATTCGCGTGATCAAGATCTTTCTAGGCGACGAACAAACGGCGGCCGTCGCACGCGGAAAGATTGCCAAGCGCCGCGCGACGTCGGAACAGCAGGCCGCGTAGAGGACGAATCGTGATTGTGCCGATGAAAAAGGTCGTGGTCGTGTGCATGGCCGCGGACCAGGCGGGCTGCCTGGACGCGCTGCAGGAACTGGGGGTCGTCCACGCCGTCCATTCGCGCGAGCCCGTCAGCGACGACCTGCAGAGCGTACGCCGCGCGCGGGGGCTGGTGCG
>CAYRKB010000159.1:0-8587 GCA_964424705.1 uncultured Victivallales bacterium
GTCAAACGTGCTCGTGCCGCGCCCGATTTCATCGAGCACGATCAGGCTGCGCGGCGATGCGTTGTTGAGGATGTTCGCCGTCTCCTGCATCTCAACCAGGAACGTGCTGCGACCGCGGGAAAGATCATCGCTCGCCCCCACCCTCGTGAAGACGCGGTCCACGACCGCAATCTCCGCAGACGAGGCGGGCACAAACGACCCGATCTGGGCCATGATCACGATCAGCGCCACCTGCCGGATGTATGTCGATTTGCCCGCCTTGTTCGGGCCGGTGATGATCATGATCTGGTGGGCCCGGCAGTCCAGCAAGACGTCATTGGGAACAAAACTTCCAGCGCCCGGCAACTGTTCGATCACAGGATGGCGCCCGTCCTTGATCCGCACGGTGTCGCCCTCCGTCATAATGGGGCGCACGTAACGCAACGCAAGGGCCCTGTCTGCCAGCGCGGCGAGCGCGTCGATCTGCGCAAGCGCGTTCGCGGTCTTCTGAATTGTGGCCGTCTCCGCAACAACGGCCTCTCTAACCTTCAGAAAAAGCTCATACTCCAGCGCGACAGACTTCTCCTCCGCCCCGAAGATGCGATTCTCGTATTCCTTCAGCTCAGGTGTGATGAACCGCTCCCCGTTCACAATCGTCTGTTTGCGCGTATATTCCGGCGGGGCGTTCGCGAGCTGGCCGCGAGAGATCTCGATATAATACCCGAACACCTTGTTGTGCCGGACTTTGAGGGTCTTGATCCCCGTCCGCTCCTGTTCGCGCGCCTGATATTCTGCCAGCCACTGCCGCCCGTCCGTTGCGGCGCTCCGCAGTTCATCAAGCATCGCGTCATATCCCGCGCGGATGATCCCTCCCTCCTTGATCGTGACGGGCGGCTCCTCTGAAATGGCTCGCTCAATGAGCCCCGCGAGCTCCGGCAGGAGCACGACCTCGCCGAGAAGACTTTGCAACAAAGGGTTGGCCTGGTCTGCCAGCAGCGCGCGCACCGCCGGCAGGCATTGGAGCGATTCGCGAAGAGCTGCAGCATCCCGCGCGTTCCCGGTGCCCGCGCCAAGGCGGGCCACGAGGCGCTCCAAGTCGCGAATCGCGGCGAGCGCCTCCCGCAGGTCGCGCAGCAGCATCCTGTCACGGCACAGCGTCTCCACGCCGTCCAGCCGGCTCTCGACGGCCTGTTTGCGCGCAAGAGGATAGAGCACCCAATCCCGCAGCTTGCGCCGACCCATGGGGGTCCGGGTCACGTCGAGCACGTGCAGCAAGCTGACGGTCGGATCCTTGCCCCGCGTGGGGGCGAGGTCGAGGTTTGCGCACGTGGTTTCGTCGAGCAGCACGAAGTCCGAAGCCTGCCGCAGCTGAAAGGAGCCCATGTGGTCCACCTGGCGGCGCAGCTGATCCCGCACGTACTGCAGCACCGCGCCTGCGGCCCCGGTCGCAGCGGCCAACCCTTCGCAGCCGAACCCCTCCAGCGAATGCACGCGGAAGTGCCGGATGAGCGCATCGCGCGCGGCCTCATGGCCGAAGGTCCAGTCCTCGCAGCTCGTCACATGCATCCCGGGCACGGCACGAAGAATATCCTTGATCTCGGGATCTTCGCGCTGCCCGGCGGGCACAACACACTCAGCCGGGGCGAACGCGGACAAGCTATCGCGCAGCGCGTCGGCCGACGCCGGCTCCTCGCCGCAAAACAGGCCGGTCGAGAGGTCGATGAGCGCCAGCCCGAACCCGCGGCCCCCGCGGCAAATCCCGGCCAGAAAATTGTTGCGGCCCGATTCGAGAATCTGGTCCTCGATTACGGTGCCGGGCGTCACAACCCGCGTTACCTCGCGTTTGACGATGCCTTTCGCCGCCGCCGGGTCTTCCACCTGCTCACAGATCGCAACCTTGCGCCCGGCGCGCACGAGGCGGGCGAGGTAGCTTTCCATGGCATGGTGCGGCACGCCGCACATCGGCACGCCGTTGCGGCGCGTCAGCGCGATATCAAGGATGGGCGCCGCCTCCTTCGCATCCTCGAAGAACATCTCATAGAAGTCCCCAAGCCGGAAAAAGAGGATGGCCCCGTCAGGCATCTCGGCCTTGATGCGTCGGTACTGCTGCATCATAGGGGTCAGGGCGTCTGTGCTCATCGCGCAAGTACTTACGTTCTAGCCTGCGCGGTGTCAATCTCTTTGCCGCCGTGCGACCTAATGTCACGATTTCGCTCAAGCAGCCGCGCGCGATCGACAAGTCGCCCGCCGGCAAACAAGACGCCCTCGCGCGCAAGCCGCCGCACCTTTCGCCGTACAGCCGCGCCGCCGCTCTGCCCTTGGAACCCGCCGATCGAGAGGTCCGCGGCAATGACTCGATGGCAAGGCACCCCCGGCGCAAACGGGTTCCGACGAAGAGCCTGACCCACCGCCCGCGCGGAGCCGCAACCCATGGAACGGGCCAGGTCGCCGTAGGTTGTCACCCGGCCGGCGGCGACAGCTCCAAGCGCGTCGTAAACGCGTTTCTGAAACTCGGTGACAGGGCGGAAGCCTCGCCCATCCGCGGCCGGGGGATTTTCGTCACTTCTTCGGGCTTGCCTGCCCACGTGCATCTTCGCCTTTCTGTTCGATGAAGGCCCGGATGCGGGCTATGGCGCGATCGAAATCGGAAGGCACGGCGAGAAAGAAATGGCACTTGCGCCCCGTACAGCTTTCGACGTCCTCGCGCAGCTGCTGGTTGTACGGGTTCATGATCACGGTCAGGGCATCATTGCCGATAAAGTCAAACACCAGAACTCCCCGCCTGACCATGAAGTCAGTCGGCAGCAGCGTCATCGCCTCCACAGGCGTCCCGAAACTAGCCAGGCTCACGATCGGGGTCTGGCACTCCTTCGCAATGAAAGCCAGGCTGCGGTCCAGGTTCTTTGATGTCCTGAATTCCAGCGCGTGCAGCACGGAAACCGTAAGGGAAGCATCCTGGGCGGACATTTCGGAGAGATCGTGCACCACGCTCGCGTATTCTTCCTGATTGAGCTGATTCGCCTGCAGCAGGCTCCAGGCGCAGGAGAGCTCGTCCCCCATGTTGAACCCGCTGCGGGCTCGCTTTACGTCGCTCGTCGCTCCGGCTACCGAAGCCCCGGCGATACCTCTGGTCGCACCGCCCTGCAGCAGCGCATGAATCCGGTCCACAAGCGCGTGCGCGCGCGGGTCCTCGCCAAGATAAGGCGCTAGCGTCTCGAGCAGCGGCTCGGCTGCTTCCCTGTCCCCCTCGTCAACGAGCACGTTGCCGAGGCGTATGACAAACTCTTTTTCGCGCGAATGGTCGCCGATCTGACAGTAGGCGTGCGATAGGGCCTCAAGCGAAGCGCGGTCATTCGGCATCGCCTCAAGAATCTGCTCGAATGCAGATATCGCGACCCACACTTCCTCTTCCAGCTCTTTCTTTCCGCCGGTGGGATCTCTCGCCATGGTGTTCGCCGCCTTTCACTAGATGGAATAAGTGTAACGCGTATCGCGCCGAAAAGTCAAAGCGTATGAACCGGATGTTGGCATCCGCAGCGTCTGAACCGAGGGCTAAACCGAGGCTAAACCGATGCACGAAAAAAAGAAAGAATAAGCACTTGCATCTGCAGGCGCTTTGCGTACTATCTGCCCGCGTTCGGTGATGAGGCGAGCGTAGCTCAGTGGTAGAGCTCCACCTTGCCAAGGTGGTTGTCGAGGGTTCGAATCCCTTCGCTCGCTCCAGTTCGTGTATCCAGCGTGGAAGCGTAGCTCAGCTGGTAGAGCAGCTGACTCTTAATCAGCGGGTCGCCGGTTCGAGCCCGGCCGCTTCTACCAATCCCGCGCCCCGTCCTTACGGGGCTTTTTTCATTTCTATCCAATGTTTACAGGCGCTTCGTGTATACGGCCCCTTTTCTATTTCGTCACTATCGGCTTTGTTCGTCAACTGCCGTCTTGTCGTGTTGGAGGCATCAAACGGTAGCAAAAAGGTAGCAGTCGAGGTCCAGCGGATACAAAGTCCGTTGCTTGAAAACAAGTGCGTTTTTGCCGTGGTGCAGTCCGCTGCCGATCCGCTGCCACGCCCCCGCCCCAGGCAACGCCGACGGCCGGGTCCGGACCGTCACTTTGAATGGCATGTATCCTGAGTGGCGTTGGATGAGTTCTGTTTTGCTGCCGGCGGTCAGTCGAAAGCCTTCGATGTCGGGCACGACGCGGCGAAGGTCGTCCAGGATAGGGTCCCCTACCCCTGTAGAAGCCCTGGTATCGCTCCTCGAGCCCCGGCAGCACCATCTGCTGCACCCTCTCGCAGTCAGCGCAGCCCTCCTGGTAGAAGAAATCGACGACGACCGGCGGCATATCTGCGCCACGCGCACGCACATCCGCGTGACAGTAAGAAAGCCCTGCCCAGAACGCGACGACGATGGCGAGCAGTCGCGGCTTTGCGGAACCGTTCATTTCTGGAGTCCGGCAGAAGGGACGACCCGGAAAGGAACGGCGATCAGCCTGGCTGTCTTATGGTCCGTGATGACGACGAGCTTCTCGCCGTTGAGATCCTCGTTCGGCAGGATGTCCTTGAGCTCCAGCCGGTATCCGCCGCCCTCCAAGGGGACATAGGAGACCATTGCGCCGGCGGACGGCGGCGGGACGAGGCGCAGTATCCTAAAAGGCGTGGCGCTGCGAGAGCGCAGCGCCACGTACCGGGTCACCGGCTCCGGCTTGTCCTTCGAGCCCGTCAGCAGGATCTCCGTGGGCACGAAGACGATATCGCTCGTGACGTGAGCGCTCACGTGAACGGCCAGCCTGCTGTACTTTTGGTGATCCGTCATTAGCGTCACCTCTCCCCCCAGCAGGCCGAAGGGAAGCGGCGGAGACGTCCGCACGGCGATTCGGTGCGTGTTTCCCTCCACGCCCGCGTAGAGCACGCTGAAGTTGGTTGCCGTCGTGACGATGTTGGTCACCCTGAACTGGACGTTCGACTGGCAGACGACATTGACGGTCCTCTCCGCCTCGGCATCCTCGTCGATCGCGCCGAAATCGACCGTCCCAGGCTGGACATCCACCACCGCAATTGCATTCCCGACAAACCGTAGCTGGAAGATGCGATTGCCCGGGTCGTCGGACTCGACGTAGATGCTCTTCTGCACCGGGCCCGAACGGCCCTGAAGCGAAAGGGTAACTTGCAGCGTGGCGTTGGAGCCAGGCGGGATGACGTTTTCGGAGAGTTGCGCGCTGGCACCGCAGCAGGCCTGTACGCGGTCGATCTTGAGGGGCGCGTCGCCCGCGTTCTTCAGGACGAAGGAATGCTCGACCTCGTGCTCGTTGTCGCGCGCGCCGAAGTCGCAAACCGGGTCGGCGCAGACAAGCCGTGGCACGGGGCCGACGACCGCGGCAAAGGAGGATCGGGCCAGAATCAGGCAAAGTCCACAGAGCAGCGCGAAGGCTGCACGAGAAGCTGGTGTTTCGGTGGGGACCATGTCTCTGCGCGGTTCTGGCGGAGTCACGCCTCGGCCTTTGCAGCAAGGCCCTTGTCGTCGAGTCGCGTCCTGAGCCTCTTGGCTGCGGATTCTGCGGCGGCCCGTATACGCGTCTCCTTTTCCTGAGCCAGAGCCTGCAGCAGTTCCATGTCGGAGGATTCCCCGCAGGTGCCCAGTGCTGCGATGGAAGCCATGCGGAACATGACGCTCTCGCCGGTCTGCGCCGCGACGCGCATCGCCGGCAGAGCCTCCGGCCTGCCGATCTCCCCGCACATCGCCATGGCCGTCGTCCGCGCCCCCTCGCAGGCCCCGGTATCCCCGGCGACCCTGAGGGCTGCCTCGGCTATCCTGTCCATATCGAACTCCGGATATCTTCGCGCGCCCGCGGCATCCTTCGCGCCCGATTCGCCGGACAGCGGAGCCATCGCGGCCAGCCTCTTCATGCCGATCAGCGCTGTGCCTGCGGTGGGCTTGGTCGTATCCGCGACGGCCTCCCAGTACGCCGCATCGGTCTCCTTCCGCTGCTTGTCGTCGAGCGGCGCCCCCTTCGGCCATCTCGCTTCGTAGAAGAGCCCAAGATGCTGGATGCAGTAGTCTCTCCACACGTCGTCCTGCCCGGAGTCGCGATACATCCGAACCAGCTGCAGACCAAGGTCCTCGGGCACGCTCTCCTGCGCTTCCAGAGCGTTCAGAATGTCGTTCTTCAGGGCGTTGAAGGTGAGGACGCTTAAGTCCTTCTGTTCGGCGAACCGGGAGTCGAGAAACAGATACAGAGCATCCTTCTCGGCAGGCGACAGCTTCTTTCCGAGGCTCCTGATCGCGTTCAGCCGCTGGAAGTACCGCTTCTCCTGCGTGAGGGCGGCGGCGACGGCGACGGTCTCGGAGACCTTGCTCCGCAACTCGGCCTTCCGGGACTCCAGTTCCTGCGCCCTCTTGCGATCCGACTCCGGCGGGGCATGCGTAGCGGCATGGCTGCCCGTCGCTGCGCCCGTTCGCGGGGGGCGTTCGACGACCCCCAACTCCTGAGCCGCGATCCGCTGCGGCCGCGCTACGGACGACTTCTCCGCGTGCCGCCTCGCCATCAGAACTGCCACAATGACCGCGAGGGCGACAACCGCCCCGACGACCGCAAGCTTCTTGCCCATGTCGAAACTCCTTGGATACCGCGTCGTTCTGAGGGCACCGGCTCCCCGTTAGAGCCTTTCCGAGGAGCGCACCGGACGGCTGGCGCCTGGAACCCCATACAGAACGGTCTCTCTCTGCGACGAATATGCGTTGTCCTGCCCCACGCCTGCAAGCCCTATTCCCGTGCGCTATTCCCGTATGCTCCCTGACTTTTAACATTTCCTGCTTCTGGTGCTGGCGACTGAGCAGGGCTTCTTCATTGATAGACGATCGGCTTCAGGCCACGCGTTTCTTTCAGTGGGGAGGGTTCGGCTCCGGGCACGGCCGCTCGCCTTGCGTCGAGTGGGGCATTCCTCCATTCTTCACCGGGCCGCCGCGAAACAGCGCACTTTGGCGCGATCAGGCGCGCCGGAGGGCAAGATGAACACAGTTCCCACCTTGGTCAGTCTACTGCCGGCCTACCGGCGATACCTGACGTCGCTCTGCTACGCCAAAGGCACTGTCACGAGGTACGTCAGCGAGGCGGACGCCTTCGCCCAGTTCGCGAGCCACCACGGCAGGTTCTACCCCCAGGCGGTCCGCGCAGTGGATCTTGAGACGTGGCAGAAGGCGCTCGTCGTAGCCGAACGCTACGAGCTGTCCACCATCGTGACCCGCATGCGCGGGTTGCGGGCCTTCTTCAGCTATCTCGCCGACAGCGGCATTCTGGCGCGCGACCCGTTCGTGGGCTTCCCAATGCCGCGGCTGCCCGGCGTGCTCCCGAGGGACGTGCTGACCGTGCAGGAAGTGCTACGGCTTCTCCATCAGCCGGTCGGAGACAAGGGCGACCAGGGCCTCCTGATAATAGAGGTGCTTTACGCGACGGGGCTGAGAGTGGGCGAACTGTGCGCGCTGGACGTCGCGGATCTGGACCTGTCCCGACGGCTCGTACATGTCAGGCGGGGCAAAGGTGCCAAGGACCGGGTCGTCCCGATGGGCCGGACGACCGCGGCGCGGCTCAGGAATCTCGTGACCGAACGCTTGGCGCCGCCGGTGTCGCCGCAGACGCAGCCCGTCTTCTTGTCAGCCCGCGGCCAAAGAATAAGCGCCACCGCGGTCCAGGCCGTGATCCGCCGCGGGACGACCAAGTGCCGGATCGCCAAGCACGTGACGCCGCACGTCATGAGGCACACCTGCGCCACCCACATGCATGCCAGAGGAGCGGGCATCCTTCACGTCAAGGACTTCCTCGGCCATGCCGACGTCGCGAGCACGCAGATCTACACACGCGTCGCCCCGCGCGAGGCCCAGCGCACGCATCGCGACAAGCATCCCAGAGAACGGGAAGCGAGACGGCTGCGGCGCAAAGGACGCCGGATGGCGCAGTCGGCGCTGGGGATCCCCCGCCCTTCGCGTGGCCGGGCGACTCGCAGGGTCGGGGAAAAGACAGTCGCACGCCGCCCACCTGTCGCGCCCCTCGAGTACGGCCTGCTTCCGGCGAACTGCTTCGCGGACGAGGCGACGCGCGAGTGGGTCGCAGCATACGCGGACCACCTACGGGTCCTGAACCGCTGCGAGAGGACCGTCCGCGCCCACGTCGCAAGGCTCAGGACGTTCTTTGCCTTCTCGGCCTCGCGCGGCGTCCCGTCGTGCCTGGCAGTGAGCCGCCGCGTCATCCTCGACTACCGCGAGCATCTGGCCAGCCTCGTACAAAGAAGGAAAAGCGGCTCCGGAGCCGAGGTCAGGAACCAGTTCCTGTCCGTCGTCCTGTGCTTCTTCCGGTTCCTGGCCTACCGGGAGGCCCTGGCCGAAAACCCCGGCCTGGGGGTACGGTACGCCCGTGAGCCCTCCCGCCTGCCCCGCGGCGTGCCCTCCCCGCTCCAGATCGCCAGCATCCTCAACCAGCCAGACATCAACACGCCGGTCGGGCTGCGCGACCGGGCCATCCTGGAGGTCCTCTACTCCTGCGGCCTTCGCAAGGAGGAGCTAATGTCCCTGACCGGGTCATTGCGGCAGAATTGGACCTGACAAGAGCCGTCCGGGGCGACGGA
>CAYRKB010000160.1:0-8532 GCA_964424705.1 uncultured Victivallales bacterium
TGAACTACTTCGTGAAGCACGGCGCCCCGCCCCAGCCCCGCGCCTCGGCCGGCGCCCCGGTGCCCACGACCAGCCCCGACTTCTCGGGCTTCGTCTTCAAGGTGCAGGCCAACATGAACCCGCGGCATCGCGACCGCCTCACCTTCCTGCGCGTCTGCTCGGGCGTCTTCGTAAAGGACATGGTCGTCACGGACCCCGCGTCCGGCAAGCCCATCCGGCTCTCGTATCCGCAAAAGCTTTTCGGCCAGGAGCGCGAGTCGCTGGAGGTCTCCTATCCCGGCGACATCGTGGGGCTCGTGTCCCACAAGGCGTTCCGCATCGGCGCGACGCTCACGACCAATCCCGCCATCAGCTACGACGAGATCCCCAGCTTCCCGCCCGAGGCCTTTGCCTTCCTCCGCAATTCCGGAACGGGCAAGTACAAGCAGTTCCGCGCGGGCCTTGAGCAGCTGCTTGAGGAAGGCGTGATCCAGTCCTTCACGCTGCTGGAGAAGGGGCAGACGGCGGCGCTCCTCGGAGCCGTGGGCCAGCTGCAGTTCGATGTGGTGGTCTATCGCCTCCTCAACGAGTACGGCGCCGAGCCGCGGCTTGAACCGGCACCGTTCCAGGTGATCCGCTGGTTCGACCCGGAAACCCGGAAGGAGCAGATCGGCGAGGACTACCTCGGCCGGGGCGTCAAACTCGCCCACGACGGCCGCGGCCAGCTCGTCATCCTCTTTCCCGACCCCTGGTCCGCGGACTACTTCGCCGAGAAGAACCCCCGAATCGTGCTGCACAACGTCTCTCCGCACACGATCCCGCCTGCGCCGGCACCGGCTCAAGTACAATAAGGTGACGACTCGCGCGTTGTAGTAGGGCTAAAGGGGTAAGGCGTAATATGCGGTAATGCGGTAACTGGGGAGGGTTTTTCGAATGAAACGCTTATTGACGACAGCGGCGGCACTTCTCATGGCGGCGGCGATCGTACGGGCCGAGGATGCGGCGGGCGGCCAGGCGCCCAAGGGCGAACACCCCGGCGGCCCCGGCAACCCCGGCGAATTCTTCACGAAAATGGACGCCAACGGCAACGGCATGCTGGAGAAGAACGAGTTCCGCGGCCCGGCTGACGCGTTCGCAAAGATCGATAAGGACGGCAGCGGCACGCTGACGAAGGAAGAGTTCATGGCGTTCCGAGCGGAACACCGCAGGCCGGAGGGAACGCCGGAAGAGCGATTCAAGCAGATGGATGCCAACGGCAACGGCGTGATTGATAAGGACGAGTTCCGCGGGCCACCCGAGATGTTCGCAAAGGTCGACAAGGACAACAGCGGCACGCTGACGCAGGAAGAGCTCAAGGCCTTCAAAGCGGAGCGCCGCGGTCCGGAGGGAACGCCGGAAGAGCGCTTCAAGAAGATGGATGCCAATGGCAATGGCGTGATTGACAAGGACGAGTTCCGCGGGCCGCCCGACATGTTCGGCAAGATGGACGCCGACAACAGCGGAACGCTGACGAAGGAAGAACTTGATGCGGCGCGCGAGAAGATGATGCAGCATGCCGCCGCGATGCGGGGCGAACACAAGGGCGGCAAGTCAGAGCCATGAGCACTTCGTGAAGTTGTGCGGTCTACGCGTTCTCCGGAGCGCGTAGGCCGCATCCCGCCGCCTCAATCCATCCTCCGCCAAGCACCTCATCACCTGCGTAGAACACGGCAAGCTGGCCCGGCGCAACGGCAAACTGTGGCTCCGCAAAGCGAACCTGCGCGCGGCCGTCTGGGCTGAGCGTAACAGCGCAGGGCGCGGGTGCATGGTTGTACCGGATCTGGCAGGCGCTCTCGAATTCCCTCCCCGGGGCGTGTCCCGAAATCCAGCATACGCCGCCCACGGTCATTCCCGGTGAAAGCGCGGCCTCGCGCGGCCCCACGATCACACGGTTTGCGGCAGCGTCGATTCCGCACACGTAGACCGGCGATCCCGTGGCCACCCCCACCCCGCGCCGCTGCCCGACGGTATAGCGGTGAATGCCATGGTGAACGCCGATCTTCGCCCCGTGCGCATCCACGATGTCGCCTGGCCCACGGGTATCGAAGCTGCGCAGATCGATCCAGCTCCCGTGGTCGCCGTCCGGCACAAAACACACTTCCTGGCTCTCCTGGCTCTTATGCGCCGCAAGGTTCTTGTCGGCGGCGATCCGGCTGACCTCGCGCTTCGTCATGCCCCCGAGGGGAAAGAGGCTGCGCCGCATCTGGTCCTGGCTGAGGAGCGCCAGGAAATACGACTGGTCCTTGCGGGGGTCCACGCCGCGCAGCAGGTGCGCCGCGCCGTCTGCCCCGGCCACGGTCCGCGCGTAGTGCCCGGTCGCCACGCAGCTTGCACCCAGCTGCGCGGCGCGGTCCATCAGCAGGCCGAACTTGATCAGCGGGTTGCACAGCGCGCAGGGCGAGGGCGTCCGGCCGGCAAGGTATTCGGCGATGAAGCTGCCGATGATGCGACTTTCAAACAGGGCGTGCACGTCCACCAGCTCGTGCGGCACGCCGAGCTGCGCACACACCGCACGCGCAGTCTCCACCGACTCGTCCGAGCAGCACCGCGAGCGCTCCCGCGTCATGATCGCCGTAAGCCCGATCACCTTCCACCCGGCCTCAACCAGCAGCACGGCGGCAACGGCGCTGTCCACGCCGCCGCTCATGCCCACGGCCACGGTTCCCGGCCTCGTTGTCCTTGAGTCCTCAGTCACAATGTGCGATACTATAGTAGTTACGTTTCAATAAACGAAAAGGAAAACGCACATGGAAGCGAAAATACGAGCCAAGCTGGAAGAGCTGCGGGGCGGGTTGCAGGCCGACGGCGGAGACATGGAGGTTGTTAGCATTACCGGCCCGAATGTGCTGCTGCGCCTCAAGGGCGCCTGCAGCGGCTGCCCGCACGCGACGATGACGGTGAAGATGGGGATTCAGCGCATCCTGCGCGAACAGGTGGACGGTACGATCGTGGTTGAGCAGGCCTAGCGGCTCGCCCGGCCGAATCCCGGGCGCTGTGAGCCGTCGGACTATGCGCCGCCAGGGTGGGCGGCGCGCGTTTTTGTGTCGAGCCACATGTACCCGAAGACGCCCGCCAGGCCGACTGCGGCGGCCATCACAAAACCGGCCGTGTAGGAGTGCGTCAGGTCATAGATCCAGCCTCCCATCGGAGGTCCGACGATGGCCGCAAGCCCGTGTGCCAGCAGCACCGGGGGGTAGGCCCTGCCCACATGTTCGGAGCCATAGCGCTCGGCCGTCTGCGCGGCGTATAACGACAGCCCGCCGCCGTAGCAGAAGCCGAGGAAGGTCGCCGCCGCAAAGAAGCGCCAGGCCGTGTCGCCGACCAGGAAAAAGAGCGGCACGGCCAGCGTGGAAAGCGCAAGGCACACCGGCGTGGCGATACGCGAATGCGTGCGGTCCTGGATCCAGCCCCACGCAATGCGCCCGATTGCGTTCCCCGCCGCCAAGCCGCCGATGGCCCCCGTCGCTGCGGCCGCCGATACGCCGAACGCTTCGCCAATGGGCCGCAGGTTCCCGATCAACACAAGCCCGGGGAACGTTCCGCAGAAGATCCCGACCACGAGCTTCCAGTAGTATCTGTCCCGCAGGAGGCTGCGTATCGGGAATGGCGGCTCCTCATTCCCGCCGTCACGAGGCGGCGTGAACAGCAGCAACCCCATGAGCACCGTGACGGGGCCAAACACCAGGCCAAAAGCCTTGAAGACCGACAGCACCGGCCACCCGCGCGTCAGCAGCGCCTGCGCAATGGCGGAAAGCAGAACGGCGCCGCCGCCGTAGCCGGCCACGGCAAGGCCTGCAATCAACCCCTTGCGGCGCGGAAACCATTTGACCCCCGTGGCGATCGGACAGAGGTAGCCGCAGCTCACCGCCAGGCCTCCGAGCACACTCATCGAAAGCCAGAGCGGCCCGAAGCGGCTCCCGAAAAATCCGGCGCAGACATACTGCGCCGTGAGAAACAGCCCGGCCAGCACCCCGAGCGGACGCGGACCGATCCGGTCCTGCCAGCGCCCCGTCACGAGCATCAGGACCGTAAGAATCCCGATCGTGGACCCGAACACGATCTGGGTGTCCTTCGAGGAATAGCCATAGGTCTGGCGCAGCGCGGGCACAAAGACGCTCCACGCATAGACGCCGCCCAGGCACGCCTGCATCAGAACTCCCGCTGCTACGGCGATATATCTATTCATCGGGCCCGCCTTGCGAAAAGAGGCCGTATTAAACGGGCGGAGGACGCCGCAAAGCAAACACTTTCGGTTTTGCCGATTGTCCCCGCGCCGCGTCTTCGCTATTCTCCCGCCCATGAAACCGTCTGAGGCTGCGCCATGTCTTGCCCGGGCCGTGCTCGTGCGCCGCCCGGGGGGCGGGCGGCTAGTGATGTTCGAAAGCCTGCCGTCCACCAACGGATGGGCGCTCGGGCACGCCGACTCCTTACAGCATGGGGATGCGTTGTGCGCGATCCGGCAAACCGCGGGTCACGGCCGCTTCGAGCGCAAGTGGATTTCGCCGGCCGACCGCGGCCTCACCGTCACCATCCTGCTGCGGCCGCCGCGCCGCGCTGACTGGATGGCGCAGCGCTCAGGATTCGCCGCCGCCTTGGCGGTGCGCGGGATGCTGGCCGCGTTCGGGCTGCCTGCCTGCGTAAAGTGGCCCAACGACGTCCTCGTGGGCGGGCGCAAGATCGCCGGGGTCCTCGCCGAGCGCGAGGGCCCCGACGGGCCGGTAGCGCTCGGAATCGGCGTGAACGTGAACCTCACGCGCACCGACTTCCGCGGCGCGAAGCTGCTGTACCCCGCAACGTCCATGCGCCTCGAGGCGGGGCGCAAGTTCGTGGTGGCAGACGTGTGCCGCGGCCTGCTGGATGGCTTCGATGCATGGTGGCTCAAGATGAAGCAGCAGGGCCCGCAGTGCCTCCGGCGGGCGTGGGCGCGCCACGATTTCCTGCGCGGCCGAATCGTGACGGTGAGCGGGCCGGCGGGGTCCGACACCGGCCGCTACGCCGGAATGGACGAGGAGGGGCGCCTGGCCCTGAGGCTGGCCGGCGGCGAAACGCGCCTGTTCTGGTCGGGCGATGTCTCCGTAACACCGGAATCGTAATGACAATGCAATCCTACAAACATCTATTCGGCCCCGTTCCCTCGCGACGTCTTGGCCTGTCGCTGGGCATCGACCTGTGCCCTGCCAAGACATGCACAGTCGACTGCGTCTTCTGCCAGCTGGGATCCACCCTCGGCGTAACGCTCGAGCGCAAGGAATATGTTCCTACCGCAAATGTGCTCGCGGAGCTCGGCAACTGGCTGGGCCGCGGGGAGCCAGCCGACTACCTGACCCTGTCGGGGTCGGGCGAGCCGACGCTTCACACGCGCTTCGGCGACGTGCTGCGCTACGTTCGGGCGCATTCCGGGCATCGTGCCGCTCTGCTCTCGAACGGCACGCTCTTTCACCTGCCGGAGGTTCGGGCCGACGCAGCCCTGGCGGACGTGGTGAAGGTGTCTCTCAGCGCGTGGGATGAGAACTCCTACCGGCAGATCAACCGCCCCCATCCCGACCTCAAGTTCGCCACCCTTGTGCAGGGCTACGAATCGTTCCGTGCACAGTTCTCCGGCGAACTGTGGCTGGAGGTGTTCCTCCTGCGGGGAATCAACGATTCCATCCACGCGCTTGAAGCCATCGCAGGATTGGCGCAGCGGATCAGGCCCAACCGCGTCCATCTCAACACTGCCGTCCGCCCCCCCGCCGAGACGTCTGTCCAGGCTCTTACACAGAACGAGCTCACGGCGCTTGCCCGCATATTCGATCCCGTGGCGGAGGTGATCGCGGAATTCAAAACAAAGGAGGGCCGCAAGCCCTCGCCGACACCAGACGCCGGCTCGATTCTGGCACTGGTCGCACGCCACCCCTCCACGGCGGAGGACATCGCGGCGACAAGCGGAGCCCCCCACGTGGAAATTAGGTCGATTCTGCGCACGCTGCTGGCGGAGCGACGCGTCGTGGCCGAGATGCGCGGCAGCCAGACCTACTTCAGGCTGCCATAGCCGGCTGGCTCACATGCGGGTCAGGTCGAGGATATTCAGATGGCCCGGGTACGATTCGGTCACATACTCCGTGCTCCGTTCAACCTGCCGGAGAACGTTGGAGATTTTCAGCGCATGCTCGCCTATGCCGCCGAGGTCCCTCTTCATCGCCTCGGGATCCAGTTCGCCCTTCTCGAGCGCCGCGAGCATCAGGTGCGTCTGAACCATGATGATGGTGAGGGATTGATTCAGGTTGTGCATCAGCGCGCCGGCAAGCGCATGCACCGCCTCTTGTTTGTTCGCCTTCGCAGCCTCAACGGCCTGCTGCTTCTCATCTGTAACGTCGTTGACGACCACCACGCACGAGCCGGCCGCACGGCCCGGCGAGACGGCCGTGAAGCGGAAATCCCGCAGCGAACCCGACGCCGACACCCGCGCCCGGGTCTCGTGCACCTTCTCGCCGCCGCAGCATTCACACAACCAGTTGAAAACATCCGGAGATTCGCTGATAAACACGTCGCGCAGGTTGGAGCCCAGCACACCGGCAAATCCGCTTCTGCCGAGTAGGCGGAGAAGCGACATATTGCACCGCAGGATCGTGCCACCGGCATCCACGAGGAGCATGACCGAGGGAGCGGAGTCGATCATGCTCTCCAGCTGCCTCTTCGCACTCTCAATCTGCGTCGCAATGTGAACGGCATCAGCCTGATCGTCTTTGGCTTCAGAGGTCGCCACGAATCCCTCCCTTTTGCGATGTCGTTGGTGGGCAGTCTGGCACATCGGCGTGAAAAACACCAGACCCCGCTGACACAGCCGACCCGCAGAACACGCGCGCCGATATTCCCCTCACATCCTCGGCGGTCTTCAGCTGCGACAAGAAACGCCGCTCTGCGGACCAGCCCGGCTGTCCCGCAAGATACCGGTGCAGGTGCCCGCGCAGGTGCAGCACGGCCCCTTGTTCCGCAGAAAGCAAAGCCCGCCGGCGGTGCGTGTTCTCTATCGCCTTGAGTTCGGTGAGGCGGCGCAGGTGTTCGAGAATCAAGTCCATGCGCTGCTCCGCCGAGATCGTCAGGGCGGGTTCCCCCCTCAGGCGGGCCTGAATATCGGCAAAGATCCACGGGTGTCCCACGGCGGCGCGGCCGATCATGACCCCGTCCACCCCGGTGGCGCGCAGCATGCGCAGCGCGTCGTCCGCCGTCACAACGCCCCCGTTCCCCACGATCGGGATCTTCCGTTCCGCCTTCACGCGGGCCAGCGCATCCCAGTCCGCCGGACCGCTGTGTTTCCGGGCGGCAACCCGCGCGTGTAGATAGATCGCGGCCGCGCCGGCTTCCTCCACCGCGTGCGCCAGCTCGGAAATGTTCTGCGCGTCTTCCGAAAAGCCGATCCGCGTCTTGACCGTGACGGGCAAACTAACGGCCGCACGCATGGCGCGGACGATGGCCACGATCCTTTCCGGGGTCTTGATCAGCGCCGCGCCGGCGCCCCTGGCCACGACCTTGCGCACTGGGCACCCGCAGTTGAGATCGATCGCCGCAAAGCGCCCCATGCTTTCTGCCACGCGCGCCGCGTCCGCCATCGCCGAAGGATCCGCGCCGTACAGGTGCGCGACGAGGGGCTGGTCGCCCGGCGCAGTCTCGAAAAGGTGCAGCGTGCGCGGCAGCCGCCTGGCCACCGCCTCGGCGCAGGCCACCTCAGTAAAGGCCAGGCCGCAGCCGTAACGACGGCACAGCATGCGCATCGCCACGTCCGTATAGCCGGCCATCGGCGCGAGCAGAAACGGAAACGCCACGCGCAGGGACCCGATGTGCAGCGGCTTCGGAAAGACGGGCGCAGGGCACGCCGACGTCCCAAGCCACGCCCGGATGGCCGCCGCTGGCAGCCCCATGATGTTGGTAACGGACCCGGAGTACGATTCCACAATCAGCCCGGCATGCTGGTCGATGTCATAGGCCCCGGCTTTGTCCAGAGGGTCTACGCGCCGGAAGTATTCACGAATGGCAGGCTCATCCAAGTGGCGAAACCGCACGCGCGACTCGAGGACCTGCAGGACGGGTTCGCCGTCCGCGCCCGTCAGCGCGACCGCGGTGAGCACCGCATGCTCGCGTCCGGAAAAGGAGCGGAACATGGCAATGGCGCTTTCAAGCGAATCCGGTTTCCCAATGCACTGCCCGCCGAGATCGATCACCGTATCCGCGGCAATAATGCGCCGCCCCGGAAAGCGTGCCCGCGCCCAGGCATGCTTCCGGGCCGCGTTCTCCAGTGCCGACCGGCGCGCCTGGTCCGCATAGTGGACCTCCTCCACTTCAGGGACGGCAGTCTCAAACGTAGCGCAGAGCCCTTCAAGAATCTTGCGGCGGCGGGGCGAGGCGGATGCCATCATGACGGGCGCACCAGCCAGGGAAATATGACGGGACTCGTCCATAGAATGGTACCCCGGGCGCGAATTGAACGCGCGACCTACGGTTTAGGAAACCGTTGCTCTGTCCAGCTGAGCTACCGGG
>CAYRKB010000161.1:0-8515 GCA_964424705.1 uncultured Victivallales bacterium
TCGCCATGTAGTAGTCCTGCCCGACACGAATCGGACAGGGATCGCTGTAATCAAAGGCGAGCACGGGATTGCGATACGTCCCGTCGCCCTGGTCGCCGGACTTGCCGGTATGTTTGTCCGCCGCGGAACGTGTCTGTATATTCATTGGTCTCCTTCTTTCGCCAAACGCCCGACAAACCCGTCCTGTCAAAGACACCCACTAGTCCTGATTCACGAACGACTCGACCGCCGCCGCCGCGTTTTCAACCGGCGTCTCCGGCTGGAGCCACTTTGCAGGCGAAAGGATGAAGCCGCCGCCCCTGCCCATCTCGCGGCAAAGCCGGCGTACTTCAGCCCGTATCTCATCCGGCGTTCCGAATGGCATCGTGCTCTGGCTGCCAAGGCAGCCCCAGAAAGTCAGATCCTTGCCGAATCTCTTCTTCAGTTCGTACGGATTCATGCCGCGCGCTTCCGGCTGGCAGCTCTCGAGCACGTCCAAACCGATCTCGATGGCATCTGGCAGGATATCAACGATGCTGCCGCAGCAGTGCGCGATGACCCTCTTCCCCGCCGTATGGACCGCGTCGTAAATCCTGGCGTAGCGCGGCTTGAACAGCTTGCGCCAGCGATCCGGACCGATGATTACGCCGCGCTGGTCACCCCAGTCGTCCCCGAACATGATCGCGTCGATCTCAGGCAGCGACTCGCATGTGAACTTGACGTAGGCCAGGAACTGCTCGGTCAGGCGGTCGAGCAACTCCTCGAAGAAGACGGGTTCCGCCACAACGTCCATGAGCACGTTCTCGAAGCCGCGTATGCCCCAGCAGCTCTCGAACAGGCCCCAGCCGATACTGGCGTTAATGAAGTGCTTGTCCTTATTCTCGGAGCAGAACCTCTGCGCATTCTGCACATCGTTCGGAGAAGAGAACGCAGCCTTGGGATCGGGCCAACGATAATTCTTGAAGGATGGCTCCTTCAGCGCGGGTTCCTCCTGGTGCCACGGGCTCTGGTCGAGTCGCCAGATGGATCCGTAGAGGTCCTTGTGGAAGTGCGGTCTGCCCTCGGGCTGCATCTTCAAGTTGTCTACGACGCCTGTGCCGACAAAGACGTTTTGCAGTGTGCCGCGCCATTCTTTGCTGCCGTAATGCCTATCCAGCCGCTCGGAAACATCGACCTCAAAGCCGAGGGTGTAGGGCACAGGCCTGGTCTCGCGGTGGTGAATCTGCTCGAGCACTATCTCCCTTGAGGTCATTACGGCAGCTCCTCATCCCGGTACGGTCAGTACCAATTACGACTCACGGATCATCAGGGACGCTTCAGAAGCTCAATACGTTCGCCCGGCACGGTGGACAGCGTGAAGCGCTCGCCGCAGACCGTTTCGCTCTTCATGCCATTTCGCATGACGTCAACGGCACCGGCCCACGGATTCAGGACCGTACAGGGCTGTCCCTTCTCGCTGACAATCCGTACGGATTTAACCTCGCCGCCCGCCAGCTCCGAGGAGACAAGGAACGCCCCGTAGGCGCGCAGCCGTTCGAACCGGGCCGGGCGATCCTTCGGCCAGCACGGGAACAGGCGCAGGAAACCTTCGTGGCTCTGGAGCAGCATCTCGTTAAGGCCGCCCGGAATACCCGAGTTGTTCTCAATCCCGCCGCCGCCGAAGTTGAACAGAAAGTTCGGCTGAATGTTCTTCTCCGTCACCGCCTTCATTTGCCTGAGAATCAGATCGGGATCGACGCCGACGCGTGCCGCGCCCGCAAAGACCGTGCAGAAGGAGTTGGGATGATCCCAGAATTCCTTGTAGAGAATGGTGTCCGCCCCGGCGCGGACCAGCGAGGGGTCCGATGACAGGCTGACGCCATTGCCCGGATAGATCATCCAACTAACGCACAAAGCGGCGTCTTCAAGCCGGGTCGCGCCGTGTTCGCTCGTGTCGAACATCGTCTTGCCGTCTCTGGTGGTCAGGGGGAAGTCGCTGATGTTGTCCAGGATGTGCTGCCACTTCCCACGCCGTTGCGCATCCACGCCCAGCGCCGTGCTCATGTCAATGGCGGCGCGGGAAGCCATCCGGATCAGGGCCAGGGTGAGCGGCGGGTTCTTGTCCTTGGCTTTTTCAAACTCGACACTGTCGGGCGGCAACAGCATGAAGAAGAAGCATTCGCAGATACAATCGTTGCGGCTGACGTAACGGCCGTTCTCAAACGTGAGGTAGTCCTCCCAGAAGTTCATGACTTCGACGAGGTACGGGTACGCATATCGCCTGGCATAGTCCAGGTCCTGCGTGAGGTAGTACCTCATGATCATGTTGAGGGCGAGGAACGAAGCGTTCGATTTCTGCCCGTGAAAATTGAGCCCTTCATCATACGGCGTCGCAGCGATGTCAACATGCAGCCCCTTGGGGCCGAAGCCGGCGTTACAGTAGGCGCCCCGCACGTTCAGAAACCGCTTCGCGTACGCCTTCATCCGGGGCAGATAGTCCATGACCGGCTGATCATACGGGTCGGCCAGCTCAACGAGGTTTGAGGTGAGTGCTCCCCACCAGGCCGCCTCAAAGTTGTAGTTGGCGTGGTAGTCACTGCCCCACCCCGGCCAGTCGTTCGTGATCCACGCAAACAGGCCGGGGGCGAAGCTCCTGTTTCCGCAACACGAGGCCAGGATGTAGTGCGATCCGTAGTTGCGGTCCTCCAGATACTCATCGCCGATTTCCACCGTGGCGCATTTGCGCCACAGCGCACTCCACCAGTCCAGATGCCGGGCCCGTGCAGCGGCCAGACCGCTATCATTCAGCTTCTGCACCAGTTCCGCGGCACGGGCGCGATGGTCCGGCGTGTCGTGATTCGTCACGAAGGCAAGCACGAGCGTGTGCTTGCAACCGGGCTCCAGCGTGATCGGCCTGCCATCCAGGGGGCGCGAGGCGACCGTGACCGCAGTCTTCCACAGGAGATTCGGCGTTTCGAAACGCCGCTCATACCATGCGAGACCGTCGGCGACGCCCTTCTCAACGACCGCATCATTGCCGTCCTGGATCTCAATGACGGGGTGAACCGTGATCTTCTCCCGGCCCGCGGCCTGCAATTCCACCACCAGCGCGTTCTCGCCGCGGGGAGTCCATGCCGTCATGGACAGAATTGCCCCGTTCTTCTCAAATCGGCCGCGAACGGTTGCATCATGGATGTGCTGTTCCAGCAGGTAGGCCGCCCCGCTGAGGGCGGGCGCGCCCAGGGTCAACGCCCCGATGGTGCGGGCGGCTCCCCGGGGTCCGCCGGGCGGCCCGGCCTCCTCACGCGCCTGCCAGAAGTCGAGCTTGGAAAACCGGAACGTCAGGCTGTCCGCCGCCCCGCCGGCAGCCACCAGCAGATCGCCGTTGCCGAGAAGCGCGGCGCCCGGGGACGCCCCGGTGGGGAAATTCTCGGGCGGCCCGTGAAAGACCGCCTTTACGCGCTGAATGCGTTGCATCGTCATGTCCTGCGCCCTCTCGCCTTTGCCCAACGCGCGAATCTATTGTCTTCGCGCGGGCAATGCAAGTATCCCGGACACATTCCGCGGCGTGAGGCCGGCTTCCGTCAGGCAATATAGGACTTGAACCCGTACAAACCCGCCTTCGCACGAAGAGCGCCGGCGCGGCAGGCTGATCCAGCGTCAATTCCACGAGTGCGTTCTCCCGAAGGAGTTTGCGCACTGCATGATCCTCGCGGGCGAATCGTGTGCTTTTGGACTTAGGGAACTCACACCGTCACCGGCAGACCGGGAATTACCGGATGTTCGTACACATAGACTGTTCCCAGCCGATCCGCCCCGCCAATGGCCAGTTTGTGGCCCGAGGGCGAAACGGCTGCCGCACTCAATACGCAACTGTTGCCCAAAAGCCCCGGGGCGGTATCGGAGGTGAAGGCCCGGCCCAGTTCCCGCACGCCGACGGTCTCGTCGTAATAGAAGCATGACCCCAGATCGTTCTCGTCGCCCGCCGTCCCGAACGCACGCGTCCCGCTGGCATCCACGCCGATCCCGCGAACGGGGCCCTGCCGGCACACGGGCCCGAGAGAGAGCACGGTTCGCCGGCGGAGATCCGCGCATGCCAAAAGGCCGTCCAGCGTGCCTACCAAATAGCAGTCCTGCTTCCACGCCGCGCAACACGAGAGGCGGGCCAGATACTGACGGCCCGGCCGGGAGGGAAGTTGGAAGGCTGACAGCTCTTCTGGAACAGGACCGGAGGACCAGGGCGCCGAATCCGATTCGCCCTGCCAGACAATGCCCGATTCCTGACAAATCGTGAAAGAGCGGAAGATGCGCTTTCCGCAATAGCCCCGCAAGACCTCCTCGTTCTCCCAAACCAGCGCCACAACGCCGGACTCCTCCGGCTCCACATGTCGCCACAACTGAAACACCTCCACCCGCTCGGCCTCGATGACGAAGCTATTCTTCACCACGCCACGGCCGGTTTGCGGCTTCCTTCTTTCCAGGTATTCTTCGACGAGCGGCCGGGCCTCGGGGTCGGGCATCGCGGCAATCCCGTCGTCGATAAACGAGTAGGTCACCGGGTCCCGGCAGATTTCTTTTCTGTCGGAGGCGTGCTGTTCCAGCAAGGCCAGATCAATCACGCGTAGGCAAGGAGGATCCATCTCGTGGTTTGTATCCGCCAGGTAAAGCTTGCCGTTGGCGTGGATCATTTCGCTCACATAACAGGCAGCCCGTTCCGCCGTACCAATCATACCGTGCACAACCGGCGGCTTTCCGCGCAGCACGTCCCATTGTCCGAGATGCATGAACATTCCCGGCCCTGTCGGCGTGAAGCTGGAGATGCCATACCAGAGGCAACCGTGGTCATCCCAAATAATGCCCGACACACATCGGGGCGAGTCCTTCTCCATGGAGATGGGATCAATGCAACCCAGGTCTTCGATACGACCTGACTGAACATCCAACGCCACAAGCCGGTTCGAGATGTGATGCGTAATGTAAAGCCGTCCGTCCGGGCCTGTTGCGGCAAAGGCACATTGCCGGCGGACATTGAGGCCGGGCGCGCCCGGCAGCCGGTAGTTCATATCCACCGCGCAGCCTTTGTCTACATCCACCTTGAAAAGCCAGCCGGAACGCGTGGAACTGTAGAAGTCCCCATCCGGCCCGCGAGCGAAGCGGAATGACCCGAACTCCGTGACCTGCCCGAGGTCTTTCAAGTCGCCCGAAGTCAGGTCGTAACGGTAAAGATGCCCACGCATGTATCCCATCATGTAATACGCATGATGATTCGGATCGTACATGCCGCCATAGATCGATTCGCGCGGAACAGGGATGCCGAGATTCTGCACCTCATCCTTGTTCGGATCGTAAATCAGGAGATGCGAGCCGGCAAATCCCTCCCAAGTGTGATCGTAATAGGCGTCCATCATCCAGCCCGGATGCCCGGGCGCCGGCGCTGTGTTGTGGGTAACCATGATCAATCGGCCGTCGGGCAATTCGTCAATAGAGGAATGGATCTTGCTCGGGGGCATGGCGCGCGCGCCGACCATGCACGCCTTCTGAAGGTCGAAGCAGAATCGCAATCGCTCTTCCCCGGGAAGGAATTCAAACAGTTGTCCGGAAACCGGCACACAGCCCTCTCCGCAGAGCGCCACGAACAAACGCCCCTCACGGGTTTGACTGAAATCCCAAATAGAGTTTTGAGGCATTCCGTCGTCGAACGCGATTGTGGCAACGGCCTGCCGTGGAATCATGTCGAAGAAATCAGGGCACAAGTCGGATCTGATCATCATTCGGTTCGTTCTTTCATCCCTGATTCTAATGCCTTCATCTTGTGAGTTCCCGCCTGCATCCCTGTACCGTTCAGCAAAGGGTTGTTGCGTCCGCGAGATCCGCTGCAAGTTCTTGTTGGAAATCCAGGGCGTAGGCCTTTTCGAGCATCGGGCGGTATTTCGCGATCATTTGCCTGGCCAGCACGTTTGAATCACCCACGGGCCCGGTTGGAAGACCGTTAGGTGGGTTGAGGGTGAAGGCTAGTTCCCAATCGGCGAGTTCAGAATAGAAGAGATTCGCGCGCAGGGATTCGCGTCCGTTAACCTGCGCGCCGGGATCGCGGTACCGCGCCATTCGCTGCCGCCGTAATGTTTGTCCAGCCGCTCGGCAACGTCGCCCTCGAAGCCGAGGGTGTAGGGCACGGGCCGGGTCTCGCGGTGGTGAATCTGCTCGACAACAATCTCTCACGCGTTCATTGCCCCATCTCCAAATCCTTGTGCTGTCACCTCCCCAAGCTGCTTCAAGACCGATGACACATTCGAGCAGCTCAGCAGGCCGGGACACCGGCTTGGACGGCGCTCGACCCATTTCGCGGTCAGGTCGGAACCGCGGCACGGGGTTTCAGAAAAATCACTTCTGGAGCTCGACCCGGCAGACAAACTCCTGTCCCGGCGCGAGCCAGATCCAGACCGGGATGCAATCCTTGTCGGGCTGACTTCCGTCGTTCTCCGCGTATTCCTTGCCTTCGGCTCCATACCGGAACGAGTAGATCTTCGTCTTCAACGGGAGCTTGAACAAGACGCGGTCGATCGTGGTCTTGCTGTTGTTAACGGCCATGAGGCACCGGCGCTCCTGCGCGTCGGAAAACTCGCCGATAAGGATCGGCGTATCGACGTCATAGGCCGGCCAGATGCCGGTCAGCAGTTCGTTCGGCGTCCATGTCTCGCCGCCGCCGAACGCCTTCGGGTAGAAGCTGACGCGCGTCGACACCAGTCCATTGAACAGGTTGCCGTACCGCACCCGTAAGAAGCAACACTCTCATCTTGGATCGGCTCATCTTGTCACCTCTTTGGTAGTTGTCCTTTCAGGAGGACGCTCACTTTCTCGCACTACCAATCTCGTACGTCTGCGCCCGCCAGGGGTGGAGCAACAGCGGCAATGCCGCCGGATTTCGTTGAGTCAAAGCGAGGTTGACGGAAGCTAGTTCTCTGTCTGTAGAAACCGACACGGGCTTCTCGCCCATGTTGCACAAGCGAAGGAACAGTTTGCCGTCCTGCGGGAAGAGCGCCTGCACGGTGACCGCATCCTCCACCTTCGGCAGTTCCACCGCCGCCCCCTGAAGCGGCAGTTTGCCGCCCTGGCCCTTGAATTCAAGGACGTAGAGCGGACGATCCCGCTCGACGGCGTGCCTATGGACCTTGCCACGCTCCGCGATTCCGCCGTACTTGTGATACATGCCGTACGACCAGAGCGAGTAGCCTCCGTACGGGACGATCGCATAACTGTTCGTGTAGCTCCCCTTCCGCATGAAACGCTGATTGCCCCATGAATACTTGCCGCTATAGGCCAGGACGGGCTCAAGCGAGGAACCGACGGAGCGGTAGCCCATCGCACCGCAATTGGTGATGGCAAGGCCTGTCCTGTCCGTCTCGACCGCGGCCCACAGGTTGGCGTCCAAAGTCTCGTCCCCGGGCGGGGCGGTTTGAATGATCAGTGGTTGATGGCGCACTCCGCGTGGCCCCGCGAAGCGTGTTGGCGGCGAGCCGTCCTGGATCGTGATCCGCTCGAGTTCCGCCTGGAAGACATACCGCAGCTTGGCTCCGTTATCGGCCTCGCCTCCCGGGCGCGGCGCGCCTGGAATCTTCGGGTCCGCGTTGCCGATGTATGTTTCCGCAGGAACTTCCAGCCGGATGTCGAGGTCAATGCGGTCGCTGTCGCCCACGAACGTGTAGATCATCTCATAGGAGATGCACCCCACCACGCCTGTCTCGACCACACGCCACAGCCCGGGCCCGGCATAGGTCTGCCGCACGCTCCCGCGCGACGTTTCCATTCGCGAACCGATCATGCCTTCAAGGAAGCCGGTTCGGACACCCTCCTTGATGATGTCTTTCTGCTTCAATTTGTCTCGCAGCCGGACGAGTCCGCCCTCGGAAGCGAAGGCGACCTGGTACCTGTCTGTTTCGAGCAGCCGCGGGTCCGCAGGCGCCGGCGGAGCCGCGATCGGCTCGCCGGGCTCCATGCGATAGACCTTGTAACCCAGCGCTGGAACGTCGCGGGCTATGAAGCAGGCGCCGTCCGGTCCTTGCTGCGCCGCCGCGGCTGTCCCATCCGGCGCGGTCACCCGTAGCGATCCAGTGGCCTTCAGGAAGACGGCTTCGGTACGCGGATGACCTGTGGGATTGAACACAAGCACGGCGTCGCCTTGCGCGGCAGTCTTTTTCGCGATGAACTCCGCCTCCTCCGCGGACAAGTCGAGCGAAAGCTTCTGCGAGGGATCTATGAAATCGCGCGTTTCGTTGAATAGGTCGGCGTCATGGTGTTCGCCCATGAGCAGATTCTTCCACGCGTCGTCCAGCCGCGTCTGGTGCGCCGGGGTCCACTTGAATCCGTTCAGGATCGCGGTCACGGCGAGCGCTTCGGCCGTGAGCGCCTGGCTCGCCGCGACGCGTGCACCAATCCACATGAAGTTGCCTGTAAGGCCCCAAGGCCGATCAGGGAAGAAATCGTTCGGGCCGGCCTGCAGCAGCGCCGGCTTGATGCCTGAACGCTCAATGATGTCGAAATATTCCGGCGCCGTTACCCA
>CAYRKB010000162.1:0-8489 GCA_964424705.1 uncultured Victivallales bacterium
GCCGCCTAAACAACTTGTTATTTATTGGTGTTGTTGGCCGGTAAGGCACTAATGTATGAAGGTGATGAGCGCCAACAAGTCCATGATCCTCCCACGGCTTGTCTTCTTCCTTGAAACCCAGTGATTCGTAGAATGGTCCCAACCCCGCGCCCATGGATTTTAGCGCTTCGCTCAAGTGCTCGCCCAAAGATGCAAATGATGTGGAAGCAAAGAAGTCCAACCAATCCCGCAGTCCCTTGGTCACATCGACCGCGTAACCGATGTCGTGAAGCAGCGACGCAACGTGCCACTGGCGTCTCATTTCCTTCGTTGGCCGAAAAGCCTTCACCGTGTGATGCCGTCGGTTGATTAGGCTAAGAAACACATCTCCGAGCAGGCACACCTCAACCGTGTGGAAGAAGTGGTCGCGGTAGAACTCCCGCGTCATGTGCAGCGACGGTTCTCCCCGTGCCCCATGCCTGATGTGACTGGCAAGATGGATTCGCCGATCTACGCCCAAGACCTGGTAGCCGTACTGTGACAACGCCCAAATCAGATCCTCAACCGTATGGGGGGTGTGGTGAGCATGAGCAAGCGTCATCGCGGCGAATCTGCCAAGCCGCTCCCGTGTCTCCGCTCCTTCCTCTGACACAACCCCCTGCCACTTGAAACGTTCGCGGGTGATTGCAGACAACACCTGATGCAAAAACCACTGACCGATGCGGTCATCGATTCGACTGCAGTCGTCAGTTGACGTTAGTGTATCGACCAATATCCTTACAGAAGATGATGTGACATCCACTAGAAGATCTGCGGCCTTCGCCGGGTCTTTTTCAAGCTTCCAGGAGTACCAGTCAAGCATGCTTCTGCTGAAGTTGGCCCCCTTGTCACATGGCCAAGGACGACCTAAACAACAGTGCCAGACGTCATACACCTTCTTCAAGAGGTCTGTGGCTGCGTCAGCCTGTCCGGCAATTCGCTCACAGAGGGTCCAGATCTCTGATCCGCCGAGCCATGCCTGAGCATTACATGCGCGGCCAACGGCGTGTGGAAGTTCCATTCCGGAACTATGCCGACACTCGCGATACTCGTGTAGCCGCGCACAGAAGATGCTTGCCCAGACAGGGAGCAAGAGACTCAATAGCTCTCGCACGAACACGCGTTCTGGTAGATCCCTTGCCAGAAGAAAATAGATGACGATGTGTGAGTCCTGTTCGGAAAGTAAGGGAAACAGCCTGGTTCATCGTCTCAATCTTGATTCCCATCCTTGTTCTGCTGTGGGCCGGTAGTCCCGCGTTCCTGATGCGTCTTTTGCCATCGTGATCACCTCCTTTCATGGGCAGCATCATGTCGTTGCATTTTTAATATTGCAAGAAACTATTGCAATACGTCTGCGAATATGCGATACTGCTGTCGTTGAAAGGGGAGATAGACACATGCCACCATCAGCGACGGACCAGTTCGCGACTCAGGTGGGACTGCGCATCAAGGCAGCCCGCGAGGCGGCGAAGTTTACACAGGAGCAGCTCAGCAAGAGCCTAGGGTTCAATGATCGTCAGACGCTGGCGGCCATCGAGGCGGGCAGCCGGAAGGTTTCGGCGGAGGAATTGATGCGCTTCATGGCGACGCTTGACCGTGACCTCGACTTCTTCACCGACCCCTTCCGCCTGGTGGCCGAGGCTCGCTTTTCGTTCCGCGCGAAAGGCGCCGGCGAAGGCGGGCTGGAGGCGTTCGAGGAGGATGCCGGTCGATGGATCGCCTTCTGGCGCGACCAGACCCGACGGCGGCAGGAGAACCCCAGCCCCTTGCGGCAGAAGCTGGGTCTGACGGAGCGTTCCACCTTCGAAGAGGCGCAGGCAACCGGTGAGCAGCTTGTTGCCCTGTGGAACCTGGGCGACAAGCCGGCATTGCGACTGGCCGCGGCCATCGAGGAACGGCTGCACATGCTCGTGCTCGCGGTTGACATGCCTGAGGGAGTCTCCGGCGCGGCCTGCCAGGTATCGGGCGCAGATACCATCCTGGTGAACCGTCAAGACCCGGAGGGCCGCCGCCACTTCGACCTGGCACACGAGTTGTTCCATGTCCTGACTTGGGACGCGATGCCGCCGGAACGGGTGGACCGGGAACAGCCCAAAGGCTACAAGGTCAAGCGCGTCGAACAACTGGCTGACAACTTCGCTGGCGCCCTTCTTATGCCACGGTCCCTCGTAGAGCCATCGTGGCAAGCGCGCGAAGCCAGGGGCATCTCGCTCCAGGACTGGTTTGCCGCCGTCACAGCCCAGTTGCACGTGTCCGCACCGGCATTGATCAACCGGGTGAAGGCGTTGGGCCTGATGACGGACGCCGACCGCCTGGAACTCAACGAGCCGGCGCTAACGATGGCAGGCGGCCCGCCGCCGCCGCCCTTCTCGCGCCGGTTCATGGAGCGTGCGGCCGAGGCGATAGAAAGAGGCGAGATCTCGGTGATGCGGCTGATAAGGCTCCTCGCGACAACCGGCCGTGGCGGACTGGAGGACTTGTTCACCGGTCATGGCCTTCCTGTGCCGTTAGGGGTGTAGACACCATGCCGCCGAACATGCCAACCCTCTACCTCGATACGTGTGCGATTCTGGAGGCATTCCGCACGAAGTGCTGGCGTCAGATTGTTTCACGCTTCTCATTGCACACCGTGGCCGAGTGTCGCCAGGAGTTGGAGGGTGGCAATCCCCGCGATAGGAAGTACGTACACGTAGATTTGATCTCTTTCGATACCGAGGTGACAATTCACACAACCACTCAGGAACACCGCCTGATGGCACAGGCGAAGTCCACGTCTTTCGTCCGCTTGGACGCAGGAGAGCGGGACCTTCTGGCCTGGTGCGTCGCATGCATGCCAAGTGCGATCATTCTCACCACTGGCGACCGAGCCGCCATTGTGAGCGCCTGTGAACTGGGCTTGGGGCAGAATCTGCAGTCGCTTGAGGAAGTGGCTGATACAGTGGGGGCACGAGCAGAGCTCCAGCCACACTTCAGGAAGAAATGGCTTTCAGAGATCCGCACGGAGTCATCCGTAGAGGAGACCATCCAGTGACCGCTACAAACACATTCTCGGTCGTCGGCAGCGTTCGGCACCTTCAAGACTGTTACCGTCGCTTCATGCTCAGCACCTACCGGCTATCCAACGAGAAATTGCGAGCCCAGTTCGAGGAGCATGTCCAGGCGACCGATGTGCTCATCAAGGGACCTTACGTGACCTTGGCCCGCGACTTCGAGACAGGAACGCCCCTTGCCGACCTCGTGCGGGAGCAAATTGTTCACGGGGATGTGGGCCGACTCAACTGGAAATTCGGGGAGCATCCCCTTTACGCCCATCAGGAGCAGGCGCTGCGCCGGTCGGCCGCTGGACGCAACGTGGTTGTCAAAACCGGCACAGGCAGCGGCAAGACCGAGGCGTTCCTGTTACCGGTACTGTCCGGCGTGGCGCATCTGCGGAAGCAAGGCGTACGGGGTGTGAAGGCGATTCTGCTCTACCCGATGAATGCGCTGGCCAATGACCAACTCGTGCGCCTGCGGGAACTGATCCGCGACACGGGCACGGGGTTCTCGTTTGCCCTCTACACCGGCGACAGCGAGACCGTCATCCGCCAGCTTCCCGGCGAACCGGTAGAGGGACTGGAGCGGATCAGTCGCAGTGCCATACGGCATGACCCGCCGGACATCCTCCTGACCAACTACAAACAGCTCGAATTCCTGCTTGTGCGCAAGGATGACCGGCCCCTGTTCAGTCCTGCGCTGCAGTATCTGGTGCTCGACGAGATTCATACCTATCGAGGCGCGCTCGCCACGGAAATCGCGTGCCTCATCCGCCGTCTCAAGGCGCGTTGCGGCCTGCCGAACGGAAAACTGCGATGCCTTGGAACTTCCGCCACCGTCTCGCAGGGAGCAGGCGGCGACCGGGCCCTGGCCAAGTTCCTGACGGATCTGTTCGCCGAGCCGTTCGAGGCGTCAGACGTGATTGGCGAAACGGTGCGGTCGGTGCCCGTACCCAAAACACCCTATGAGCCGCCTTGGTTGAACGTCTCCCAGGAGGAACTTGACGCGGCCAGCGACGAGGCCCAAATAGCTGCCATGGCGGTACGTCTCGCAGGACGGCCCATTCGAAGCGGTGGGACGCTCGCCACACAAGTCGGCTCGATCATGCAAGATAACCTGCTTGTATCCTGGCTGAACGAGCAGGCGACGGAACCCATGAGCCTGACGGAACTCGCGAACGCTCTGCCGCAGAAGTTCCCGTCCGCTGCGATCATCGACCTTGCCGCGCGAACCCGTCTCATCGAGGCGTACTTGCTTGTCGGTAGCGCAGGAGCGGAAGACGGCACCCCCGTGCTGCGTCCCAAGCTTCACACGTTCTTCCATGGCGTGTATGACGTAGGCCTCTGCATGAACCCGGACTGTCGGGAACTGGTGCGGGACGGTTCCGAGAAATGTCCCCGTTGCGGCTGTGCCGTTCGCCCTGCGGTCATCTGTCGCACGTGTGGGCAGGATTTCGTGAAGGTCCGTTTCGATGAGGATGCTCCGACCCAAACCATCCCCAACGACGATTTTCTAAGCGATGAGTCGACGGCCTTCATCACGGCGACCATTCCGGAGGAATGTGGCGAAGACGAGGACGAGGACGCCGATGGCGGCGCCCCCGAGGCTGAAGCTGGAGAGCGGCCAAAGAAGAGCGAAAAAAAACGGTCAGCCCGCAAGAACTGGACGTGCGATTGGGTCGACCACCACTCCGGCCGCGTTTACGCCAAGGTGCCCGACTCGACCACAGGCATGAGCCGGCAATGGGTGTTGCGCGGTAAAGGCAACACGTGTCCCGTCTGCCACGACGTCTACACACACGGCGACATCCTGACCCTCCTGCGTACGGGCGTAGCCGCTACAACGTCCGTGCTGGCTACGCACCATCTCGACCGGTTGCCGCCTGAAAGAAGGAGGCTCCTGACCTTCGCCGACAACCGGCAGGATGCAGCACATCAGGCAGGCTACATGAGCGGGCGGCACCGCATGTTCGCGCTGCGACATGCCATCGCCAAGCTCGTGCGTGAGGCGGGGGCGCAGGGGATATCCTTGTGCGGCGTGGCACCGGCACTGCTGGAGATATTTCAGAACATGGGCCTTGCCGCCAGACGCCTTGGAATGGACGAGCGAAAGCTCTGGATCAAAGCGCTTGAGTTCGGAACTGCCGGGGAGTTTTGCAGGAACACTGGACGGCGCATCTCCCTTGAGAATCTAGCGATCGTCGCTGTCGACTATGAGTTCCTTGATGAGGTCATCGCCGATCAGCGTTTCGTCTCGGCCTGCGGCGTAGCAGGCATCACCACCGAACAGGGCGGCACCATTCTGCGCGCGCTGCTTGACCAGATGCGTCGCAGACGAGCGGTCGCGTTCAACTTCTTCCAGCAATACCTGAACGCGACGGCAATGCCGTGGTTCCAACTGACTCAGGAGCCGTATCTTGTCGCCTTTCCTGAACGCGAGGTCCGTCCCGTCTTCTTCGTGAAGACGCGCACGGAGGCTGCCAAGCATGGCCCCGGTGGCTCCACTTTCTTTCCCTTCCTGCACGACTCGGAAAGGGGCGTCAAGAGCGTGATCCCTAAACTTGTCGACGAGAAGGGCGGTCTTGGCCGACATGGCGAGGCGTGGACGGAGGCGGTGCTGACATTGCTGGCCGACAAGGAGGTCCTCGTCCCGGCGCGACCACCTGCCAAGGCCGCCGCCGCCCTCGGAGGCAAACCAGCCTGGCAGGTCAACCCTCGTTTCATCCGTCTGTTCTCCGCCGGATCCGGATGGCGGTGCCGCAAATGCCAGACCTGGCGTCCCTACAAGGGGACGGCCTGCTACGGCGGCGGGCGATGCCGCGGCGAAGCTGGCGACCTTGTGCCGTGTTCGGCCAACCTCGAAGGATACTATGAGCGATTGTACCTTGAGGAGAACCCCCGGCGCCTTCTCGCCAAAGAGCACACGGCGCAAGTCTCCCAGGATGACCGCGCCAAGCGCGAGACCGAGTTCCGAGATGGCAAACTGGATGTGCTCGTCTGCAGTCCGACCCTCGAACTGGGCGTGAACATCGGCACGCTGGACGCCGTGCTGTTGCGAAACTGCCCGCCCATGCCGTCGAACTACGTTCAGCGTGCGGGACGTGCGGGCCGAACCCACAGGATTGGTTTCGTCTCGACTTTCTGCGGCGTCGGCCCCCACGACCGGCACTGTTTCGACAATCCCGCTTGGATCGTGCGCGGCGAGTTCCTGCCTCCACGGGTCAAACTGGACAACATGCGCATCGTCGCGAGGCACGTGCGCTCGCTCGTGCTTGAGGAACTCGACCACGACCTGCCTGCCATGCTGGGAGACCTGCTCGACAACATCCATGCGCCGGAAGAGTGGAAGCGCGAGCTCGTTCGGCCTGTGCTGGACGAGATTGTCGCCCGCAGACAGCCCCTCGCCGCTCTCGCCTCGCGTGTGTTTGCGGTGGATGCGGGCTTCGGCGGCAGACTCGACCCAGCGGAGACCGTTTGCACGTTTCCGACGGAGATCGAAGGTGCCTTTGATGACTGGTTCACGAAGGTCATGCGCCTGTTTGGCGAATGGGAACGTTATAAGCGGATTCTGGCGGACCGGTACGCCGTTCAGAAGGCGCGGTCGCGCGAACGCGCCTACCGCGAGTTGACTCAGGACCAGGAGAAGGCTCATGTCCTTTCCTACCTGTCAGACTGCGGTCTGCTGCCGTCCTACCAGTTCCCCACGGATACGTTCCGGCTCGATCCCGGTGTCACCGACACGCCGACACTCCAGCGCGCCGCGTGGATGGCGTTGTTCGAGTTCGCGCCCGGAAACCTCATCTATGCCAACGGCCACAAGTTGAAGACCATCCGAGCGTACTTCGAGGGCGGTCGGCGCGGCGGACAGGGTGGCGTTGAGCGCGGTGCGGGAGGGGGACGCATCCAGCGGGCGTACTTCTGCAAGGCATGCGGCACGGCGCTGCTCGACGCCATGAACGAGTGCCCGCTCTGCAATACACCGCCGTCGGAGGCGATCGACCTGGCTCTTATTGACAGCTTCGAGGCTGAGGAGAACACGCAGATCAACGCCGACGAAGAGGCCCGACAGCGCGTCTCCTTCGAGCGACGAGAGAGCACCGTTTACACCGAGGGCGCGGCATGCCAGATGGTGCCCTACGACTTCTTCAGTATCGAACTCCGACCTCGCGCGCAACTGTTGGTGACGAACCTTGGCAAGCGATCCCGTTCCTTGGGACAGGGCGGGGAACTCTTTCAGCTTTGCCCTGGCTGCGGGAGGCACAAGTCGGCAGGACTCACACCACCACGCGAAAAAAAATGGGACGACGACCATGCCGCCTGGTGTCGCGAGCACGTGCAGCGTTTCGCGCTTGCTTACCAATTCAGCGCCGACACCCTCGTGGTGCCAGTATCTGGCGCATGGATCGGGACCAATCCCGAGCCATTCCTCCGAACACTGGGCAGTGCGCTGGTGAACGGAGCGGTTGAACTGCTGGAGCTTGAGCAGGACGAAATTGCCCATTTTCACCAGGGCTCCAACGAAACGGGGTGGAGCCTTGTCTTGTACGAGACCATTCCTGGCGGTGCCGGATACTTGGAGGCGCTGGCGGAAAGATTCCACGAATGCGCGTGTGTTGCGTCTGCATTACTTTTCAACCACGCTTGCGGTGGGGCCTGTTACCGTTGCCTCAAAAATTATCGAAATCAGTTCTTCCATCATCTGCTGAACAAGGACTTGGTACGGGAGTTCCTGTTCCACGCGTCCCTGAAGGGGCCAATCGGCCCGGCAGTCGGCGCGACCGTCGGTGCCGCCCGCCTCACAACCGAACAACGACTTGCCGATCTTGAACTGGAGCCGACCACAAGTGACAACAAAGGCACAGAGTCCCCGATCGAGGTCGCTTTACTCCATGCAATTCGAGCCGCAGGACTGCCCGAACCGGTCGTCCAACGCTCGTTTAACGACGAGTGCGGGCGGTTGATCACTATTGCCGACTTCGCTTATGAGACGGAGCGGCTGGCCATCTATTGCGATGGCTTTGCCTACCACGGCCAACCCGAGAAGTTGATCAGTGACGCTGAGAAGCGGAACAAACTCCAGGCATTCGGCTGGCACGTTCTGACATTCTGGGGACGGACGATTCTCCAGCACCCTGATCAATGTGCAGAGCAGATTCAAACCTGTCTGCTGGGGCACAAGCGGCTGTAGTGTGCATCTCCCTATACCCGTATTATCTTGTTCGGACGCTGAAACGTGTGCTATATAAACCGGCGGCGTTAAAACGGGTACACAGGGTGCTTCCCGTGAACGCGCGGGACGTGCGAACGGCAGGCAAAGGCCCACAGCGGCCGTCAACCATGGGAGAGATGCGTGAAGCCGAGTCAAAATGAGCCGTCACGGGATATTCCAGTCCTTGGGGAGTGGGATGTGGTCGTCTGCGGCGGAGGGCCGGCCGGTTG